>NZ_JBHWJI010000108.1:11512-13297 GCF_042731515.1 Streptomyces sp. NPDC059850
GGTTCTGGTCTGTGCCCCCCTGATGGCCTGGGGGGGGGGGGTTTACTAACCCCCGCCCGCCCCGGGACCCCCCACTTCCAGGATGAGATCCCTGATCACCCGAACCCCGATCACATCCCCCGCGCGCGGCCCCCCGCCGTGCGGCGATATCGCCTACCCACTTTCCGGAGTCCTCCATGCTGCTCGCGGCCGCTCCCGCTGCCGAGACCCCACCCCACACCGGTGGTCTGCTCGCGATCATCCCCGGCACCGCCGGTCTGCTGACCGTCGCCGTCCTGGGCATCGCCCTTCTGCTCTACCTGATCATCAAGGTCAGGCTCCAGCCCTTCATCGCGCTGCTCGGCGTCTCCATAGCCGTCGGCCTGGCCGCCGGGCTCTCGGTCACCGAACTCTTCGGCACGGTCCAGAAGTCCGACGCGGTCTCGCTCATCGAAACCGGCATGGGCGGCATCCTCGGCCACGTCGCCATCATCATGGGCCTGGGCACCATGCTCGGCGCGATCCTGGAGGTCTCCGGCGGTGCCGAGGCGCTCAGTTCTCGTCTGCTCGGCCTCTTCGGGGAGAAGCGCGCCCCGCTCGCCATGGGCCTCACCGGCCTCATCTTCGGCATACCGGTCTTCTTCGACGTCGGCATCTTCGTCCTCGCGCCGATCGTCTACGCGGCCACCAAGCGCAGCGGCAAGTCGATCGTGCTCTACGCGATGCCGCTGCTGGCCGGGCTGTCCATGACCCACGCCTTCCTGCCGCCGCACCCCGGCCCGGTCGCCGCCGCCGGACTGCTCCATGTCGACCTGGGCTGGGTCATCCTGATGGGCGTCCTCGTCGGCATCCCGTCCGTGCTCGCCGCGTGGGCGTACGCCGCCTGGATCGGCAACCGCCTCTTCGTCCCCGTACCGCAGGACATGCTCGAGGCGGCGGAGGAGGCCCGGGAGGCGGTCGAGGCCGAGCAGCGCGCCGCCGGCAGGCAGCCCACGGAGCAGCCGGTGTCGGTGGGCACGGTCCTCGCCATCATCGGTACGCCGCTGATCCTCATCCTCTGCGCGACCTTCTCCTCGATCGCGCTGGACCCGAGCACCGGCCGCTCGGTCATCGAGTTCTTCGGCCACCCCTTCGTGGCGCTGACGATCGCCCTGCTGCTGGCGTACTACCTGCTGGGCATCCGGCGCGGGTGGTCCCGCAAGTCGTTGGAGACCGTCTCCACCACCTCCCTCAAGCCCGTCGGCAACCTCCTGCTGATCGTCGGCGCGGGCGGCGTCTTCGGCGCCGTCCTCAAGGGCAGCGGTGTCGCCCAGGCCCTCGCGGACGCCTTCGACAGCGCGGGCCTGCCGGTCATCCTGCTGTCGTACCTGATCTCCGTGGTGCTGCGGGTCGCCCAGGGCTCGGCGACCGTCGCCATCGTCACCACCACGGGGATCGTCTCCCCGATGCTGGCTTCGGGTGACTACTCACAGGCCCATCTGGCACTGGTCATCATGGCGATCTCGGCGGGCTCGATCTTCGCCTCGCACCTCAACGACGGCGGGTTCTGGATGGTCGCGAAGTACTTCGGGATCTCCGAGCGGGACACGCTCAAGTCGTGGACGGTGCTGGAGTCCGTGCTGTCGGTGGCGGGCTTCGCGGTGGCGGGCCTGCTGAGCCTGGTGATCTAGCGCCGGGGGCTTGCCCCGGGCGCTACGCCCCGGGGCTACCCCCTGCCCCCGGACGGGCGGCCGACCTGCTGGGCATCCGGCGCGGGTGGTCCCGCAAGTCGTTGGAGACCGTCTCCACCACCTCCCTCAAGCCCGT
>NZ_JBHWJI010000109.1:0-13285 GCF_042731515.1 Streptomyces sp. NPDC059850
CGTGGTGGCGCAGCGGACGCGCTGTTCCGCGTGGACTGGATCGCGGTCCCGACCGCGTCCGGATTCAACGGGCGCGTGGCGGTCGTGGGCGCGGACATCCCCGGCCTCGGTGCCCTCGGTGTCGAGGCCGAGACGTACGCGGATCTGGCCGCGCTGGTCGAGGCGGTCGCGTCCGGTGCCACGGCACCGGACCACGTGGTGGTGTCCGCGCGGACGGCCTCGGGCGAGGCCGACTCGCCTGCCACCGTGGCGCATCAGAGCGCCGATCACGTCCTCGCTCTGCTGCAGACATGGCTGGCCGAGGACCGGTTCGCGGACTCGCGTCTGGTCGTCCTCACCCAGGGCGCGGTGTCCACGGGCACCGACGACCCGGTGACCGAGCCCGCGCAGGCGACCGTGACCGGCCTGATCCGCTCCGCGCAGTCGGAGAACATCGGGCGCGTCATCCTGGTGGACCTGGATGACCACGCGGACTCGCCCGCCGCTCTCCCCGCCGCCCTGGAAGCGGGCGAGCAGGAACTCGCCGTACGCCAGGGCGCGGTCATGACTCCGCGTCTGGCCCGGACCGCCATCGCCCCGGCCACCGACCGGGAGCCCGCCGTCTTCGACGCGGACGGCACGGTACTGATCACCGGTGCCGGTGGCACGCTGGGCAATCTCTTCGCCCGCCATCTGGTGACCGAGCGCGGTGTACGACGGCTGCTGCTGGTCAGCCGCCGTGGTGACCAGGCTCCCGGTGCCGCTGAACTGACGGCTGACTTGGCCGAGTTGGGCGCCGAGGCGCAGTGGGTCGCCTGCGACGTGGCCGACCGGGACGCGCTGGCTCGCGTCATCGCGTCCGTTCCCGCCGAGCATCCGCTGACGGCCGTCATGCACACCGCCGGTGTGCTGGACGACGGTGTGATCGGATCGCTGACCCCGGAGCGTATGGCGGCTGTGCTGCGCCCGAAGGTGGACGCGGCCTGGAACCTCCACGAGCTGACGGCGGACCTGGACCTGGCCGCCTTTGCGCTGTTCTCCTCCGCCGCTGGTGTCTTCGGTGGCGCGGGGCAGGGCAACTACGCGGCGGCGAACGCCTTCCTCGACGCCCTGGCCCAGCACCGCCGCGCCCAGGGCCTGCCCGCCACGTCCTTCGCCTGGGGCCTGTGGGCCGAGTCCGGCGGCATGGCCGGAGACCTGGACGAGGCGGAGATCGCCCGCCTCCAGCGCGGCGGCATCGGCGCCATCACCGCTGACCAGGGCCTGGAGCTGTTCGACCTGGCGGACGCCGCTGACGAGGCGCTGCTGGTGCCGGTGCCGCTCGACCTGGCGGCGTTGCGTGAGCAGGCGGGTGCGGGGATGCTGCCGCCGCTCTTCCGTGGCCTGGTGCGCGTACCGCCGAGGCGGGCTGCTCGGGCCGCTGCGGCCGCGCGGTCCGGTGCGCTGGCGCGGCAGCTGGCCGGGGCCTCCGTGGCCGAGGCCGAGGCGATCGTGCTGGGTGTGGTGCGTGCGCAGGTGGCGGCCGTACTCGGCTATGCCGGGCCCGAAGCGGTCGAACCGCAGCGTGCGTTCAGTGAGGTCGGTTTCGACTCGCTCACGGCTGTCGAGCTGCGCAACCGTCTGACCTCGGTCAGCGGTGTCCGGCTGCCCGCCACGCTGATCTTCGACTACCCGAACCCGATCGCCCTCGCCACGTTCCTGCGGGCCGAGGCCCAGGGCAGCCAGGAGGATGTGGCCGGACCGGTCGCGGCTGTCAGGGCGGGGGATGACGAGCCGATCGCCATTGTGGCGATGAGCTGCCGTTTCCCCGGTGGCGTGGCCTCGCCCGAGGACCTGTGGAAGCTGGTCACCGAGGGCACGGACGCCATCACCGACATGCCCACCGACCGTGGCTGGGATACCGAGGCGCTGTACGGCGACGACCCGGATCAGCGGGGCACCAGCTACGCCCGCAACGGCGGCTTCCTGCACGACGCCCACCACTTCGACCCGGTGTTCTTCGGCATCAGCCCGCGCGAAGCCCTCGCGATGGATCCGCAGCAGCGGTTGCTGCTGGAGACGTCGTGGGAGGCGTTCGAGCGTGCGGGCATCGACCCGGGGACCGTGCGCGGGAGCCGGACCGGTGTCTACACGGGCGTGATGTACAACGACTACGGCACGCTGCTGCACCGCGCGCCGGATGGTCTTGAGGGCTACATCAGCACCGCGAGTTCGGGCAGCGTTGCTTCGGGCCGCGTCTCGTACACGTTCGGTTTGGAGGGCCCGGCGGTCACGGTCGATACGGCGTGTTCGTCGTCGCTGGTCACCCTGCACATGGCGGTGCAGGCGCTGCGTAACGGCGAATGCTCGCTCGCCCTGGCGGGCGGTGTCACCGTGATGGCCACCCCCGGCACCTTCGTGGCGTTCAGCAAGCAGCGCGGCCTCGCCACCGATGGCCGCTGCAAGCCGTTCGCGGCCGCCGCTGACGGTACGGCGTGGGGCGAGGGTGTCGGCATGCTGCTCGTGGAGCGGCTGTCGGACGCGCGGAAGAACGGTCACCCGGTGCTCGCGGTCGTACGCGGCTCCGCGATCAACCAGGATGGCGCCTCGAATGGTCTGACGGCGCCCAACGGCCCGTCCCAGCAGCGCGTCATCCGGCAGGCGCTCGCCAACGCCCGACTGTCCGCCGCAGAGGTGGACGCCGTCGAGGCGCACGGTACGGGTACGACGCTGGGTGACCCGATCGAGGCGCAGGCGCTGCTCGCCACCTACGGGCAGGAGCGCACCGAGGACGTGCCGCTGTGGCTCGGTTCGGTGAAGTCGAACTTCGGGCACACGCAGGCTGCGGCCGGTGTTGCCGGGCTCATCAAGATGGTCAAGGCCATCGAGCACGGTGTGCTCCCCAGGACGTTGCACGTGGACGAGCCGTCGCCGCATGTGGACTGGTCGATGGGCGCGGTGTCGCTGCTCACCGAGCAGTTGGAGTGGCCGGAGACCGGCCGTCCGCGTCGCGCCGCCGTGTCGTCGTTCGGCATCAGTGGCACCAACGCGCACACCATCATCGAGCAGGCCCCGGAGCCCCGGCAGGAGCTGGACGCGCAGCAGGACACCCCGGAGACCGGCGGTGCGCTGCCGTGGCCGCTGTCCGCCAGGGGCGAGGCGGGTTTGCGCGCGCAGGCCGCCAAGCTGCTGGCCCACCTCGACGCCGACCCGGGTCTGCGTCCGGCCGACATCGGCTACTCGTTGGCCACCACCCGCGCCGCCTTCGATCGGCGCGCGGTCCTGGTGGGCACCGACCGGGACGACTTCATCCGCGCCCTGACGGCGCTGGCCCAGGGTGAGGTTCCGGTCCAGGCCATCGGGACGTCCGACAAGACGGCGTTCGTGTTCCCGGGGCAGGGCTCGCAGTGGGCGGGCATGGCCGTGGAGTTGATGGACACGGCACCGGCGTTCGCGGCCCGTGTCCACGAGTGCGCCGCCGCGCTGGCGGAGTTCACCGACTGGTCGTTGGTGGATGTGCTGCGGGGCGTGGAGGGTGCGCCGTCGCTGGAGCGCGTCGATGTGGTTCAGCCGGTGCTGTTCTCGGTGATGGTGTCGCTCGCTGAGCTGTGGCGTTCGTTCGGCGTCGAGCCGTCTGCGGTCGTCGGTCACTCGCAGGGTGAGATCGCGGCCGCGTGTGTGGCGGGGATTCTGTCCTTGCAGGATGCGGCGCGTGTGGTGGCGCTGCGGAGCCAGGCGATTGGCCGGGTGCTGGCGGGTCTGGGCGGCATGGTGTCGGTGGCGCTTCCCGTGTCCGAGGTACGGGAGCGGATCGCGCCGTGGGGCGAGGAGCGCATCTCGGTGGCGGCCGTCAACGGCCCCTCGGCCGTGGTGGTTTCGGGCGAACCGGCCGCGTTGGATGAGCTGCTGGCGTCCTGCGAAGCGGATGGCATAAGGGCCCGCCGGGTGCCGGTGGATTACGCGTCGCACTCCGCGCAGGTGGAGCTGTTGCGCGATGAGCTGCTGGAGCTGCTGGCCCCCGTACAGCCGCAGGCGGCCACGGTGCCGTTCCTGTCGACGGTGACGGGGGAGTGGGTCGAGGGTCCGGAGCTGGACGCCGAGTATTGGTTCACCAACCTCCGTCGCACCGTCGAACTCGAAGGCGCCGTCCGGCGACTGCTCGACGAGGGCTTCGGTGTGTTCATCGAGTCCAGCGCCCATCCGGTGCTGACGATGGGCGTGCAGGACACCGCCGAGGACGCCGGGCTGGACGCGGCCGCGATCGGGTCGCTGCGCCGTGACGCGGGTGGCCTGGACCGCTTCTGGACCTCCCTCGGTGAGGCGTGGTCGCAGGGCGCGTCCGTGGACTGGGACACGGTGTTCGAGGGGACCGGCGCACGCCGTACAGACCTGCCCACGTACGCCTTCCAGCACGAGCGCTACTGGATCGAGGTCCCGGCCACGGTGGGCGATGTCGCCTCCGCCGGTCTGGGCGCCGCCGGTCACCCGCTGCTGGGCGCGGCCGTCGAACTGCCGGACTTCGAGGGCTTCCTGTTCACCGGACGGCTGTCGTTGGAGACGCATCCGTGGCTGGCCGATCACGCGGTGATGGGTTCGGTACTGCTGCCCGGTACCGCGTTCGTGGAGCTGGCCGTACGCGCTGGTGAGCAGGTCGGTTGCGATCTGGTGGAGGAGCTGACCCTTGAGGCGCCGCTCATCCTGCCCGAGCGCGGCGGAATTCAGCTGCAGATCGCCGTGGCCGCCCAGGACGACTCCGGCCGCCGCGCCCTTGCCTTGCACTCGCGTCCCGATGTGGGCGATGACGAGGTGCCGTGGGTGCGGCATGCCACGGGTGTGCTCGTGGAGAGCGCGCCGCTGTCGGCCCCGTCGTTCGAGCTGAGTGTCTGGCCGCCCGCCGGTGCCGAGCGGATCGAGATCGACGGCCTCTACGAGGGGCTGGCCGAGGCGGGCTTCGGCTACGGCCCGGCCTTTCAGGGAGTACGGGCCGCCTGGCGGGGCGACGGCGAGGTCTACGCCGAGGTCGCGCTGCCCGAGGGCGTGGAGCCCGGCGCGGACCTGTTCGGTCTGCACCCCGCACTGCTGGACGCCGTACTGCACGCCATCGCCCTGGGCGACTTGGCCGAGAACCTGGACGGGGTCGGACTGCCCTTCTCCTGGACGGGTGTCCGAGTGCATTCGGTGGGTGCGGACAGCGTGCGGGTGCGGCTGTCGTCGGCCGCGAACGGCACGGTGGCGCTGCAACTGGCCGATGTGACCGGTGCCCCGGTGGCGTCGGTGGAGCGGCTCGCGTTGCGTGCGGTGTCCCCGGAGCAGCTGGGTGCCGATCAGGCTCGTGGTGGCGCAGCGGACGCGCTGTTCCGCGTGGACTGGATCGCGGTCCCGACCGCGTCCGGATTCAACGGGCGCGTGGCGGTCGTGGGCGCGGATGTCCCCGGCCTCGGTGTCCTCGGTGTCGAGGGTGAGACGTACGCGGATCTGGCCGCGCTGGTCGAGGCGGTCGCGTCCGGTGCCACGGCACCGGACCACGTGGTGGTGTCCGCGCTGGCGGCCTCGGGCGAGGCCGACTCGCCCGTCGCCATGGCGCACGAGATCGCCGACCACGCTCTGACCCTGCTGCAGACGTGGCTGGCCGAGGAGCGCTTCGCGGACTCGCGCCTGGTCGTCCTCACCCAGGGCGCGGTGGCCACCGCCGCCGACGACCCGGCGACCAGCCTGGCCCAGACGACCGTGACCGGCCTGATCCGCTCCGCGCAGTCGGAGAATCCCGGCCGCGTCATCCTGGTGGACCTCGACGGCCACCCGGACTCGCTCACCGCCGTCCCCGCCGCCCTGGAATCGGGCGAGCAGGAACTCGCCGTACGCCAGGGCGCGGCCAAGGCGCCGCGTCTGGCCCGCGCCACCGCTCCCGCTGCCGACCAGGAGATCCCTTCGTTCGGTCCGGACGGCACGGTGCTGATCACCGGCGCCGGTGGCATGCTGGGCAATCTGTTCGCCCGCCATCTGGTGACCGCGCGCGGTGTACGTCGGCTTCTGTTGGTCAGCCGCCGTGGCGATCGGGCTCCCGGTGCCGCTGAACTGACGGCTGAACTGGCCGAGTTGGGTGCGGAGGCGCAGTGGGTCGCGTGTGACGTGGCCGACCGGGACGCGCTGGCTGGCGTCATCGCGTCCGTTCCCGCCGAGCATCCGTTGACGGCCGTGATGCACACGGCCGGTGTGCTGGACGACGGCGTGATCGGGGCCCTGACCCCGGAGCGTATGGCCGGTGTGCTGCGTCCGAAGGTGGACGCGGCGTGGAACCTGCATGAGCTGACGGCGGATCTGGACTTGGCCGCGTTTGTGCTGTTCTCGTCGGCCGCTGGTGTCTTCGGTGGCGCGGGGCAGGGCAACTACGCGGCGGCGAACGCCTTCCTGGACGCCCTCGCCCAGCACCGCCGTGCCCAGGGCCTGCCCGCCACCTCCCTCGCCTGGGGCTTGTGGGCCGAGGCCAGCGCCATGACCGGGGAGCTGGATGAGGCGGAGATCGCCCGCTTGCGGCGCGGCGGTGTCGTCGCTCTCACCGCTGACCAGGGCCTGGCGCTGTTCGACCTCGCGGACGCCGCTGACCAGGCACTGCTGGTGCCGATGCCGCTCGATCTGGCCGCACTCCGCGCTCAGGCGAGCGTCGGGATGCTGCCGCCGCTCTTCCGTGGTCTGGTGCGCGTACCGCCGCGTCGGGCAGCTCAGGCCGCTGCGGCGGCGCAGTCCGGTGCGCTGGCACAGCAGCTGGCCGGGACGTCCGACGCCGAGGCCGAGGCGATCGTGCTGGAGGTGGTCCGTACGCAGGTGGCGGCCGTACTCGGTTACGTCGGGCCCGAAGCGGTCGAACCGCAGCGCGCGTTCAGCGAGGTCGGTTTCGACTCGCTCACGGCTGTCGAGCTGCGCAACCGTCTGACCTCGGTCAGCGGTGTCCGGCTGCCCGCCACGCTGATCTTCGACTACCCGAACCCGATCGCCCTCGCCACGTTCCTGCGGGCCGAGGCCCAGGGCAGCCAGTCGGACGCGGCCGCACCGGTCGTCGCCTCCAAGGTGGTCGACGACGATCCCATCGCCATCGTCGCGATGAGCTGCCGTTTCCCCGGCGGGGTGACGTCGCCCGAGGAGCTGTGGAAGCTGGTGGTGGACGGCACGGACGCCATCACCGACATGCCCACCGACCGTGGCTGGGACATCGAGTCGCTCTACGACGACGACCCGGACCAGCGCGGCACCAGCTACGCCCGTAACGGTGGCTTCCTGCATGACGCCCCCGACTTCGATCCGGTGTTCTTCGGGATCTCGCCGCGTGAGGCCCTCGCCATGGACCCGCAGCAGCGGTTGCTGCTGGAGACGTCCTGGGAGGCGTTCGAGCGCGCGGGCATTGACCCGGCCGGGCTGCGGGGCAGCCAGACCGGTGTCTACACGGGCGTCATGTACAACGACTACGGCTCGCTCCTCTACCGCGCGCCCGATGGTCTTGAGGGCTACATCAGCACCGCGAGTTCGGGCAGTGTGGCGTCGGGTCGGGTGTCCTACACCTTTGGCTTGGAGGGTCCGGCGGTCACGGTTGACACGGCGTGTTCGTCGTCGCTGGTCACCCTGCACATGGCGGTGCAGGCGCTGCGTAACGGCGAATGCTCGCTCGCGCTCGCGGGCGGTGTGACCGTGATGGCGACCCCGGGTACGTTCGTGGCGTTCAGCAAGCAGCGTGGCCTCGCGACCGACGGCCGGTGCAAGCCGTTCGCGGCGGGCGCCGACGGTACGGCGTGGGGCGAGGGCGTGGGCATGCTCCTCGTGGAGCGGCTGTCGGACGCGCGCAAGAACGGCCACCCGGTGCTCGCGGTCGTACGTGGCTCCGCCATCAACCAGGACGGTGCGTCCAACGGCCTCACCGCCCCCAACGGACCGTCCCAGCAGCGCGTCATCCGCCAGGCCCTCGCCAACGCCCGGCTCACCGCCGCCGAGATCGATGCGGTCGAGGCGCACGGTACGGGTACGACGCTGGGTGACCCGATCGAGGCGCAGGCGCTGCTGGCCACGTACGGTCAGGAGCGCGCCGAGGACGCGCCGCTGTGGCTCGGTTCGGTGAAGTCGAACTTCGGGCACACGCAGGCTGCGGCCGGTGTCGCCGGGCTCATCAAGATGGTCAAGGCCATCGAGCACGGTGTGTTGCCGCGCACGCTGCACGTGGATGAGCCGTCGCCGCATGTGGACTGGTCCATGGGTGCGGTGTCGCTGCTGACCGAGCAGTTGGAGTGGCCGGAGACCGGCCGTCCGCGCCGGGCCGCCGTGTCGTCGTTCGGCATCAGTGGCACCAACGCGCACACCATCATCGAGCAGGCCCCGGAGCTGCGGCAGACGGACCGTAAGGCCCCCGTGGAGCCCCGGACTCTTCCGGCGCTGCCGTGGGTGGTGTCCGGCAAGAGCGAGGACGCCGTGCGGGCTCAGGCCGCCCGGCTCCACGGCCATGTGGCCGAGCACCCCGACCTGGACCCGGTGTCGGTCGGCTACTCGCTGGCCACCGCCCGTACGGCGCTGGAGCACCGGGCGGCCGTCGTCGCAGGTGACCGCGCCACCTTCCTGGACCGGCTCGCCGCGCTGGCCGCTGGCGAGTCCGCTGCCGGAGTGGTGGAGGGCGTGGAGACCCGGGGCAAGGTGGCGGTTCTCTTCACCGGCCAGGGCAGCCAGCGCCTGGGGATGGGGCGCGAGCTGTACGACGCGTACCCGGTGTTCGCGGAGGCGCTGGACACGGTCTGCGATGCGCTGGACCGGCACCTCGAACAGCCGCTGAAGACGGTGGTGTTCGGGGACGACGCCGAGGCGCTGGACCAGACCGGTTACACCCAGCCCGCGCTGTTCGCCATCGAGGTGGCGCTGTTCCGCCTCGTCGCATCGTGGGGCGTGAAGCCGGACGTGGTCTCCGGCCACTCCATCGGCGAGATCGCCGCCGCGCATGTCGCGGGTGTGCTCTCGCTCGCGGACGCGGCGAAGCTGGTGGCGGCTCGCGGCCGGTTGATGCAGGAGCTTCCGGCGGATGGGGCGATGATCGCCGTCCAGGCGTCGGAGGACGAGGTGGCGCCGCTGCTCACCGAGGGCGTCAGCATCGCCGCCCTCAACGGACCTGCGTCGGTGGTCGTCGCCGGTGAGGAGAATGCCACCGTCGCGGTCGCCGCGTCCTTCGAGGCGCGGGGTCGTAAGACCAAGCGACTCACCGTCAGCCACGCGTTCCACTCGCTGCTGATGGAGCCGATGCTGCAGCCGTTCCGTGAGGTGGCGGAGAGCCTGACGTACCACGCCCCGAAGATCCCGGTGGTCTCCAACCTCACCGGCGGTGTCGCCGGTGAGGAGATCGTGACGGCCGACTTCTGGGTCCGCCACGTCCGGGAGACCGTCCGCTTCCTAGACGGTGTCCGCGCGCTCGAAGCGCAGGGCGTGACGACGTACGTCGAGCTGGGCCCAGATGGTGTGCTCACCGCCATGGCGCAGGAGTCCGTCACCGCTGAGGACGCGGCGTTCGTGGCCGCCCTCCGCAAGGACCGCCCCGAGGCCGAGAGCCTGACGACCGCCCTTGCTGCTCTGCACACCCGGGGTGCGGCGCTGGACTGGGAGGCGTACTACGCGGGCACGGGGGCGCAGCGCGTCGAGCTGCCCACGTACGCCTTCCAGCACGAGCGGTACTGGATCGAGGTCCCGGCCTCGGTGGGCGATGTCGCCTCCGCCGGTCTGGGCTCCGCCGATCACCCGCTGCTCGGCGCGGCCGTCGAACTGCCGGACTCCGACGGCTTCCTGTTCGCCGGGCGGCTCTCCCTCCACACCCACCCCTGGCTCGCCGACCACACCGTGGCCGGTACCGCGCTGCTGCCGGGCACGGCCTTCGTCGAACTGGCGATCCGGGCGGGCGACCAGGTGGGCTGTGACCTGCTGGAGGAGCTGACCCTTGAGGCGCCGCTGATCCTGCCCGAGCGGGGCGGCGTCCAGCTGCGGCTGACCGTCGGCGTGCCCGACGCGGACGGACGCCGGACCCTGGAGGTCTACTCCCGCCCGGAGCCGGACGCGGGCCGGGGCGACGGCGCGGACCAGCCGTGGAGCCGTAACGCCAGCGGTGTCCTCGCGTCCGGCGCGGCCACCGACACTGCACAGACCCTGGCCGAATGGCCGCCCGCCGAGGCGGTCGCCATCGAGCTGGACGATTTCTACGAGCGGTTCGCCGCCGCCGGTATCGGCTACGGTCCCGCGTTCCAGGGGCTGACGGCCGCCTGGCGGCGCGGGGACGAGGTCTTCGCCGAACTCCGGCTGGAGCAGCGGCAGCAGACCGAGGCCGCGCTGTTCGGGCTGCACCCGGCACTGCTGGACTCCGCCCTGCACGGCGTGGCGCTCGGCGACTTCGTGGGCGCCGACACCGACGGGATCCGGCTGCCGTTCTCCTGGAGCGGTGTCACCCTCCACACGTCGGGCGCCACGGCGCTCCGCGTACGGATCGCACCGGCCGGGCCGGACGCGGTGGCCGTGGCCGTCGCGGACGAGAACGGCGGCGCGGTCGCGTCGGTGGACTCCCTGATGCTGCGGAGCATCGCCCCGGAGCAGCTGCACGCGGCCCAGGTGACCTACCACGACTCGCTGTTCCGGCTGGAGTGGGCCGCCGTGCCCGCGCCCTCGGTTGGCCCTGAGGCCACCCGCTGGGCCCTGGTCGACGCGGCCGCGACGGACGGTACGGACGGTACGGACACCCTGGGGCTCATCGCCGCGCTGGAGTCCACCGGCGCCGAGTGCGATGTGTTCCCCGACCTGGCCGAGCTGGCGGCCGTGGTGGCCTCCGGCGGGCAGCGGCCGGACGTCGTCCTCCTCCCGCACACCACGACTGCCGCCACCTCCGGTGATGTGGCCGAGGGCGCCAGGCTGGTCGCCCACGCCGCGCTGGAGAGTGCGCAGGCGTGGCTCGCGGAGGAGGGCTTCGCCGGGGCACGGCTGGCGTTCGTCACCCGTGGCGCGGTCGCCACGGGCCCGGACGCCGAGGTGTCCGACCTGGCGAACGCGCCCGTATGGGGTCTGATCCGCACCGCCCAGACCGAGAACCCGGACCGGTTCCTGCTGCTGGATCTGGACGGCGACGAGGCACCGGCCGCCGCGCTCACGGCGGCGGCGAACAGCGGTGAGCCGCAGCTCGCCGTTCGCGCGGGCGGCCTGTACGCGCCCCGGCTGGCCAAGATGGCCACTGATCCGGCGCCGAAGGAGGGGCTGCCCGGGTTCGACCCGGACGGCACGGTGCTCATCACCGGCGCCACCGGTGTCCTCGGCGGGCAGCTCGCCCGCCATCTGGTGGCCGGGCACGGCGTGCGGCATCTGCTGCTGGGCAGCCGCCGGGGGCACAGCGCCGAGGGAATGCCGGAGCTGATCGCCGAACTGATGGAGCAGGGCGCGGAGGTGACCGTCGCGGCCTGCGACGTGGCCGACCGCGACGCGCTGTCGGCGATGCTGGCCGAGGTGGACCCGGCGCATCCGCTCACCGCCGTGGTGCACACGGCGGGTGTGCTGGACGACGGGCCGCTGCCCGCGCTCACCCCGGACCGGATCGACACGGTGTTCCGGCCGAAGGTGGACGCCGCCCGGAACCTCGACGAGCTGACCCGCGATCTCGACCTCAGCGCGTTCGTGCTGTTCTCGTCCGTAGCGGGCACCTTCGGTGCGCCGGGCCAGGCCAACTACGCTGCCGCGAACGTCTTCCTGGACGCCCTCGCCGCGCAGCGCCGCTCCGCCGGACTGCCCGCCCTCTCGCTGGCCTGGGGCATGTGGGACCAGCGCAGCGCGATGACCGGCACCATGACGGACGCGGACGTACGGCGTATCGCGCGCTCCGGGATGGCGCCGCTGTCCTCGCGGGACGGCCTGGAGCTGTTCGACACGGCGTGTGCGCTCGACGGTGAGGCGGTGCTCGTACCGCTCCATCTGGACACCGCGCCGCTCCGGGAGCAGGCCGCCGAAGGCGCGCTGCCCGCCGTGTTCCGCGGACTGGTCCGGGCGACGCCCAAGCGGCGTACGGCAGCCGCGGCGGCGGCCGACGCGGGCGGCCCCTCGCTGGCGCGGCGACTGGCCGGGCAGGACGAGGCGGAGCGGGAGAAGACCCTGCTGGACCTGGTCCGTGGCCACGCCGCCGTGGTCCTCGGCTTCGAGGGCCCGGAGGCCGTGGGGGCCGCGCGTGGCTTCCTGGAGCTGGGCTTCGACTCCCTGACCTCCGTCGAGCTGCGCAATCGGCTCAATGCCGCGACCGGGCTGCGGCTGCCCCCGACGCTGCTCTTCGACCACCCGACGCCCGAGCTGGTCGCCCGGCAACTGCTCACCGGGCTGGCCGGTTCGGTGGCCGCCGAGGGCGGTACGACGTCGGGTGCCGGGCAGCCGGAGACGGCGGGCGCGGAGCCGTCGGCCGTGTTCGGCGCGATGATGCGGGAAGCCGAACAGCTCGGCCAGCAGGGGGAGTTCACCCGCATGCTGATGGAGGTCTCGCGGTTCCGGCCCTCGTTCTCGAACGCCGCCGAGCTGGACAAGGCGCCCACGCTGGTGCGGCTGTCCAGCGGGGACACGCGGCCCGCGCTGGTGTGTTTCCCCTCGATCCTGTCGATCGGAGGCCCGCACCAGTACGCCCGGTTCGCCGCCGGATTCCGTGGCCACCGGGACGTCTGGTCGCTGGGCAACCCCGGATTCGTCGCCGGGGAGCGGCTTCCGGCGAACCCGGAGGCGGTGATCGAGGCGCAGGCCGAGGCGGTGCTGCGACAGACCGACGGGCAGCCGTTCGTGCTGCTGGGCCACTCCTCGGGCGGGCTGCTCGCCCATGAGGTGGCCGCGCGGCTGGAGAGCACCGGGGTCTTCCCGGACGCGGTGGTGCTGCTCGACATCTACTCGCACGACCCGGAGGCGGCCATGGCACTCCAGCCCGGTCTGCGGGCCGGGATCGGCGAGCGGAGCACGGGCCCCGTGCCGGTGGACGACGCCCGGCTGCTGGCCATGGGTGCGTACTTCCGGCTGTTCGGGCAGTGGCAGCCCCGCGAGGTCAAGACGCCGACCCTGCTGGTCCGGGCCGAGGAGCAGTTCTTCGACTGGTCCCGCGACGGGGACTGGCGGTCGTACTGGGAGCTGCCCCACTCCGTGCGCGATGTGCCGGGACACCACTTCACCATGATGGAGGACCACGCCGGTACGACCGCGCGAGCGGTGGAGGACTGGCTGTCGGACTGACGGGCGCTCCGGCGCGCAAAGGGCCGGGCCCCGCCCCCCCCCCGGGGGGGGGGGGGCGACGCGGGCCCCGCGCGGGGGCGGGGGC
>NZ_JBHWJI010000110.1:0-12894 GCF_042731515.1 Streptomyces sp. NPDC059850
CCCTGGACTCCCGAGCTGGGGGCTTCGCCCCTGGACCCCCGCCCTGGGGGGCTCCGCCCCTGGACTCCCGAACCGGGGCTTCGCCTCCGGGCCCCCGAGCTGGGGGTTTCGCCTCCGGGCCCCCGAACCGGGGTTCCGCCCCTGGGCCCCCGAGCTGGGGGTTTCGCCTCCGGGCCCCGGGCTCCCCGAACCGGGGCCCCGCCTGCGGGTGCCCGAACGCCTCGGACCCCGGACTTCCGAACGCCCCCGGGTGCCTGGGATTCCGGGCGGAACTCCGCCGCGTTGCCCAGGCCGCAGGCCGGGGGAGAGGCCCGGGCCTCCGAACCAGGGGCTTCGCCCCCGGGCGCCCGAACGCCTTGGGTGTGTCCCGGCCGCGCGCGGCCGGGTGCCGGATGGCGCCCCGCCGCGCCGCCCCGGCCGCAGGCCAGGTGCCGAGGGAGGGCACTGCCCCCACCCGGGCCCCGAACGCCTCGGGTGTGTCCCGCGCGGCCGGGTGCCGGGGTGCCGGGCGGCCGGGGTGCCGTGCCGACCCGGCGCCCCGGGGCGATGACGTACGCAGACCTACCACCGCACACCACGAGGGAGCACGGCGACCATGACCGGCGAGCATGACATCGCGATACCGCTGACGGACGGGCGGCTGCGGCCGCGGCAGGGGGATTCGGGGCGGCTGGAGGCGTTTCTGCCCGCGCCCGCCGTCCAGAACCATGCCGCCAACCTGACCGTGTTGCCCGGTGGCGACCTCGGGTGCGTGTGGTTCGGCGGTACCCAGGAGGGCGTGCCGGACATCTCCGTGTGGTTCTCCCGGCTGGCACCGGACGCCGACACCTGGTCGGAGCCCGTCCGGCTCTCCGACGACCCGGCGCGCTCCGAGCAGAACCCGCTGCTGTTCCCCACCCCGGCCGGTGAGCTGTGGCTGCTCTACACCGCCCAGCAGGCGGGCAACCAGGACACCGCCGAGGTCCGGGTGCGGGTGTCGGGGGACGGCGGGGAGACCTGGGGCGCGCCGCGTACCCTCTTCCCCGCCACCGGCTCGGGCGGGGTGTTCATCCGTCAGCCGATCGCCGTACTGGACGACGGGCGGTGGCTGCTGCCGGTGTTCCACTGCGTGGCCACGCCCGGCGTCAAGTGGGTGGGCGACCACGACACCAGCGCGGTGATGATCAGCGACGACGAGGGCAGGACGTGGCGGGAGCGGCCCGTGCCCGGCTCCACCGGCTGTGTGCACATGAACGTGCACCCGCTCCCGGACGGCACGCTGCTGGCCCTCTTCCGCAGCCGCTGGGCCGACGCGGTGTACCGCTCGTACAGCACGGACGGCGGGGAGAGCTGGAGCGAGCCGGAGCCCACGGAGCTGCCCAACAACAACTCCTCCGTGCAGTACGTCCCGCTCGGCGACGGACGGCTGGCGCTGGTCTACAACCACAGCAGCCGCGCGGACGCGACGGCCCGCCGGGTCTCGCTCTACGACGAGATCGATGAGGACGGGCTGGCGGGCGACTCACCACAAGCCGAGGCCGAACGGCCCGAAGACGCCCCCGGAGCCTTCTGGGGCGCGCCCCGGGCGCCCATGACCCTCGCGCTCTCCGCCGACGGCGGCCGCACCTGGCCCGTACGGAGGGACCTCGACGTCGGCGACGGACACTGCCTGACCAACAACTCACGCGACCGGCTCAACCGGGAGCTGTCGTATCCGACCATCCGGCAGACGCCGGACGGCACCCTCCACATCGCGTACACATATCACCGCCAGGCCATCAAGTACGTCCGCGTCAGCCCGGACTGGGCCGCGAATGGCTGAGCCTCACGCCGTGGTCACCGGCGCCAGCTCCGGCATCGGCGCCGCCATCGCCACCCGGCTGCTGGACGAGGGGTGGCGGGTCACCGGGATCAGCCGTACGGCCCCGCCCCACCCGCACGACCGGCTGCGCTGGCTCCCGGCCGACCTGGCCCGGCCGGAGGAGCTGCCCACCGCGCTCACCCCGATGGCCGAGGACGGCCCGCTGGACGCCCTCGTCCACGCGGCGGGCGTCCAGCGCTCCGCCCGGCTGGGCGAACTCGACGCCGAGGACGGGTCCCTCATGTGGCGCATCCACGTCCAGGCGGCCACCGTCCTGGCGGACACGCTGGTGGACCGGGTCCGGGACGGCGGCAGGGTGGTGCTGGTGGGCAGCCGGACGATGACCGGCGTACCGGGCAAGAGCCAGTACGCGGCCACCAAGGCGGCGCTGACCGGCCTGGCCCGGTCCTGGGCGGCCGAACTGGCGCCGCGCGGGGTCACCGTGAACGTGGTGGCACCGGGGCCCACGGACACCCCGATGCTGCGCGACCCGGGCCGCAGCCGCACCCCGCCCGTCATGCCGCCGCTCGGACGGCTCGTACGCCCCGAGGAGGTGGCCGGTCTGACGGCCTTCCTGCTGGGCCCGGAGGGCGGTTCGGTGACCGGTCAGACGCTGGTGATGTGCGGGGGCGCCTCGCTCTGACAGCCGCGTCCAGGGCTCAGGCGGTCATGGCCCTGACACGGAATCTCTTCTTGATGTTCACCATTGGACGATCCTGTGTCTGACACTCTTTCGGTGATCGAACAACGGTCGTAATCGGGGAGAGGACACCACACATGACCCGTGTGACCCGCTGGAAATCCCTGGCGCTGCTGGCCGGAGTCGTGACGGTAGCCGTCACGGCGCAGACCCCGGCCACCGCGGCACCCACCGCCACCGCCACCGCGTACGACGACACGTACTACCAGGACGCGATAGGCAAGACCGGGGAACCGCTGAAGGACGCCCTGCACCAGATCATCAGCAAGGACGTCAGCAAACTCTCGTACGACGAGGTCTGGGACGCCCTCAAGAAGACCGACGAGGACCCGGACAACTCCGCCAACGTCGTCCTGCTCTACACCGGCCGTTCCCAGAGCAAGGACTCGAACGGCGGAAACGCCGACGACTGGAACCGCGAACACGTCTGGGCGAAGTCACACGGCGACTTCGGCACCGCCACCGGACCCGGCACCGACATCCACCATCTGCGCCCGACCGATGTCTCGGTCAACAGCACCCGTGGCAACAAGGACTTCGACGAGGGCGGCTCGGAGGTGGAGGAGGCGCCGGGCAACCGCACCGACGACGACTCCTTCGAGCCCCGCGACCAGGTCAAGGGCGATGTGGCCCGGATGATCCTGTACATGTCGGTCCGCTACGAGGGCGGCGAGGGCTTCCCCGACCTGGAGCCCAACGACAAGGTCGACAACGGCAGCCAGCCCTATATGGGGCGGCTCTCCGTGCTGAAGAAGTGGAGCGACGAGGACCCGCCGGACGCCTTCGAGAAGAACCGCAACCAGGTCATCTACGACGACTTCCAGCACAACCGGAACCCGTTCATCGACCACCCGGAGTGGGTCGGCGAGATCTGGAAGTGACCCGGTCCCGCTTCACGCGCCCCGGGCCGCCGCCAGCAGTTCGGCGGTGTGCCCGGGGTGTCGAGGGGCGGCCTGCAGCGAGGGCAGCAGCAGGGTCCACAGTTCGACCAGATGGTCCTCGACGAGCCGCCGCCCGTCGAGGGCCTCGGACACCGTGTGCAGACCGAAGAAGGCGCAGACGATGGTCCGGGCGGCGGGCAGCGGATCGACATGCGCGGCCAGCTCGCCCTCGCCGTGGGCCCGTTCCAGCATGGCCCCGACGGCGTCGATCCAGCCGATGAACGGGGGCGGGAACGGCGCGGCGATCAGCGAGCGCTCGGTCCACAGCCGGGCGCCCGCCCGCACCACGATGTCATCGCGGAAGGCGCGGGCCACCGCGAAGCTGAGCCGGATGAGCTGCTCCAGCGCGGGCACCTGCGGCCCGGTGTGCCGGTCGATCAGGGGCGGCCAGGTGGCGAAGTGTTCCTGCACCACGGCGAGGGCGAGTCTTTCCTTGCTGGTGTAGTGGAAGTAGATGGCGCCACTCGTGTGACCCGACCGGGCGGTGATGTCGCTGATGCTCGTCCCGGCGTATCCGCGTTCGTCGAAAAGCGATGCGGCCGCTTCCAGAAGAGACCGGCGTGTTTGTTCGGCCCGTTCTTGCACGTGTTCGTCGTCCTTCATCAGCCGGTCGGGTGTGACGGAGTGAACTTAGCGGACTTTCGGCCGCTGATGGTGATGAGGACAGACAGGTCAAACATTATTAGTATTTTATGGTGATCGTTCGTGAGGCTCGCGGCCTTTCGGAGCCGACCGGTCCCACCGGTCGGCCGCTCAGCTGGTCCCGCACCGTGGCACGTGAGGCCGTGCACCGGGTCTCGGTGGCCGAGGTGCTGCTCACCGACGTCCGCACGCTGGGTGACGGACGGTTCGAGGCGGCCGCCCAGTGGCCCCGCTCCCATCCGACGTTCCCGCACGGCGGGGACGGTCGGCACCACCCGCTGATGATCGCCGAAACCCTACGCGAGCTGGGGATCTACATCCCGACCCGCTACTACGCGGTGCCCGCGGGCGCGCACTTCCTGATCCGCGACCTGTTCTTCCGGCTCGACCCGGAGACCGAGCCCCGCGCCCCGCACGGGGCCACCGACATCACCTGCCGGATCGCCGTGACGGACGTCCGTACCGCCGCGCCCACCGGGCGGTTCGTGTCCGGGATGCGGCTCGACGTCGGCCTGTGGGCGGGGGGCAGGATCTTCGCGCGGGCCGGGGGCACCGCCCGCTTCCTCGACGGCACGGCGTACGCGGAGACCCGCTCCGCGCACTCGGGCCAGACCGCCGGGCGCAGACTGCGCGCCGCCGTACGGCCCTCACCAGCGCAGTTGGGCGTGGCGGCGGCCCGGGACGTGCTGGTCGTACGGGACGGGGGAGTGGTGTATCTCGACCCCGCGGACCCGCGCCACCCGTTCTTCTTCGACCACTGGAGCGACCATGTGCCGGGGCTGGTGCTGCTGGAGGGCGCCCGGCAGGCCGCGGCGGTGGCCACCGGCGGGCTGCTGCTCCGCCCCCTGGTCTGCCGGATGAAGGCGATCCGTTTCACCGAATCCCATCCGCCCGCCGTGGTCGAGTGCGTCTCCCATGGCCGAACGTGTGTCTTCCGGCTGCGCCAGGCGGACATCTGCACGGCGGTCGGTGTGCTCCAGTACGGCTGACCGCACAGCTGGCCGACGAACACGCCGTGCTACGAACGCGATGACCTAGGAACGCTTCGTGCGACGAACACACTGAGCGACGAACAAACCGCCGACGCTCAGTTACCTCTTGCTTACCCGGAGTCATCTCACTAACGTAGTGATCGTTATGTTTCGGGCAGGCAATTCTTCGCCTGTATGGCTTTCCATGCCGCGTCCGGCATTCCGCGACGCAGCGCCGCCCTGAAATTCACCGCGCTGCTCCCCGTGGCTTACAGGCATTTCCTGCGCCGATCCCCCCATCTCTCCTGGAACGGCAGGCAGATGACAGCAGAAACCCTTCTCGCATGGACCCCCGCCGCCATCGTCTTCGACTGCGACGGCACCCTGATGGACTCCGAACGGCACTGGGAAAAGGCCCGCGAAGTCGTGCTCGCGGACTACGGGAGCGTCTGCGACGAGGAGTTCGCGCGGCGCACCAAGGGACTCCACTACACCGAATGCGGCCGCATGATGGCCGAATTCGCCGGGTTCCCGGACCTCGCCGACGAGATCACCCGGCAACTCCTCAGCGCGTTCCGCAGACTGGTGGCGGACGACCCGGTCACCATGCCCGGCGCGGCCGAACTGGTCCACAAGGCCGCCGCGTTCGCACCGCTCGCCGTGGCGAGCAACTGCCCGCGCGACGTCGTCGAGGACGGGCTCTCCAAGGCCGGGCTGCTGCGCTACTTCGACCATGTGCTGGTCCCCGGTGGGGAAGTGCGGCCCAAGCCCCATCCCGATGTGTATCTGGCGGCCGCCCGCCTGTGCGGTGCGGCCCCCGCGGACGCGCTCGCCGTGGAGGACTCCCACTGCGGCTTCCTGTCCGCCTCCCGCGCCGGGCTCAGGGTGCTCGGCGTGGGTCCGCGCAAACCGGTCGACGAGCGCCCGCCGGTGGACCTGTGGGTCTCCACGCTCGCCGATCCCGACCTGCTCAAATGGGCTGACTCCCGGGCGGCTTGAGGACCGAAGGGGGACCGTGTCGCCGGTCAGTCCATCTTCATCCCGTCGTGGGACGAGGAACCGCCGTGGGACGAGGAACCACCCTTGGACGAGGAGCCATCCTTGGACGAGGAATCGCCCTGGGACTTCGACCCACCGTGGTGCATCATCGAGCCCTGCTCGATGTCCCCGCCGAGCTTCGCGCGCAGCGGCTTGAGGGATCCCGAGGACAGACCGGTGACCGACCAGCGGGCGCCGACCAGATACGTGCCCCCGTAGTCCTTCGAGGTGTTCAGCCAGTCCTTCTGGCCCTTCTCGGTGGCGAAGGTGACCATGGTGTACCGGTCGCCCTTGCCGGACTGGCAGGAGCCCTGGCGCAGCTCGTCCGCCTCGGTGACGATGGTCGCCTTGCAGCCGATGGCATCGGCGATCTGCGTCAGGGCCGCCGGCTTCCCGGGCTTCCCCAGCTCCTTGGCGGCGGGCGCCCGGTCCTTCTCCGGCTTCTTCACGTGGGCCTGGCCGCTCCCGCCGCAGCCGCTCACCACGCCGCTCGCGAACAGCACTGCCGCGCAGAGCGCGGTGGCACGAAGTGCGCGTGACACATCAACCTCCCGTCGGGTCCGGCGGGGAGCCCGGAGCGTGTGCGCTCCCGGGCCCCCGCCGGGGTGGACCATCATGCCGTCTTACTGGGTCACCTTCTTGCCCTTGTCGTCGAGCGCGAACCACGTGCCCTTGACGCCCTGGCCGTTGGTGTCCCCGGGCTTCTTGTCACCGGCGAAGGTGTACAGCAGCCAGCAGTCGAAGGCGGCCTGCTTGGTGCCGTCCGGGCGGGTGAAGGAGGTGACCTTCGAGGCGTCCACCCCGGCCACCTTGGTGGTGTCGACGGCCTTGACCGGCTTCCACGTGTTCAGGCAGGCGGCGTCGACACAGGCCGTCTTCATCGGCCAGGGGGTGTCCTTGTCGAACCGGTAGACGGTCATGCCCTTGCTGTTCACCATGATCTTGCCGAGGTCGGCGTTGTTGCTGACCATCAGCTCCAGGGCGCCGCCCGCGGCCTTCTTCCCGGCCGGCTTCCCGTCCGGGGCCAGCGCGTTCCAGGTGCCGCCCACGCCCTGGCCCTTGGTCTCGCCCGCCTTGGTGTCGCCCGCGTAGCGGTAGACCGGCCAGCCCTCCAGGGTCAGCTGCTCGGTGCCGTCGTCGCGCTTGACCTTGCCGAGCTTCTTGGAGTCGATACCGGCACCGGCGGTGGCGTCGTCGGCGGGCACCGGCGGCCACTTGGTGGCGCACGCGTCGTTGCAGTTGGACTTGGCCGGCTTGGGGGTGTCCTCGTCGAACCGGTAGAGGGTCAGACCCGCGCTGTCGGCGACGAACTTGCCGAGCTTGGCGTCGGTCTTGACCGCCAGCTCCTTCGCCGGGCTCGTCCCGCCACCGGCGGAGGAGCCACTGCCCGCCGCCGCACCGGTGTCGCTGGAACCACCGGTCGCGCCGGCCCCCGCGGCCGCCGCGCCCGCACCCGCCGACGCCGAAGCACCCGCGCCCGCACTCGCCGCCTGGCTGCTGCCACCCACGGGCTGGACGTTCGCGCTGCCCGCGGAGGTGTCATTGCTGCCACACGCCGCCGTCAGCATGACCATCGCCACGGACATTCCCGCGAATGCGATCTGACGCCGCTTCTCCATGACCACTCCCTGCGAAATCCTTCTCGGTGTCCGGCGGTGAAGGCGCCGACGCCATGTCCATACGGAACCCGGGCCGACCGTCGTTCAGCCAGTTAAAAATTTGTCACCAGACGCAAAAAACGCTGGCCGCGTGAGCGCACAGCAATCGACGGCCGTTGAACAACGGCCGTCGTGGAAGGGGTACTTCGCTGCTGTCTACTCCTCGATGCGCAGCGCCAGCGCGGGGCAGCGGCGCACCGCGCGCACCGCCTGGGCGCGCAGCTGGCGGGGCACATCCATCCGGGCGGAGGACGGGTAGCCGTCGATGCCGAGCGTCAGCACCTCGGGCGGCAGGATGTCCGCGCACAGCCCGTGGCCCTGGCACAGCGACCAGTCCACCAGGAGCTTCTCCGTCGGGCCCCGCTGCTGCCGCTCACCGCGCGGCGGCGCGGCCGCCGGACCGGGTGGCAGGGCCAGCGGCTGGGACTCCTCGGGCAACGGCAGCACACCCATCGTGGGCCGCCCGCAGCCCGCGCCGAGCGCATGGGACTCGAACTCCTCGGGAAACGCGTCCAGCGCCGTGGTCACGAAACCGGCCGTACCGTCGGGATGGCTGCACGCGCCGCGCTTGCGCACCGAGTTGATGTACGCGCGCACATTGTCGATGGACGACTGGCCGCCACCCCGCTCCACCTGCCCGATCGCGTCCGCGAGGGCGGGCAGGCCGATGAAGCACGGGCCGCACTGACCGGCCGTCTCGGCGGCCAGCCAGCGGGCCACCCGCGCGGTCTCGCCGAGCGGGCAGGTGTCCTCGGGGATGGGCAGCACGGCGCCCGCGCCCAGCCGCGCGCCGTACTTCTTCATGGACTCGCGCGAGATCGTGGTGGCGTTGATGCTCTTCGGGTCCAGCCACTTGCCGTGGTAGCCGCCCACCAGCACGCCCTGGCCGGGGGAGAGCCCGCACAGCTCCAGGACGTAGGTCAGCGGCACCCCGGTCGGCGTCTCCATCACGTACTTGCCGCCGACCGTCAGCAGCGTGGTGCCCGGTTCGGTGGGCAGCCCCACCGAGCGGTACGGCAGGGCGCCCATCCGCGCCGCGATGGCGAGCTGGGCGTAGGTCTCGGTGTTGGACAGCAGGGTGGGCAGCCCGCCGAGACCGTTCTCGCTGGACCGGATCTTCCGGCCGTTGGGGATGGCCGGGGCGCCGCTGATGCCGTTGATGACGGCGCCGCCCTCACCGGCCACGAACCGGTCGGGCGTGAGGGTCACCGACACCGGGACCCCGCTGGGGCCGCGCTCGGCCACGGCGGCGTTCAGCGACTCCTCGACGTCCGGGCGGTGCACCGCGATGGCGACCTCCTCGGCGCCGATCGCCTCGGCCGCCAGCGTGGCGCCGTCGATGACCAGATGCGGGGTGTGCAGCAGCAGCGCGGTGTCCTTGAGGCAACTGGGCTCGCCCTCACTGCCGTTGACCACCACGTTGCAGCGGCCGCCCGCGCGGCCCGCGGCCTCGACGACCGCGGTGACCTTCTTGGCGAACGGGAAACCGGCGCCGCCGCGCCCGCGGAGATCGATGTTCTCCGCGAGCGCGACGAGTTCGTCCGCCCGCAGGGCGGGCATGGTGCCGTGCACCGTCAGGTGGCCGACCCGGTCGAGTCGGTAGGCCTCGTCCAGCCCGGCCAGCAGCCGGGGCGGATCGACACAGGCCAGCCTGGGCTTTGTCTTGATCACCGGTCCCACCCACGGGAGGCACCGAGCCGCTCACCGTCCCGTCGGCCCGAGTCGGCCGAGCGGGGGCGGGGAACAGTGGGCGCGGCGCGCCGGGTGCGGCCTTCCTGAAGGCCGCGGGCGGGCGGGTTCCTCACCGAGATGCCATCCCCTCGATCGTCGTCCTGGCTGCGCCGGGCTGCGAGCCGCATCCACAGCGCGATGGCCACTCCGGCCAGTGCCGCGATGTAGCCGTATGTCGCCCAGATCTTGGCCTCACGTCCGGCCTTCAGACCATGGACCAGCGCGAGGCCCCAGGCGGGGTAGGCGCCCACATGGAGCGCCCGCCACCACCGGTACCGCCAGCGGGAGTTGCCCGCCGCGGCGAAGGAGCTGCGGACCGCTCCGGTCACCGCCGCGATGACGAAGAGGTAACCGGCAATGGTTCCGAGCCCGATCAGGACCGGCTGCTTTGCGTCAGCGAACGGTAGCACGATCGAAGCTGCGTTCGTGTGGCTCTCGGCGACCTTCACCCAGATGTGAATGCCGAGAAACAGCAGGCCAGCGACTGCGGCCGCCCGGTGGATGCCCTGGGCGATCAACCGGTGGTTGGAGTGCAGGATCAGCTGGTCGGTCGCGGCGAGCCCCCACAGCACCGCGGAGCTGAGGCAGACCAGGGCGAGCACTCCGGCGCCGAAGTCGAGGAACAGGAACGTCTGGCTGAAAGCGCCGGCGTTGTACGTCACGATGAGGGACAGCACGAGGGTCGCGACGATAGCGTAGATGCGGATGTTGCGGGACCAGCCGATACCGGGCCGGTCCTGCCGAGTCCGGCGAGCGGCTCGTCGTCCCCCAGGTGCTTGGCGTCCCCCGTGGCGCCCCTGTGAGGGAGAAGGCGTTTGGGACATGGACATTGGAGCCTCCCGATCGCGCGTGTTCGCGCGGATGACGAGATACGTCAAAGTCGTCTTGGGGGCAGCAGCTTCTCGGAACTACACGTGATCTCCATAAGATTTGTCGTAACGTGACAACTTCTCGTGTATGAACACTGCCCAGACCGTCTTCGGCTGATCCACTGTCATCCCGATGGCAAAGACCCGGCAAAGCGCCGGGACCGGTAGGCGCGGGGGTCCTCTATGAGGTAGCGGAGGACCCTCGACTCCCATTCCGGTCCGGATGAAGCCGGAGACGGAGGCAACCTCCACGGGTCCGACCGACCCCCCAACGGTCGGGCCTCCCCCCGGCAAGAACGAGGTAATGATGGGCGAACTGGTGAACCGCATCTGGTCCCGCCCCCGTGGCGAGTGGACCCGCGTGCTGCGCAATGAACTCCCGTCCCTGGCCGACGAGGTGGTCGAGAACCTCCGGCAGAGAATCCCGGGATTCGCCGACCTTCTGGAGGACACTGAGCGCGAAAAGGTCCGCGGTGAGGTCGAGCAGGCCATCCTGACGGCGCTCGGCTACCGGAAGGCGGGCGAGGAGGGCGCCGGGACACTGGCCCTCTCCGACGCTTCGCACGGCGAGGAGCCGCTCACCGACATCCCGCCCGAGCGGGCCCGGCGCGATCTGTTCGAGGCCCTGATCGGCGAAGTCTCGGTGTCCGAGCGGACGTTGGCCGAGTTGTCCCGGGCGGCCCGCTGGCCGCTCCCGGAGACGGTCCAGGCCATCGCGCTGCCCACCCCGGGCGAGGCGCCGCCCCTGGCCGCCGTGCTGGGCGACACCCTCATCGGTGCCGTCGGTGACGAGCTGTGCATGCTGATCCCCGACCCGGACGCGGACGCCGACCCCGCCCCCGACCAGGGCGCGGACCGGCTCCAGGACGGCGAACGGGACCCGGACCGGGAGGCACCCGCGGACCCCGGCACCCGTGGCGCGCTGGAAGCCGCGCTGCGCGGCCGGACCGCCTCCGTCGGCCATGTGGTGCCGTTGAACGACGCGGCGTCCTCGGTCCGGTGGGCCCGGCGGCTGCTGACCATGGCCCCCGGCCGAGGTGGCGCCGAGCCCCGGGTGCTCTTCGTCGACGACCATCTGTCGATGCTGCTGCTGCTCCAGGACGAGTCCCTGGTCCGGGCGTTGGCCTCGCGCTGGCTCAAGCCGCTGGTCGGGCTGACCCCCCGGCAGAGCGAACGGCTGCAGATGACCCTGCTGGCCTGGCTGGAGGGCGGTGGCGCACCCGAGGCGGCCAAGGCGCTGAAGGTGCATCCGCAGACCGTGCGGTACCGGCTGCGCCAGATAGAGAAGCTCTTCGGCCCGGGTCTGCGTGACCCGCGAATACGGTTCGAGCTGGAGATGGCGCTGCGTGGCCGCAGGCTGATGGCGCAGATGGACCGCATCCGGCGCCACGCGTCCCGGGTGAACCGACGCCCCCGTACCGGCGCTGCCCCAGGCGTCCGTCCGCTGGGCATCGCCCGGGAGGCGCGCGTCAACGGCCTCTGACCCATAGCGACACCACAAAGCGACACCACAAAGGGCTGCCGACCGCGCGATCGCGGTCGGCAGTCCGGTGTGCGTGTGCGTGCGTGTGCGTCGAAGTGACGTGCTCTCAGTTCACCCCGGCGCCCGCCGTGCGCATCGCGGCGTTGAGGCCCAGCAGCTCCTTGTACGCGTGGGCGCAGAAAGCACACTCCGCCAAGTGGCGCGCCAGCGCGTGGCCACGTACTCCGCCACGCCGCACCGAGGCGCCGATCATGGCGCTGAAGTGGCGGCAGCGGTCGTTCGCCGCGGACTCCAGATGGGACTGCAGATACGACTCGCGCAGCCCCTCGCGGGCGCGGAAGGCCAGTGAGGTGACCCCGCTGGGGGAGATGCCCAATAAGGACGCCACGCGCTGCGGCGGTTCCTCCTCGACCAGGGTGTGCCACAGCACGGTCTGCCACCGCTCGGGAAGTCTGCGGAAGCTGTGGATGAGCAGCTGACGGTCCTCGCGCGCCACCAGATGCCACTGGGGGTCGGCCGTGTGCGCGTGCTGCCGCCACGACTCGAAGTCCGCGGTCAGCAGGACCTGGCGCTCCCCGTCGCTCCATTCGAGCGCGGTGTGGCGCACGACGGTCAGCAGGTACGGCCGCCACGGGCCGCGTGGGCCGCCGCCCGCCCTGACCGCCTGGAACGTGCGGATGAACGCCTCGGAGGCCAGGTCCTCGGCGTCATGGAGCGCGCGGCAGCAGGTCCGGGCGTACGAGAGCGTCGCCCGGTGGTGGCGCCGGTACAGCACGTCGCCCGAGGCGGGGCTGGTGGCGCCCGAGGCGTACTCGTCCCTGAGCCGCCGGGTCAGTTCCTGGTCGGGGAGCGAAGCGGCGCCGGTGGCGGAGACCCCCCGCACGCACGGACCGCCCGGCTCCCGGGGGGCGGGAAGGACCGGACGGTCGGGGTGGCCGGGGTGGCCGGGATGGTGCCCGTCGGGATCGTCGGCGGCCGTGTCACCTGCCGCCCGGTGGTGCGACGCAGCGCGGCGCGCGCC
>NZ_JBHWJI010000111.1:0-12189 GCF_042731515.1 Streptomyces sp. NPDC059850
GGCGGGGACGTTGCCGGGCACTCGCGCTCTACGGGTGAGCGGCCTACGGGTAGGCGCCCTACGGGTGGGCCGCCAGCGCCTCCATGCCCGGACGACAGGATTCGAGCAGCGGGGTCAGCTCCGCCTCGGGCAGCTGCCGCGCGGCACCGGGGCGGCCGCCGTCGAGCAGGGCGACGGACTCGTCCAGCCAGGCGCGGTGCGGTTCCACCCCGATGAACTCGGCCAGCCGGATCAGTTCCTTCTCCGGCTCCTCCAGCAGGGTCTCGTAACTCAGCCCGGTGCGCTGTGACGCCGGGACCGCCTCCAGCTTCCGCAGACCGTCGACGATCACACCGGACCAGATGGTGCCGAACGCGTCGAGCGGGATGGGGCGGTCCATCACCAGGGCCGGGTCCCACTCGTCGCCCAGCAGCGGAGCGAGGTCGGGCGGGAGCTGATCCGCGTGGGCCGGGGTCAGCTCGAACGGCGAGTTCAGACCGCAGCGGGCGGCCATCTCATGCCCCAGCGGAAGCATGCGGAAGCTGACGTGCCGGCTCATGGAAACGGCGCAGTCAGGGCCTTCGCGGTAGAGATGAACGAACCGCGCCTCGGGAAAGGCGCGATGCATTTCCGTGACCCGGCCGATGGACATACCGCTGCGCTCGACGACGGTGCCGGGGTTGCCGAACCGTGCGCCGAGGGTGCCGAAGAGGGCCCACCAGTGATCCGCCGGACGGCGCGTGGGCCAGGAGGTGACCTCGGACGCCAACTCGTCGAAGAGCGCGTCCGGTTCGTCGGTCAGATGGGGCAGCACCATGCCGCTGATGACCGGGATGCCGGTGGTCGCGGCGTCGAACCGCCGCTCGGGCAGCCGGTGGTAGAGGAACTCGGGCGGGACGAGCCCGTTCTTGATCAGAACATCGCTGACCGCGTTGGGCTGGGACAGATATTCCCAGAACTCCTGGCCGCTCAGCGGGGTCTCGCCCAGCACCTCCGGCACCTCGGCAGAGGGAATACTGGCGAACAATTCGTTGACACTGAGAACGTCTGGATGAAGATTAATGACCTTGGACAGGGCCGTCGAACCGCAGCGGCCGGTGCCAACGACGAATGTCAACTTCTGATTGGGCACGCGTTCTTTCCTTACATTTGCTCGTGCAACTCGGCATCCCCATAGCGGCCATGCCGCACAAGGGAATCGCCTCACAACGCGACGAGAGAAGCGCATCGGGCGTTCCAGAGTTTCCGAAACTTTTGCGCAACCTACACATCCGACAGGGGCGTTACCCCCCGTCACGACCCGCCCCATCAGTGGTGAAGCCCAAGCCCAGCGGCCGTACGGGGCCTCACAACCCGGTTGCGACGCCGTGACCTTATTCGAACACATTCACCTGTGACGAGGCGGTCATCTTTTCGCATCAACAGCACTGCTAGAGTGCCCACTTACTCCACACCCCGAGTTGCACGGTTGGCAAGCCCCCAGCCTGACCGGGAGGAGTTGAGAGCGCACGACAGGGGACGGTGCGTTACCAGATGCACCATGCAAGGTGTTTAACCACCCCTGCGCACGAGAGAATTCGGGGAAGGTGTTTCGTACGTGTTGGTGGAGCGCGATCAGGAGATAGACCGGCTCAATCGTCTCCTCTTCGAGGACGCCCGGGAGGGAAGCCGACTCGCCGTCATCAGCGGTGCCGTGACGTCGGGAAAGACCGCGCTGCTGCACGCGGTGACGGACACCGCGGGTGCGCGGGGCGTCCGGGTGCTGCCCGCCGTCGCCTCCGCCTCGGAGCAGAAATTCCCGTACGCCGTCCTCGATCAGCTCTTCCAGGGCATGCCCGCGCGCCTTCGGCAGGCCCGGCCGGGGCCGGGCCTGGAGGCGTCCCCGAATCCGTACGGCCCTGACCAGGCCGACCTCCCGTTCCTCCAGGAATTCCACCGCACGCTTGAGGAACTGACCGAGGACGCCCCGCTGCTGATCGCGATCGACGACGTGCAGTTCGCCGATCTGCCGTCGCTGCGCTGCCTGGCGTACGGCATCCGCCGATGTCGCTCCGGGGCGCTGTCCGTCGTGGTGAGCCGCGGGTCGCTGACCGGGCCCGCCGCCCCGGCGCTGGATGAGCTGCTGCACGAGCCGAAGGTGTGCCACGTACGGCTCGCCCCGCTCACCGTCGCGGGCGTCACCACGCTGCTGACCGGGGAGTCCGGCGCCGAGGAGGCCGAGCACCACGCCGCCGCGTTCCACGACATGACGGGCGGCAACCTGCTGCTGCTGCGCGGCCTCCTGGACGACCAGTTCTCCCACCTCGCCCGGAGCCCCCGGCACACCGCGCCGGGCTCCCCGGTGGCCGGGGAGCTGTTCCGGCAGGCGGCGCTGTCCTGCGTGTACCGCGGCGGCCCGGCCCACCGCCGGGTGGCCCACGGGATCGCCCTGCTGGGTGACGCCCTGTCCGTTCCCCTGCTGAGCAGGGTGATCGAGGTCGAGGAGCGGCGGGTACGGCGGTCCGTCGCGGCGCTCACCGAGGTCGGGATCCTGCACGACGGGAACTTCCGCAGCGACGCGGTGCGCACCGCGCTCCTGGAGGACCTGGAGATGGAGGAGCTGGGCCCGCTGCACCACCGGGCCGCCCGGCTGCTGTACGAGGAGGGCGCCGACCCCATCGACGTGGCCCGCCATCTGCTCAGCCACGAGGTGTCCGAGCCGGTCGAGGAGTGGATTCCGCAGGCACTGCGGGACGCCGCCGAGCACGCGATCGCCGCCGACCGCCGGGAACTGGCGATGAACTGCCTGCAGATGGCCGACCGCTGCAGCACCGATGAACACGAGGCGCTGATCCTCCAGGCGACCATGGTCAAGGCCATGTGGCCGTTCAACCCGCTCTCCCAGATGCGGCGGCTCCAGGCGCTGGCCGGCCCGGCCGGCAGCGGGCAGCTGCCGACCCGGCACACCCTCGACGTGATCATCGGGCTGCTGGGGTTCGGCCGGATGGACGAGGCGGCAGCCGCCCTCGGGCAGGTCAGCCGGACCGCCGCCGAGAACCCGGGTACCCAGCTCGACACGGCGCTGCGGAGCATCGGTCTCGCGCTCTCCACCACCTACCCCGACCACCCCGAACTGCGGCCCTTCCGGCCCCAGGGAGAGCCCCTCGGCCCATGGGACGAGCACGCGCCGTCGCCGGACCAGGCACCCGAATCCCCTCAGCTCATCGCGCTCAGGGCGCTGCGTACGGTGCTGAACCGGGGCGCCGACGAGGGCGCCGTACGGGCCGCGGAGCGGGTGCTGGAGACCGTCCAGCTCTGCGACCGGACGATGCTGACGGTGCACGCGGCACTGCAGACGCTGGTGTACGCGGACCGCCACGCCACCGCCGCCGCCTGGTGCGATCGACTGATCGAGGCGACGGCGGAGCGCGGCGCGAAGGCGCTGCTGGCCTACTTCTGCGCGCTGCGGGCCCAGACGGCGCTGCGCGCCGGACGGCTGCGGGACACGATCCAGTACGCGGAACGGGCGCTGGAGGAGCTTCCGGCCCGCGGCTGGGGCGTCACCGTCGGCATGCCGCTCGGGATGCTGATCAACGCGCACACCGCGATGGGCAACCATGACGCGGCGGCCGAACTGCTGGCCCGCCCGGTGCCGGAGGAGATGTACCGGAACCGCTTCGGGCTGCACTACCTCTACGCCCGGGCCCGGCATCAGCTGGCCACAGGCCGCCAGCACGCGGCCCTCACCGACTTCCGCGCCTGCGGCGAGAAGATGGCCGCCTGGGGCCTGGACTCGCCCGCCACCCTGGCCTGGCGGCTCGGTGCCGCCGAGACCTGGCTGACCCTGGGCGGTCAGGAGCGGGCGGCCCGGCTGGCGGAGGAGCAGCTGGAGCTGACCGGTGAGGTCCCCTCCCGCACCCGTGGCGCCGCGCTGCGCGTGCTGGCCGCCACCCGGCCGCTGGCCGAGCGGCCCGCCCTGCTGGAGGAGGCGGTGGCGGCGCTGCGGTCGAGCGGCGGCTGTTACGAGATGGCGCGGGCGCTGGCGGATCTCGCCGAGGCGCACAAGCAACTCGGCGATCTGGACAGCGGCCGGCTGATGACCCGGCGGGCCCTGTGGCTCGCGGACAACTGCGGCGCCGAGGAGCTGTCCCGCTCGCTGCAGCGGACTCCGGGGCGCTCGGCGCTGTCGGAGGCGGCCCGCACCGGCGAGGACACCACCGCGTTCTCCGAACTGTCCGACGCCGAGAGCCGGGTGGCCGCGCTCGCCGCCTCGGGCTACACCAACCGCGAGATCGCCGCCAAGCTCTACATCACCATCTCGACCGTGGAGCAGCACCTCACCCGGGTCTACCGGAAAATCAACATAAGTCAGCGTCGGGATCTGCCCTCGAGCCTGGAATTCGATGTCGCCTACACCGCCTGATCTCCGCGCGGTACCGCTCGGCCCCAAGAGGTTCATCTCATGACGTCCGCGATCACGGCTGCCACGACGATGCTGGTGCCGGACTTTCCCTTCTCCTACGACAACTGGCTGCGCCATCCCGCCGGTCTCGGCGCTCTGCCGAGTGCGCGGCACGGCACGGAAGTCGCCGTCATCGGCGGCGGTATGTCCGGACTCACCGCGGCATATGAGCTGATGCGCCTGGGACTTCGTCCGGTTCTCTACGAAGCGGAGCAATTGGGCGGCCGGATGCGTTCCACACCCTTTCCTGGGAATCCGGAATACAAGGCGGAAATGGGCGCCATGCGCTTTCCCGTCTCCGCGCGGTCGCTGTTCCACTACATCGACCTGTTGGGCCTGCGCACCCGGCCCTTTCCCAATCCGCTGGCACCGGCCACCCCGAGCACGCTGATCGACCTGAACGGCGAGCGCGACCTGGCCCGCACGACCGACGACCTGCCGGACGTCTACCAGGAGGTCGCCGACGCCTGGGACAAGGCGCTCCAGGAGCGGGCCGAGCTGTCCACGGTGCGCGACGCCATCCAGCAGCGGGACACGGCCACCCTCAAGGCCGTGTGGAACCGGCTGGTCAGGGAGTTCGACGACCAGTCCTTCTACGGGTTCCTGGCCACCTCCCCCACCTTCCAGTCGTTCCGGCACCGGGAGATCTTCGGGCAGGTCGGCTTCGGCACCGGCGGCTGGGACACCGACTTCCCCAACTCGGTGCTGGAGATCCTGCGCGTCGTGGTCACCGAGGCCGACGACAACCAGGTCGGCATCGTCGGCGGCTCCTCCCAGGTGCCGCGCGGCCTGTGGGAGCACCGGCCCACGGCGCTCGCGCACTGGCCTCGGGGCACCTCGCTGGCGTCGCTGCACGGCGGCCGGCAGCGCCCCGCGGTCACCCGGCTGCGGCGTACGGCGGACGGCGGCATCCGGGTGGCGGACGAGAGCGGCGCGGAGCGGGAGTTCCCCGCAGTGGTCTTCAGCCCGCATGTGTGGACGCTGCTGCACCGGATCGACTGCGACCCGGCGCTGCTGTCCACCCCGCTGTGGACGGCGGTCGAGCGCACCCACTACATGGGCGCGTCCAAGCTGTTCGTCCTGGTCGACCGGCCGTTCTGGCGGGACACCGACCCGGCGACGGGGCAGGACGTGATGAGCATGACGCTCACCGACCGGATGCCGCGCGGGGTCTACCTGTTCGACGACGGGCCCGACCGGCCCGGGGTGATGTGCCTGTCGTACACCTGGAACGACGACTCGCTGAAGGTCGCCACCCTCCCGGCCGAGGAACGGCTGGAGCGGCTGCTGGGCCAGCTGGGCGCGATCTACCCGGACGTCGACATCCGCTCGCACATCGTCGCCGGACCGCTGACCGTCACCTGGGAGACCGAGCCGCGCTTCATGGGCGCGTTCAAGTCCAACCTGCCCGGCCACTACCGCTATCAGCGGCGGCTGTTCACCCAGTTCATGCAGGAGGACATGGTCCCGGAGCAGCGCGGCTTCTTCCTGTGCGGGGACGACGTCTCGTGGACGGCCGGATTCGCGGAGGGCGCGGTGACCACGGCGCTCAACGCGGTGTGGGGGGTGCTCAACCATTTGGGCGGCGCCACGCCTCCGGACAACCCGGGTCCCGGCGACCGCTTTCCGGTTCTGGCTCCCGTAGAGCTGCCATACGACTAGGGGTTCCCCTAGTATCGGACTAGGGATTTCCCTAGAGCCGAAATTCCCAGAATCGAAAAGGGGGCCGGTGCGTAAGCCCGGCCCCTTTCGTGTGCGTTCGCGGCTAGCCGCGCGCGACCTCTTCCAGGCGGCGTTTGTCCGGCTTGCCGTTGCGGTTGAGCGGGAAGGCGTCCAGCACCTCGACCCGGTTGGGCTGTTCGTAGACCGGCAGCACCTCGCACAGCCGCTCGCGCCAGTACTTGGCGTCCCGCCCCTCCTCGTCCTCGACGAAGAAGACCAGCTGAACGTCGCCCCGGCGGCGCTCGTCGGGGAGCGGCACGATCCGGGTGGAGATGTGCGCGACGGCGGCCTTGCGCTCGACCAGCTCGGGGTAGAGCAGATAGCCGTAGCGGTGCACCGCGAACTTCCGGCCCAGGACGAAGAGGTTGTCGTCCTCGTCCAGGTAGCCGAGGTCGCCGGTGGCGTGCCAGCCGGTCGGCATGGCGTCGATGGTGCCGTCCTCGGCGACGTGGCCCTCCAGCGCGTCCGGGGTGTCGACCTCGATCTCCCCGGCCTGGCCGGGGACGGCCGGGACGCCGGACTCGTCGATGACGCGCAGCTTGATGCCGTCCATCGCGCGGCCGCAGGAGACCGGGTTCTCCAGGGTGGCGAAGGCGATGTTGCCCAGCTCGGTGCTGCCGTAGCTGTCCAGCAGCGGCAGCCCGAACTCGGCGGCGTAGCCGTCGGAGAGCGCGCCGTCGAGCGGGGCCGCGCCCGAGCAGAACATCCGGACCTGCTCCAGCCGCGCCCGCAGCGAGGGCTTGCGGCCGACCAGGTTGAGCATGGTGCGGTAGCTCGACGGGGTGGCGTCGAGCACCGTCGCACCGGTCCGCCCGGCCATCTCCACGGCCCGGTCCAGGCGCTTGTAGGGGGCGATCACCAGCGAGCAGCGGGTGAGCCAGGCGATGAGCACCATGGACAGCCCGTACTGGTGGGCGAAGGGCAGCAGCGGCAGCAGGACGTCGTCCTCCCGGTGCCCCACCTGGGCGGCGTTGCGCTCCAGGTTGGTCAGGAACTTACGGCCGGACTTGACCGCGCCCTTGGGCTCGCCGGTGGAGCCGGACGTCCACATGATGAGGCCGTCCTGCCGGTCGGCCCAGGCGTCGAACGACAGCTCACGGGTGCTGAGCGGGCGGCCCGCCGCCGGGGCGATCAGCTCGTAGAGGTTCACCACGCGGGCGTCGTCGTGGATCGGGGAGTCGTCGTCCACGAAGGCGATCCCGGCGCCGGTGCGCCGGGCTATCCGCCGGGTCTCGTCGGGGTGCTCCTGCTGGTCGATCAGCACGATGGAGGCGCCGACGTGCATGAGGGCGAACAGCACACTGACGTAGGCGGCGGAGTTGCCCGCCTTAAGGATGACGCGGTCGCCCGGGGCGACCCCGTGCTCGCGGATCACATCGGCGACGCGGATCGCGTCCAGCTCGAAGTCGGCCAGGGTCTGCACCGAGTCGAGCGCGTAGATCTTCGCGGTCATCGAACGTACTCTTTCCTTTTCACTCAGGAGTACGGGCAGCCCTGGGCTTGTCCCCCTAGGCTCCCTTGTCTTCGGCGCCGGTTTCCCACTCGGCATCGACGGTGGACTGCGAGAGCAACTGGTCGTGCACCAGGTTGACGACCTCGCGTCGACTCGAGTCGAGGTAGCCGTACGAGCCGGGAAACACCTCGAGGTCGAATCGTCCGCTCGTACGCCGCCGCCAGGCCCGTACGCCGCGCAGCGGGGTCCTGGGGTCCCCCTCACCTGCGAGGGCGACGATCCGGCAGCCGAGCGCGGGCGGCCCCAGGGTCATGCCCCAGTGCGCGGACCGGCCGGATACGAACAGGGTCAGCAGCGGCGTCCCGGTCTCCCGTTCCAGGCGCTCGGCCACGCGGTAGGCCAGGTCGGCGCCGGCCCGGTGGCCGAAGAAGGCGAGTGGGCGGTCCATCCACTCCCCCAGCGCACCGAAGATCCGGTCGGCCAGCTCCGGGGAGTCGGTCAGCCGCTCGTCGTCGCCGCCCTCACCGTCCTCGCCCCCGGCGTAGAGGGGGTACTGGATCGCCAGCACCTCCACCGTGGGCAGCAGCAGCTCGGACAGGGAGAGGTAGTACGCGGTGGAGCGGGCGGACTCCGGGAAACAGATCAGTCGGAAACTGCTCGGAGTTTCCGTTTGCAATATCCGAATAAGGCCCACATCATCGGGCTTGATCTGGCTCAAGGAGCACATCCCCGGGATTTCACTGAGGGGCCGGGCACGAGTACCCGGTGGGGCGCGTCGACCACGCTCGTCCGAGGCGCTGACTCCGTGAGGCTATGAGCCCTTCTCCTGCGCCACAACCCCTAGTAACCGCTATTCGACGTACGGCTTATATGCGGGTACCGCGCCATCCCGGCGCGACATGGGACAAGGGGCGCCCCCTTAAACCCCCTCACTTGCACCACCACCCCCTAAGGTGGGGGCAGTTAGGGGCTCCGAGTCAAGCGGCTGTGTTAAACATGAGGCAAAGAATGTTCTCCTCAAGCCAATTAAATTCGGTGCGACGACAGCGATGAACACAACACGTCCCATTGATTTCGCCGCCGTTGTCGACGGCTTGGTCAAGAAATACCCCGGGCGCCCCGTCCCGGCGGTCGACAATCTCAGCTTCACGGTGCGGCACGGTGAGGTCTTCGGCTTCCTCGGCCCCAACGGAGCCGGCAAGACCACCACCATCGGCATCCTGACCACCCGGATCGCCCCGACCGGCGGACGCGCCTTCGTCCAGGGCGTCGATGTGATCGCCAGGCCCTCGGTGGCCCGGCAGTCCTTCGCCGTCGTGCCGCAGCGCAACAATCTCGACCGGTCACTGACGATCCGTCAGAATCTTACGTTCCACGCCGGTTACCACGGGCTCTCCCGCGCGGAACGCGGTCGGCTGGCGGACGAGAGCCTGGAGTGGCTCGGCCTCAGCGACCACGCCAAGAACCGGGCGGACCAGGTCTCCGGCGGTCAGGCGCAGCGCGTGATGATCGCGCGGGCCCTGATGCACCGCCCCCGGGTGCTGTTCCTCGACGAACCGGCCACCGGCCTGGACCCGCAGTCGCAGATCTTCGTGCGCGACCGGATAGCTGATCTCAAGGAACGTGGCGTCACGGTGGTGCTCACCACCCACGACATGGAGGAGGCCTCCAGGCTGTGTGACCGGATCGGCATCGTCGACCACGGCAAGCTGCTCGCCCTGGACACCCCTGAGGCGCTGACCAGCAGGATGAGCAACACCGCCCTGACCGTGACGGTGCGGCCGCCGTACAGCGGTATGAACGGCGTGGTTCAGCTGGTGCAGAGCCTCGGTGTCGCGGAGCGGGTCGAGGTCCTGCAGCAGGAGGACCCCACCGCGCAGGGCGGACCCGACGGCGACGGCACCTTCCGCATGAAGGTCTACAGCAACGCGTCGTCCTCCGTGCTTCTGCCCACCGTCATCAAGGCCCTGTCCGACACCGGCTGTGAAATCAAGGACCTGAATGTGAGCAAGGCGAGCCTGGAAGACGTCTTTGTCGAGCTGACGGGGAAGGAGATGCGATGAGCAACTCCGCACGCCCCCCGTCCTCGTCGGGCCAGAACACCGGTGGCGAGGCCGCTGAGGAGAAGCCCGAGGGCGCCGAGCGCCAGCCCACCGATACCAGGACCACGAACTTCAGGACCTCGGACTTCGGGGTCTCGGACACCAAGCCGGACGGGAACAGGGCGGCCGATCCGAGGGCAGCCGCTCCCAGGGCCGCCGACCCGAGGGCCGCTGCCCCCAGGGCCGCCGACCCGAGGGCGGCTGACCCCAGGGCAGCCGATCCGAGGGCCGCCGAGTCGAGGGCCGCCGCTTCGAGGGCCGCCGAGGACGACGGTTTCGAAGACACCCGGACCGCGCTCGTCCCGGCCAGGCAGCGCGCCCCGCTGCCCGCCGTCTCGGACCGGAAGACCCCCGCCGTCCCGCCGGTCAAGCACGAGGCCAGGCACGAGGCCAAGCCGTACGAGGCCAGGCAGGAGGCCAGACCGCACCCGGTCGGGGACCCGGGCCCCCGGCAGAGCGACATCGGCGACACGCTGACCCTGGTCATCAAGCCCATACCGGCCCCGTCGGCCTCCCAGGCCGCGCAGGACGCCAAGGCCGCGCTGAACAGCATCATCGCGTCGGCCGAGGCCCGTTCGCCCCTCACGGAGCCCGAGCCGGAGCCCCAGGTCGAACTCGATCTGCCCGATGGGAAGCGCCGGGGCGGGCGCCACCGGCGCCGCGCCAACCGGTGGCGGACGTTCTTCTTCATCCTGTGGCGCGACATCTTCGTCACCGGCCGCGAGATCGGTCCCTTCCTGGGACAGGTCATCGTGGAACCGTTCTTCATGCTGTTCGTCTTCGGCAAGGTGCTCGGCGAGATCGGCATGACCCAGCCCGGGTTCCAGCAGGTGCTGCTGCCCGGTGTGGTGGCGCTCAACAGCTTCCTGGTCTCCCTGCAGAACACCGCGCTGCCCCTGGCCATCGACTTCTCCTGGACCAAGGAGATCGAGGACCGATTGCTCTCGCCGCTCCCGACCGGCCTGGTGGCGGTGGAGAAGGCGCTCTTCGGGGCGATGCGCGGGGTGATCGGCGCCCTGGTCATGATCCCGATCGGGCTGCTGCTGCTGGACGGCGTCTCCTGGCCGCTGTCCAAGATGCCGGAGACCCTGGGCATCCTCAGCCTCGGCGGACTGGTCGGCGGTGCGGTCGGGCTCACCCTCGGCACCCTGGCGCCCGCGCGCCACATCTCCATCGTCTTCGCCATGACGCTCACCCCGATCATGTTCACCGGGGCCACGCAGTTCCCGTGGCGGAGCCTGGACGGTGTGCGCTGGTTCCAGATCCTGTGCACGTTCAACCCGCTGACCTACGTCACCGAGGCGATGCGCGGGCTGCTGCTGCCCGACGCGCCCGGGGTGCCGCCGTCGATCCCGCTGTGGATCTGCGCGTGCGCCATCGCGGCGTCCCTCCTGATTTTCGGGTTCATCGGCATCCGGGGCTTCAACCGCCGGGCGCAGGACTGAGCGACGAGCCACAGGACTGAGCGATCGCAGGTCCAGAGAGTAAGGCACCACACCATGACGGCATCCGAGCAGACCAAGACAGCCATTGTTTTCCCGGGCATGGGACCTTCCGGCTTCTCCGAGGTGGGCAGGTTCCTGACGCTCGACCCGTTCGCCCGGAAGCGGCTCGCCGAGGCCGACGAGGCGCTGGGCTACTCGGTCTTCGACCGGCTCCGCGACTCCGAGGACGACTACGACGAGGCCACCCAGGTCGCCTTCCTGGTGAACTCGATGGCCTCGGCGGACCGGGCGGAGCAGGAGCACGGCCTCGTCCCGGACCTGTGCGTGGGCCCCAGCTTTGGGCAGAAGGCGGCGACGGCCTACGTCGGTTCGCTGCCGTTTCCCGAGGTGGTGCGGCTCACCGCGGAGCTGGCGCGCTGTGAGCACACGTACTTCACCGAGGAGTACCAGGACGCGGTCACCCACACCTTCGTCCGGACTCCGCAGGAGAAGCTGACGGACATCCTCACCGCACTCGGTGAGCGCGGCGAGTGGTACGACTACTCCGGCTATCTGGACGACGGCTTCTTCATGGTCTCGGTGCGCGAGAAGGAACTCGACGGGTTCAAGAAGGCCATCAGCGAGGCCGGTGGCTACTCCATGTACACCATGGTCCCGGCGGTGCACGCGCCCGCGTTCGCGGAGCTGCGGCGCCGGGCCGCCGAGGAGATCCTGCCGAAGTACGACCTCCTCGACCCGAAGCTTCCCGTGGTCACCGACCAGGAGGGCACCATCGTGACCTCCGCCGGTGAGCTGCGCACGATGCTGCTGGACACCTTCGATCTGCCCATCCACTGGCCCAAGGTCGTGGACACGCTGAAGGGCGCCGGGGTGTCGAAGATGTACATCACCGGCCCGGACAACCTCTTCCACCGGCTGGACCGCACCAAGTCGAACTTCGAGGTCGTGACGGTGGGGCCGGGCAAGCGCTCGCGCCCCGCCCGCAAGCGCTGATCCCTCCAGGCAACACCCGCACAGCAGAAGGGCCGGGCCCCGCCCCCTCCGAGG
>NZ_JBHWJI010000112.1:0-12172 GCF_042731515.1 Streptomyces sp. NPDC059850
CGCCCTGGGGCTGCGCCCCGGATCCTGCCCTCGGGCTGTGCCCCTGGACCCCGCCTGGGGGTGTGCCCCGGACCCTGCCCGGGGCTGCGCCCCTAGACCCCGCCCTGGGGCTGCGCCCCGGATCCTGCCCTCGGGCTGTGCCCCTGGACCCCGCCCTGGGGCTGCGCCCCCGGTCCCTGCCTGGGGTTGCGCCCCCCGGCCCCCGCCCGGGGCTCTGCCTCGGGCTGCGCCCCCGGATCCTGCCCTCGGGCTGTGCTCCTGGAGCCTGCCTGGGGTTGTGCCCCTGGGACCCGCCTGGGGGTGCGCCTCGGATCCTGCCCTCGGGCTGTGCCCCTGGACCCTGCCCTGGGGGTGCGCCTCGGACCTGCCCTGGGGCTGCGCCCCCGGCCCCCGCCTGGGGGTGCGCCCTGGGCCCCGTCTGGGCTGTGCCCGGGACCCCGCTCGGGGTTGTGACCTGGCCCTGCCTGGGGTGCGCCCGGGAGCTCGCCGGGGCTCCGCCCCCGTGGCGGGGTCGTGCCTCTGTGCGTGGCTCGGGAGCGCGGCGTGATCTGGGGGGGGGCTAGCTCTTGCGGAAGCCGTTGTCGAAGCGGGCGAAGTGGTCCTCGTGTGGGGGGTCGGTGTGGGCGGGTTGGGTGGGGAGGTGGGGTTGGGGGGCGGGGGCTGTGGTGATGCGGGGGAGGGCGTATGGGTGCTGCTCGCGTAGCCAGGTGATCATCCGCTCGCGGACGTCGCACCGCACCGTCCACGCGTCGTCGGAGTCGCGCGCGGTCATCAGCGCGCGCACCACGATGGTGCTCGGGCTGGTGTCGGTGACGACCAGGCTCCAGTCCCGCCCGTCCCAGGCCCGCGACTCCTGCACGATCTCGCGCAGCTTCGTCCGCATCTCCTCGATCGGGGCGTGGTGGTCGAGGTGGAAGAGGACCGTGCCGGTCTTCTGGGCACCGCCGCGCGACCAGTTCTCGAACGGCTGGCTGGTGAAGTACGACACCGGCATGGTGATCCGGCGCTCGTCCCAGGTCCGCACGGACAGGAAGGTGAGGGTGATCTCCTCGACCGTGCCCCATTCGCCGTTGACCACCACCGTGTCGCCGATCCGCACCATGTCGCCGAAGGCGATCTGCAGCCCGGCGAAGAGGTTGCCCAGCGTCGACTGGGCGGCGACACCGGCGACGATGCCCAGGATTCCGGCGGACGCCAGCATCGACGTGCCGACGGCACGCATCGCGGGGAAGGTCAGCAGCATCGCCGACGCCGCCACCACCCCGACCACCGCGGCGACCACGCGCTGGATCAGGGTCACCTGGGTGCGCACCCGCCGCACCCGCGCCGCGTCGTGCGCGCTGGCGGCGTAGCGGGAGTACGAGGACTCCACGATGGCCCCGGAGCCGCGGATCACCAGCCAGGCGGTCGCCGCGATGAGTACCAGCGTGAGCAGTCGTCCGATCGCCGTGTGGTGGGTGGTGATGACCTCCGCGTTGATCGTCTCGTACGAGCCCCGCAGCAGCGCCGTGCACACCGTCACCTGGAGCGGCAGCCGACAGCCGCGCAGCAGGTCCCACAGCGGGGTCTCCGGGTGCCGGGCGTCGATGCGCCGCAACAGCCAGTCGGCTCCCCAGCCGATGAAGAGGGTGATGGCGAGGGAGCCGCCGATGACGATGAGCGGACGCAGCACGTCCTCCATGAAGATCTTCCTCGTCCTTCCGCCGGAGGTTCTCGGTTCCGCCTTCCCGGGCCTTACCTGGCACGATGGGCGAAGCGCGTTCCACCCACTAGGAAGTGACTACTGTGTCCCGTTCCCCGATCCTGCTCCTCCATTCCATGTACGGCCTGCGGCCCGCGGTGCACGCGGCGGCGGACCGGCTGCGTGCCGCGGGGCACGAGGTGCTCGTACCCGATCTGTACGAGGGGCGGACGGCGGACACCGCCGAGGAGGGCATGGCCCTCAAGGAGGAGATCGGCGGGGACGAGCTGCTGAAGCGGGCGGTGCGGGCGGCCGCGCCGGTCTCGGACCGGGGGCTGATCTACGCGGGCTTCTCGCTCGGCGGCTCGATCGCGCAGAACCTGGCGCTGGCCGACGAGAAGGCGCGCGGGCTGCTTCTGCTGCACGGGACCTCGGACATCGCGGACGACACGACGACCGACGAGCTGCCGGTGCAGCTGCACGTCGCCGACCCCGACCCGTTCGAGCCGCATGACTGGCTGAACGCCTGGTATCTGCGGATGGGGCGGATCGGGGCCGATGTGGAGGTCTTCCGGTATCCGGGGGCCGGGCATCTGTTCACCGACCCGGAGCTGCCGGACTACGAAGCGCAGGCCGCCGAGGCCACCTGGCGGGTGGCGCTCGGCTTCCTCGACGAGCTGGGATAGATCACACCGGCCGGTCGGCGCGCTCGACGCGCTGGGTGCCGGAGCGGGTGCGGTAGGACCGGGACCAGGACGCGGTGGCGTCGGGGTCGGTCTTGTCGGAGACGGCGTAGTAGTCCATCTGGGCCCGCTCGGCGGTGACGTCGAGCACGCCGTAGCCGTGCGCGTCCATGTCCAGCCACTTCACATGGCGGTTGGCGGCCCGGAGGGCGGCGGCCGCGGCCAGCGAGACGGTGTGCGCCGGTACGTGGAGCAGATCGTCCAGGTTGTCCGAGGTCACCGAGGTGACCACGAACTCGGTCGCGGCCGAGTCGGAGAGCGGATAGGTCGCGGCCTTCACCGGCACATCGTTGGCCCACGCCATATGGATGTCACCGGTGAGGAAGACGGTGTTGCCGATGGCGTTCTGGGTGAGGTGGGCGAGCAGTTCGCGCCGGTCGTCCGTATAGCCGTCCCACTGGTCGGTGTTGATCGCCAGACCCTCCTTGGGCAGCCCGAGGAGTTCGGCCAGCGGGGCGAGCAGTTCGGCGGAGAGCGAGCCGAAGGCGACCGGCGAGATCATCACCGAGTTGCCGACCAGCCGCCAGGCGGTGTCCGAGGCGGAGAGCCCGGACTTGAGCCAGTCGAGCTGGGCGCGCCCGGTGACCGTGCGCTCCGGGTCGTCCACCGCGCCGCTGCCCACGCCCGCCTGCTGGGAGCGGAACGAGCGCAGGTCGAGCAGGTGGAGGTCGGCGAGGGTGCCGTAGCGCAGCCGCCGGTAGGTGGTGCCCTCGGTGGAGGGGCGCACCGGCATCCACTCGAAGTACGCCTGCTTGGCGGCGGCCATCCGGGACGCCCAGGCGCCCTCGGTGCCGGGGGTGTGGTTCTCGGCCCCGCCCGACCAGGCGTCGTTGGCGAACTCGTGGTCGTCCCAGATGGCGATCACCGGGACCGCGGCGTGCAGCGCCTGGAGGTCGGCGTCGGTCTTGTATCTGCCGTGCCGGGTGCGGTAGTCGGCGAGGGTGGTGATCTCGTGGGTGGGGGCGTGCTGGCGGACGACGCTCTTCGCGTCGGGGTATTCGCCGCTCTGGTACTCGTAGATGTAGTCGCCCAGATGCAGGACCGCGTCCAGGTCGGCGCGGTCGGCGAGATGGCGGTATGGGGAGAACCAGCCCGCCTCCCAGTTGGCGCAGGAGACCACGCCGAAGCGGATCCCGTCGGGCGCGGCGCCGGCCGCCGGTGCGGTGCGGGTGCGCCCCACGGGGGAGTACGCGCCGCCGTCCGCGCGGAAGCGGTAGAAGTAGTCGGTGGCCGGGCGCAGTCCGCGCACATCGGCCTTGACGGTGTGGTCGGCCGAGGCGGTGGTCTTGGTGGTGCCGTGCGCCACGACCGTACGGAACTCCCGGTCCGTGGCGACCTCCCAGCCGGTCTCGACGGCCGGACCGAGCCCCGAACCGGGCACGGCGTCGGGGGCGGGGGTGACGCGCGTCCACAGCAGGACGCCGTCGGGCAGCGGATCGCCGGAGGCGACACCGTGCAGGAAGGCGGGGCCGGTGTCGGCGTGGGCGGCCGACTGGGCGGCCACTGGCAGCAGGGCGGCGGTGGCCGCTACGGCCGTGACGGCGCTGCGGCGGGATATGTGGTTTTTGGCGTCGGTCACGACCGACGACATTACTGGCAAGTAAGTCCGAAGGGCAGGGCTTCCGGGGGAAGTTCGCCCATGCGTCGCCGCGGGGTCACCGCCGGGTCGGCGGGCGTGCCCTCGGGGTGTTCCCGGGAGGGCGCGCCCGCGTGGACCCGGCGGCGGCGACCCGGTGGCGCGGCGGCGGTTACTTCTTCAGGTTCTGCTGGACGAGCGGGGTGAACTGGTCCGGCGTCATGGGCGGGTTCTTCTGGGGGGTCTCCAGCACCTTGCCGTTGAGCTTGAAGGCCGGGGTGCCGTCGACGTCCTTGGCCTCGTTGAACGACTTGGACATGGCCAGCGCCCACCGGTCGTAGGTGCCCTTCTTCACGGCCTTCTCGAAGGCCGCGTTGCCCTTCAGCTCCTTGACCTGCTGGGCGACGTCGATCAGCTTCTGGTCGTCGGCGAAGGCGTCGTCGGTCTCCTCGGGGTGGTTCTTCGGGGAGTAGAGCGCCGTCTTGTAGTCCAGGAAGGCCTGCGGGCTCACGTTGAGCGCCGCGCCGAGCGCGCTCAGGGCGTTCTTCGAGCCGGCGCCCGGCATCTGCTTGTTGTCGTCGAGGAAGGTGCCCATCGTGAACTGCGCCTTGTAGGTGCCGTCCTCGATGTCCTTGAGCACGGTCGGCCCGGTGAACTTCTCGAACTGGGCGCAGACCGGGCAGCGCATGTCCTCGTAGACGTGCAGGGTGTTCTTGGCCTTCTTGTCGCCGATGACCACCGTGGTGCCCTGGGCACCGCTGGTGTTGGCGGGCTTCGCCATCGTCTTCTTCTCGGCGGCCGTCCGCCACTTCTGGTTGACGTCATCGGTGTTGATGTTGGTGACGGCGTAGCCTATGCCGCCCGCTATCGCGAGGACCGCGAGGACCGCGCCGCCGACGAACAACTGGCGGCGCGTCCGCTCCTTCTTGGCCTGGCGCTCACGCTCGGCGCGCAGCCGCTCGCGCGCGGCCTGCTTGTTCTGGTGGCTGTTGCGGTTGCTCATGATGGATCGATCTCCGTCGTTCTGCGTCGGTCAAAGATGCGTACGTGGAAGAGAAACGCTGTGCTCAGGCGGCTGCTGAACAGGGCGGTCCACGACGCACGACGGAGTGCACCAGAAGGGGGAGCGCGGGGGCCGGGCGCGCCGGGCGCACCGGCAGCACGGCGGGCTCGCTGGGCCGCAGAGCCGCGGTGACGACCGCGGCGGCCAGCAGGAGGGGCCGGAAGGTGAAACCGGCGAGGGCCCCGAGCAGCCGCCCGAAGGCGGCCTCACCGCGCCGCAGCCAGGCCGAGGCGACCAGCCCGATGACGATGTGCACGGCGAGCAGCAGCCACGGGGTGGCGGAGCTGACGGTGGCGGACAGGGGAGTGCCGCCCCCCGGATGGGTGATCCCGGCCAGCGGGGTGCCCACGTCACCGCTGCGGCAGAGCAGGTCGACGCCGAGGGAGCGCAGGGGGCCGGCCACCGGGCCGCCGGACTGGCCGTAACAGGCGTCCTGGCCCGTGGTGAAGATCGTGTCGGCGGCCAGCTCCAGCGGGACCAGCAGCGCGGCGATGCCCCAGAAGCCCCGCTCCCGGCCCGCGAGCGCGTACGCGAGGGCGAAGACGGCCACCGCGACCACGGCGACCGTGGACAGCGGCAGCGGGACGCGGGAGAGCAGCACATGGGACGCCGAGGACAGGGTGACGCACAGCGCTGTGAAGAGCGCCGCGCGCAGGGCCCTCAGCCGGGGCCCGGTGCCGCCCGTGACGGCGGCGCTGCCCATCGCGTCCATAAGGTCGGATTGTGCCACGTTCGCCTGTAGGAGTGACATCAAGAGCGGCATCAGGGCCGTGGGGTGCCCGCCCGGCGGACACCCCGCTGCCGCCCCGCGGCCCTGCTCAGAGCCCCGGGATGCGGCCGTTGCGGAAGAGGTCCACGAAGATCTGGTGATCGGTGCGGGCCTGGGCGCCGTAGGTGTGGGCGAAGTCCACCAGCAGCTCCCCGAAGCCGTCCTCGTCGGCGGCGATCACCGCGTCGATGGCGCGCTCGGTGGAGAACGGCACCAGCGAGTGGCCGCTCTGGTCGTCGGCTGCGGCGTGCATGGTGGCCGTCGCCCGTCCGAGGTCCGCGACGACGGCCGCGATCTCGGCCGGGTCGTCGATGTCGCTCCAGTCCAGGTCCACCGCGTACGGCGACACCTCGGCGACCAGCTGCCCGGCCCCGTCCAGCTCGGTCCAGCCCAGCCACGGGTCGGCGTGCGCCTGGAGGGCGCGCTGCGAGATCACCGTGCGGTGGCCCTCGTGGTGGAAGTACGAACGGACCTGCTCGTCGGTGATGTGCCGGGAGACCGCCGGGGTCTGCGCCTGCTTCATGTAGATCACCACATCGTTCTCCAGGGCGTCGCTGTTGCCCTCCAGGAGGATGTTGTACGAGGGCAGCCCGGCGCTGCCGATGCCGATGCCCCGGCGGCCCACGACGTCCTTCACGCGGTAGGAGTCCGGACGCGCGAGACTGGACTCGGGAAGCGTTTCCAGATAGCCGTCGAAGGCGGCCAGCACCTTGTAGCGGGTCGCGGCGTCCAGCTCGATGGAGCCGCCGCCCGCCGAGAAGCGGCGCTCGAAGTCGCGGATCTCGGTCATCGAGTCGAGCAGCCCGAAGCGGGTCAGCGAGCGGGCGACGCGCAGCGCGTCCAGCAGCGGGCCCTCGGCCGTCTCCAGCGTGAAGGGCGGCACCTCGTCGTTCTTGGCGCCGGTGGCCAGCGCGTGGATCCGCTCGCGGTAGGCGGCGGCGTAGATGCGCACCAGCTCGGTGATCTTCTCGTCGCTGAGCGCCTTGGTGTAGCCGATGAGCGCGACGGAGGCGGCGAAGCGCTTGAGGTCCCAGGTGAAGGGGCCGACGTACGCCTCGTCGAAGTCGTTCACGTTGAAGACCAGACGCCCGTTGGCGTCCATGTAGCTGCCGAAGTTCTCGGCGTGGAGGTCACCGTGGATCCACACCCGGCTGGTGCGGTCGTCCAGGTACGGCCCCCCGGCGCGCTCGCGCTCCACGTCGGAGTAGAACAGGCACGCCGTGCCCCGGTAGAAGGCGAACGCCGAGGCGGCCATCTTCCGGAATTTCACGCGGAAGGCGGCCGGGTCGGCGGCGAGCAGCTCGCCGAAGGCGGTGTCGAAGACGGCGAGGATGTGCTCGCCGCGCTGTTCCGCCTGGGTCTGCTGGGTCGACATCGCGTAGCGCCTCCTGGGGCATGGGGATTACGGCGTGGTGACTCATACGACAGGGTGTTTTTCATCCCGTCCGACGTACATTCCGACGTGCGTGACGGGCTGGAGGATCCCGAGAGGATCACCGTCTGAGGCTACTCGCCCGCGCCCGTCCGCTGTCAGTCCGGAGGGGTAACCTTCGGTCCTGTCCCACCCAGCTGTCATCGACCGTTCGCCGGAGGTCTGCCACCGTGACCAAGCCGCCCTTCACGCACCTGCATGTCCACACCCAGTACTCGCTGCTGGACGGTGCGGCGCGGCTCAAGGACATGTTCAACGCCTGCAACGAGATGGGCATGACGCACATCGCCATGACCGACCATGGCAACCTCCACGGTGCGTATGACTTCTACCAGCAGGCGACGGGAGCCGGGGTCACCCCGATCATCGGCATCGAGGCGTATGTCGCGCCGGAGTCGCGGCGCTACAAGCGACGGGTCCAGTGGGGTCAGCCGCACCAGAAGCGCGATGACGTCTCCGGTTCCGGTGGTTACACCCACAAGACGATCTGGGCGGCGAACAAGACCGGTCTGCACAACCTGTTCCGGCTCTCCTCCGACGCCTATATGGAGGGTTACTTCGTCAAGTGGCCCCGGATGGACAAGGAGACCATCGCCCAGTGGTCCGAAGGGCTGATCGCCTCCACCGGCTGCCCGTCGGGTGAGCTGCAGACCAAGCTGCGGCTCGGCCAGTTCGACGAGGCGGTGAAGGCGGCCTCCGAGTACCAGGACATCTTCGGCAAGGACCGCTATTTCCTGGAGCTGATGGACCACGGCATCGAGATCGAGCGCCGGGTCCGGGACGGGCTGCTGGAGGTCGGCAAGAAGCTGGGCATCCCGCCGCTGGTCACCAACGACTCGCACTACACCTACTCCCGCGAGTCCGTGGCGCACGACGCGCTGCTGTGCGTCCAGACCGGCAAGAACCTCTCCGACCCGGACCGCTTCCGCTTCGACGGCACCGGCTACTACCTGAAGTCCACGGAGGAGATGTACGCCATCGACTCCTCGGACGCCTGGCAGGAGGGCTGCCGCAACACCCTCCTGGTCGCCGAGCAGATCGACGCCTCGGGCTGGTTCGAGAAGCGCGACCTGATGCCGCGCTTCGACGTGCCCGAGGGGTACACGGAGGTCACCTGGTTCCAGGAGGAGGTCCGCAAGGGGATGGCCCAGCGCTTCCCCGGCGGCGTCCCCGAGGACCGGGAGAAGCTCGCCCAGTACGAGATGGACGTCATCATCCAGATGGGGTTCCCGGGGTACTTCCTCGTGGTCGCCGACTTCATCATGTGGGCCAAGAACAACGGCATCGCGGTGGGCCCGGGCCGAGGCTCCGCGGCCGGTTCGATCGTCTCGTACGCGCTGGGCATCACCGACCTCGACCCGGTCGAGCACGGGCTGATCTTCGAGCGGTTCCTCAACCCCGAGCGCGTCTCCATGCCCGATGTCGACATCGACTTCGACGAGCGTCGGCGCGGTGAGGTCATCCGGTACGTCACCGAGAAGTACGGCGCCGACAAGGTCGCCCAGATCGGCACGTACGGCACGATTAAGGCCAAGAACGCGATCAAGGACTCGGCCCGTGTGCTCGGCTACCCGTACGCGATGGGTGACCGCATCACCAAGGCCATGCCCGCCGACGTCCTCGGCAAGGGCATCCCGCTCTCCGGCATCACCGACGAGAAGCACCCCCGCTACAGCGAGGCGGGCGAGGTGCGCGGGATGTACGACAACGAGCCGGACGTGAAGAAGGTCATCGATACCGCGCGCGGTATCGAGGGCCTGGTCCGTCAGATGGGCGTGCACGCCGCGGGCGTGATCATGTCCAGCGAGACGGTGACCGACCACGTCCCGGTGTTCTCGCCGAAGAACGACGGCCAGGTCGTGACCCAGTGGGACTACCCCACCTGTGAGTCGCTGGGCCTGCTGAAGATGGACTTCCTGGGCCTGCGCAACCTCACCATCATGGATGACGCGGTCAAGATGGTCCGCGCCAACAAGGGCGTCGACCTCAAGATGCTCGACCTCACCCTGGACGACCCCAAGACCTTCGAACTGCTCTGCCGCGGCGACACCCTCGGCGTCTTCCAGTTCGACGGCGGCCCCATGCGGTCCCTGCTGCGCATGATGAAGCCCGACCACTTCGAGGACATTTCCGCCGTCTCGGCCCTCTACCGGCCGGGCCCGATGGGCATGAACTCGCACATCAACTACGCCCTGCGGAAGAACGGGCAGCAGGACATCACCCCGATCCACCCCGAGCTGGAGGAGCCCCTCAAGGAGGTCCTCGGCATCACCTACGGCCTCATCGTGTACCAGGAGCAGGTGCAGAAGGCCGCCCAGGTGCTCGCGGGGTACTCGCTCGGACAGGCCGACCTGCTGCGCCGGGCGATGGGCAAGAAGAAGCAGGAGGTCCTGGACAAGGAGTTCGTGCCCTTCCAGAAGGGCTGCCGGGAGCGCGGCTACTCCGACGAGGCCATCCAGGCCGTGTGGGACGTGCTGGTCCCGTTCGCCGGATACGCGTTCAACAAGGCGCACTCCTCCGCGTACGGCCTGGTCACCTACTGGACCGCGTACCTCAAGGCCAACTACCCCGCCGAGTACATGGCGGCGCTGCTCACCTCGGTCCGTGACGACAAGGACAAGTCGGCGGTCTACCTCAACGAGTGCCGCCGCATGGGCATCAAGGTGCTCACTCCGAACGTCAACGAGTCCGAGGCCAACTTCACCGCTCAGGGTGACGATGTGATCCTCTTCGGCCTGACGGCGGTCCGTAACGTCGGTCAGAACGTGGTGGACGCGATCATCCGCGGCCGCAAGTCCAAGGGGAAGTACAGCTCGTTCCCCGACTACCTGGACAAGGTCGAGGCGGTCGTCTGCAACAAGCGCACCACGGAATCGCTCATCAAGGCGGGTTCCTTCGACGAGATGGGCCACACCCGCAAGGGCCTCACCGCGCACTACGAAACGATGATCGACAACGTGGTGGCGGTGAAGCGCAAGGAGGCCGAGGGGCAGTTCGACCTCTTCGGCGGCATGGGCGGCGAGAGCGGAGACGGGGAGGCACCGGGCTTCGGGCTCGACATCGAGTTCTCCGACATCGAGTGGGACAAGACGTATCTGCTCGCCCAGGAGCGCGAGATGCTCGGCCTCTACGTCTCCGACCACCCGCTCTTCGGCATCGAGCACATCCTCAACGACAAGGCCGACGCCGCGATCTCCCAGCTCACCGGCGGTGAGCACGCGGACGGCGCGATCGTCACCATCGGCGGCATCATCTCCGGCCTGCAGCGCAAGATGACCAAGCAGGGCAACGCCTGGGCCATCGCGACCGTCGAGGACCTGGCCGGGTCCATCGAGTGCATGTTCTTTCCGGCCACGTATCAGCTGGTCTCCACCCAGCTCATCGAGGACGCCGTCGTCTTCGTCAAGGGCCGTCTCGACAAGCGCGAGGACATTCCGCGGCTGGTCGCCATGGAGCTGATGGTCCCCGACCTGTCCGACGCGGGCACCAACGCCCCCGTGACGATCACCATTCCGACCGTCAAGGTCACCCCGCCGCTGATCGAGAAGCTGGGCGAGGTGCTGACCCACCACCGAGGCTCCACCGAGGTACGGATCAAGCTGCAAGGGGCGCGCAAGACCACCGTGCTGCGGCTCGACCGGCACCGGGTCACCCCTGACCCGGCGCTCTTCGGCGACCTCAAGGTGCTGCTGGGAGCCTCCTGCCTGGCGGGCTGAGCACCCGGTGAACAACTGAGGGGCGCGCCCGCCTGCCGGGCGCGCCCCTCAATCGCTCATGGGCGGCGGTCAGTTGTGGCCGAAACTCTTCTGGCGGCCCTTGCGCGCCGTCGACGGGGACCCCTCCGACGGCATCTGCTGGGACTGCGCTTCCCTCGGGGGCTGCTGCGTCTGGTCGGCCTGACCGCGGTTCTGCTGTTGCTGCTGCTTGCGATCGCGGTTCTTGTTCTTACCCATGGTGGTGTGCCTCCAGTTGGGATCAGCCCCCGGGAAGAAACAGTGACACGCCTTGGTGACCCGTGCATTTCGGGCAATTACCGTGAGTGAGAAGGGCGGTCTTGCCGAGGAGACCGTATCCGCCACGCCGGTGATCCAGTTCGGACTGATAACCCCCGTACGGTCGGGCAGACTCGAAGGGAGGACGAAGAAGAGATCCGGGGCACGGCTGTGTCGGGGGGCGACCGACGACTGGACTTCAGGAAAGAGGGTGGAACGTGGACCGCTGCGTCGTCCTGGTGGACGCCGGCTATCTGCTGGGCGCCGCCGCGAGCCTGCTGGCCGGGGAGCCCGCCCGCTCCCGTATCTCCGTCGATCACGCGACCCTGATCCAGGGGCTGCGGGAGCGCGCCGAGGCCGAGACCGAGCGCCCGCTGCTCCGCATCTACTGGTTCGACGGCGCCCCCGACCGCGTACCGCAGCCCGAACACCGGCGGCTGCGCGTGATGCCCCGCGTCACCGTCCGGCTCGGCGCGCTGACCCGCAGCGACGGCCGCTGGGCGCAGAAGGGCGTGGACGCCGCCATGCACGCCGAGCTGACCGAGCTGGCCCGCAACCGCGCCTGCTCCGACATCGTGCTGGTCACCGGAGACGGCGATCTGCTGCCCGGGCTGATGTCCGCCAAGGAGCACGGCGTCGCCGTCCACCTGTGGGCGGTCCAGGCCGCCGACGGCGACTACAACCAGTCCGAGGACCTGGTCGCCGAGGCCGACGAGCGGCGCGTCCTGGACCGGGCGTGGATCACCGGGGCGGTGCGCGCCAAGGAGCTTCCCGGGCCCTGCGCCCCCACCACCGAGCCGCGCCCCGAGATCGCCGCCATCCTCGCCGCCCCGCTGCCGGAGACCGCGGCGGCGGCCGCCGCCGCGGCAGCGGCGGGCAGCGAGGCGCCCGCCGGGCGCAACGGCGCGGCGCGGCC
>NZ_JBHWJI010000113.1:0-11394 GCF_042731515.1 Streptomyces sp. NPDC059850
CCGCTCCCCCGCCTCCCCAGGCGGGGCGGCGGCCCGGCGTCGCCCGCCGGGCCGCGGCTCGGTGGCCGCCGGGGTGGAGACCGCCGTGGTGATCCCCGAGTGGCCCAGGGGCTGGGTCACTTGGCCACGCCCTGGGACTTCAGCTCCTGCTGCAGGGTGGAGTTCAGCTCGCTCAGCCCGCTCTTGACGCTGGACCCGCAGGTGGCGAAGAGCTTGTTCAGCGACTCGGCGGTGTCCTGCCGGATGGGCTGGTAGTTGATCGCGGACGGGAAGGGCTTGGAGTCGTTCGCGTACGCGTCCGAGAAGATCTTCCACCGCGGGTCGTTGTAGACCTTGCCGGTGTCCACCTTGGTGTTGACCGACAGCCGGACGACGGGGGCGTCGGGCGCGGTCATACCGAGCTTCTGCGCTTCGGGGCTGATCAGGAACTCGGCGAGCTTGCGCTGCTGCTCCGCCTTCTGGGAACCGGCCATCAGGTAGACGTTCTCGCCCTCGGCCAGCACGGTGTTGCCGTCCGGGCCCTTGGGCGCGGGGATGACCTCCAGCTTGTCCTTGCCCGGCGTCTTGTCGAAGAGCGGGAACTCATAGGGGCCGGTGAGCGAGATGCCGACCTTGCCCTGCGTGAAGAAGGGGTACGAGTCGCCGGTGGTCATCGTGAGCGAGCCGGGCTGGGTGACCTTGCTGGAGCAGTACAGGCCCTTCAGCCAGGTGACCGTCCTGACGTTCGCGGGGGAGTCGGCGACCGCCTCGTACTTGCCGCCGCCGCGCGAGGCGACGATGTCGCCGCCGCCCTGCCAGATGAAGTTGGACGCGAACCAGGCGAGGTAGCCGTTGTTGGTGGAGCCGGGGACGAGCAGGCCGTACGTGTCGTTCTTGCCGTTGCCGTCCGGGTCCTTGTCGGTGAACGCCTTGGCGACGTCGAGCAGTTCGGCCCAGGTCTTCGGGGCCTTCATGCCGACCTTCGCCAGCCAGTCCTTGCGGATGAACATGCCCTGGGCCTGGCGGGAGAACGGAATGCCGTAGACCTTGCCATCGGTGCCGACCGCGCCGGACCAGGCGGTGCCGGTGATCTGGGAGGTGCCCGCGAGAGCCTTCTTGTCGATGGGCTGGAGCAGCCCCTGGGACTGGTAGTTCCCGAGGCTTCCCATGTCGTTGATGGTGACGTCGGGCAGGTTCTTGGAGGCCGCGCGCTGCTGGAGGAGCTTGTCGAAGTCGACGACGGGCTTGTAATCGACCTTGATGCCGGTTTTCTTGGTGAAGGCGGCGAATATCCTCTTGTAGGCCTTCGCGTCCACGGCGTCGCTGCGGGTCCACACCTCCAGCGGGCCCTTGGCGCTGCCGCCGCCGCTCCCGCTGGTGCTCGCGCCGCATCCGGCGACGAGGGAACCGGCGAGTGCCACGCATGCCAGAGGTGCCAGTCGCCTCGGTGTGGCTGAGTGTCTGAACATGGCCACCGCCCGTTCGTATAGATGAACACTGGTTATATTCACGAACCAGATGGCGGGACGCTAGAGCGCTCCGGGGTGGCTGTCAATACTTGTTTCACTCTGTGTTGTGTTGTTTGCTAAGCCGGAATCATCACCTCCATTTCCCTGCCTGAACAGGGCATCTCCCCTTCCCTCGGAAGGCATCCACACAATGATCAACACGCGTGGACGCTCAGATCGAGCCAAGATCGCGTACTACGAGGACCCCTCGCCCGGCACCGGAGCGCTCGCGCCCCGCGCCGCCTTCCGGTCCGACGCACGCACCCTGTCCCTGAACGGCGACTGGCGCTTCCGGCTCTTCCCGACCGTGGCCCACGCGGAGGCGGCGGAAGCGGGCCAAGGCGAGGAGGACGGCTGGGAGAAGCTCCCCGTCCCGTCCCACTGGGCCCTCCACGGCCACGGCGCCCCGCAGTACACCAACATCCGCTACCCCTTCCCGGTCGACCCGCCCCACCTCCCCACCGAGAACCCGACCGGCGACCACCGCCTCGTCTTCGACCTCCCCGCCGACTGGCCGGAGCCCGGCGACGGCCGCACCCTGCTGCGCTTCGACGGCGTCGAGTCCTGCTACCGGGTCCGCCTCAACGGCCGCGAGCTGGGCACCGCCAAGGGCAGCCGCCTGCCGCACGAGTTCGACGCGGGCCCCCAGCTGCGGCGCCACGGCAACGTGCTGTCCGTACGCGTCCACCAGTGGTCCTCCGGCAGTTACGTCGAGGACCAGGACATGTGGTGGCTGGCCGGGATCTTCCGCGCCGTAACGCTCCTCCACCGCCCCGAGGCCGCCGTCGAGGACGTCTTCGTGCACGCCGGGTACGACCACCGCACCGGCCACGGCACCCTGCGCGTGGACGCGAGCGTGGACGCGGTCCCGGCGGGCGGCCGCGTCACCGTCCCCGAGCTGGGCCTGACCCTCGCGACCGGCGAGACCGCGACCGTCCCCGGCGTCCAGCCCTGGTCCGCGGAGGCTCCCCGGCTGTACGAGGCGACGCTCACGACCGGCGGCGAGCGCGTCCCGCTGCGCCTGGGCTTCCGTACCGTCGCCGTCGAGGACGGGGTGATCACGGTCAACGGGCGCCCGCTGCTGCTGCGCGGCGTCAACCGCCACGAGTTCCACCCCGACCACGGCCGCGCCGTCCCGCACGCCACCATGCGCGAGGACGTGCTGCTGATGAAGCGGCACAACATCAACGCCGTCCGCACCAGCCACTACCCGCCCGACCCCGCCTTCCTCGACCTGTGCGACGAGTTCGGGCTGTGGGTGATCGACGAGGCCGACCTGGAGACCCACGGCTTCATCTACGGCGACTGGCGCGGCAACCCCGCCGACGACCCGGACTGGGAGGAGGCCCTGATCGACCGGGCCGCCCGGATGGTCGAGCGGGACAAGAACCACCCCAGCGTGATCATGTGGTCGCTGGGCAACGAGTCCGGCACCGGCCGCAACCTGGCCGCCATGTCCCGCTGGATCCGGGACCGCGACCCGAGCCGCCTGATCCACTACGAGGGCGACTGGTCCTGCGAGCACACCGACGTCTACAGCCGGATGTACGCCTCGCACGAGGAGGTCGAGGCGATCGGCCGCCGCGCCGAGAAGCCGCTGGACGACCCCCGGCTGGACGCCCGCCGACGCGCCCTGCCGTTCATCCAGTGCGAGTACGCGCACGCGATGGGCAACGGACCGGGCGGCCTCACCGAGTACCAGCGGCTGTTCGAGACGTACGAGCGGCTGCAGGGCGGCTTCGTCTGGGAGTGGATCGACCACGGGCTGCGCGCCCGGGACGCCGCCGGGCGGCCGTACTTCGCGTACGGCGGCGACTTCGGCGAGCCGCTGCACGACGGCAACTTCTGCGCGGACGGGCTGCTCTTCCCCGACCGGACGCCGTCCCCGGGGCTGCTGGAGTACAAGAAGGTCGTCGAGCCGGTCGGGATCTGCGTGGACGCGGCCGCCCGCACCGTCCGCGTCACCAACAAGTACGACGTCATCGATCTGACCGGGCTCGCCTTCTGCTGGTCGCGCGAGGTGGAGGGGCGCCGGGAGGCCGAGGGCGCCCTCGACGTGCCGCCGCTCGCCCCGGGGGAGTCGGCCGAGGTGGCGCTGCCGGAGGCCTTCGCCGCGGAGAGTGAGGGCGAGGAGTGGTGGACCGTACGGGCCGTCCTGGCGGCCGACACCGCCTGGGCGCCCGCGGGCCATGAGGTGGCGTGGGGCCAGGCGCGCGCCCGGGGGCCCGCTGTGACGCGTACGCCCGGGGCGCGCATCGCTCCCGTAAGCGCCCCCCGGGCCGGGGACCTCCTGACCCTCGGCCCCGCCACCTTCGACCCCCTCGACGGCAGCCTCCGCACCCTCCACGGCCTGCACATCGCCGTCCCGCCCCGGCTGAACGTCTGGCGCGCCACCACCGACAACGACCGGGGCCCGGACGAGGCGAGGTCCCTCGCCGCGCTGTGGCGCCGCCATGCCCTGGACCGGATGCGGCACCGCTGCGACGGCGTGGCGGTGGAGGGCGAGTCGCTGGTGGTCACGGCGCGAGTGGCGCCGCCGGGCGGCTTCTTCGGCCTCCTGGTCAGCTACCGCTGGACCAGCGAACGGACCAGTGAAGGGACCGGCGAACGGCCCGGCGAACGGCCCGGCGACGGCACCCGGCTCGACCTCGCCGTCGACATCGCCCCGGACGGCGAGTGGCCCTGCCCGCTGCCCCGGCTCGGGCTGGCCATGGGCGTACGGGCGCCGCTCGACTGGATCGAGTGGTACGGCGGCGGCCCCGGCGAGTCGTACCCCGACACCCGGCGCGCGGCGCGCACCGGCCGCTGGGCGACGACCGTCGAGGAGTTCCAGACGCCGTACGTCTTCCCGCAGGAGAACGGCAGCCGCGGCGACGTCCGCTGGGCCGAGCTGCGCGGCCCGGACGGCGGCGGGCTGCGGATCGAGGGCCGCCCCGCCTTCGCGCTCACCGCGCGCCGCTGGACCACCGAACAACTGGAGGCCGCCCGGCACCCGTACGACCTGACCCCGGGCGAGGTGCTCCACCTCGACCTGGACGCGGCCCAGCACGGCATCGGCACCGCGTCCTGCGGCCCGGGCGTCCTCGCCCCGTACGAGCTGCGGGCCACGGAACGGACGCGCTTCGGCGTCGGCTTCACCCTGCCGCGCTGAGCGCACTGAAGGCCGTACACAGCACGGAGGCCGCGTCTCGTCGAGCGAGACGCGGCCTACGCACCAAAGATGTGGGTGCCCCCAACGGGATTCGAACCCGTGCTACCGCCTTGAAAGGGCGGCGTCCTGGGCCACTAGACGATGAGGGCCGATGGCCCACCTGGGCGCCTCGCGACGCTTTCGGGGGGACGCGAGAAGCATATGGGATGCCGGTGAGGTTCGCCAAAACGGTTTACGGACCGGTCGGCGCCGGAGTCGCCCCGGGCCGGTTCTCGGCCGGGAGATGACGGCTGACCTCGGCCTTGGCGAGCCCGAGCCCGCCCAGATCGATCTCGTCCCAGGCCTGCAGCCGCCGGGTGTCCCGGTCCAGGTAGAGGACCGACGCCTGCACCTTGTCGGGCTCGGCGTCGTCCACCGCGCGCAGCCCGCTGCCGCCCGTCGAGCCCTCCGTCATCAGCCGGGTGCCGCCGGGCAGCACCTCCGTCCGGCGGTGGTGGACATGACCGGTGAGGGCGAGCGGAACCGTGCCGTCCGTCTCCCGGGCGGCGAGCGGGTTGTGGGCGACGGCGATGTCCACGGGCGCGCCCGCCGCCTTACGGGCCCGGATCGCGTCGGCCAGCGCCCGCCCCGCCCGGTGCTCGGCGGCGTCACCGGCCACGGCGGCGGAGCGGTCAGGGGTGAACTGCGGATCGCCGATGCCCGCGATCCGCAGGCCCCCGACGGTCACCGTGCGGCCGCCGTCCACGACGTGGACGCCCTCGCGGCCCGCCAGATAGCGCTGCGTCGTCGCCGAGTCATGATTGCCGCGTACCCATACATAGGGGGCGCCGAGGTCGGAGACCGGCTCCAGGAAGCCGTTCTCGGCGGCGGTGCCGTGGTCCATGGTGTCGCCCGTGTCGATGATCACGTCGATCTTGTACTGCCGGACCAGCGACTGGACGATGTGCCAGGCGGCCGGGTTGAGGTGGATGTCCGATACGTGCAGTACCCGCATCGTCGTCGGGTCGGGCCGGTAGGCGGGCAGGGTCGAAGTCGCCTCGTACAGCTGCGTGACGTTGGTCACGAGCCGGGCCAGCTCCCGCTGGTACACATCGAAGTCCGTGACGATGCTCCGCGCGTTGCCGACCACCGAAGGGGCGCTCGACAGCAGCCCCGAATAGCGCGGCTCCAGCACCGAGTCCGGGTTCCAGGTCGCGTACGCGGCGCCGCCGGAGGCGGCCAGCAGCCCCAGCGCGAGGCCGCCCGCCGCCAGCGCCCGCCGGGGGCGGCGGTAGACGGCCAGGCCCAGCGCGGTGGCGCCGAAGACGACGGCCGCGCAGGAGCGCACCGCCAGGTCCCGGGTGCCGCGCACGACGTCGCCCGCCACCTCCTCCTGCAGCCCGGACAGCCGCTCGGGGCGGTCGACCAGCGCCGCCGACCGGATGGGGTCGAGCCGGTCCACGTCGACGTCGAGGCGGAGCGGGGCGTGGTGGCTGCGGAGTTCGAGGGCGCCGAGCGGGGAGACGTTGATCTCGGTGCCGCCGGTGAGGGACGGCCTGAGCGCCATCCGGGTGTCCATCGGGCCCACCGAGGCGTGGACGCTCCCGACGACCAGCAGCCCCATCCAGGCCCCCAGGAGGGTCACCGCGGCCAGCCCGGCGGCGCGGACGACCGGCCGTGGCCGCTCGGTGGCCGGGGCGAGGGCGAGGGCGAGCGGTTCGCGGGCCATGGATGCGCGTATGCCCGCCCGCCCGGCGCACCATTCCCGGGCGCGGACCGTCCCCATCCGGGCCCGGCTGCCCGACAATGGCCAGGTGCTGGAGATGACGCGCGAGGAGTTCGAGGAACTGGTGGCCGAGGCGCTGGACCGCATCCCGCCGGAGCTGACGCGGCTGATGGACAACGTCGCGGTGTTCGTGGAGGACGAGCCGCCCGCGGCCGACCCCGAGCTGCTGGGGCTCTACGAGGGGACGCCGCTCACCGACCGCGGCGAGTGGTACGCGGGCGTCCTGCCCGACCGGATCACCATCTACCGGGGGCCGACGCTGCGCATGAGCGAGACCCGGGAGGACGTGGTCCAGGAGACCGAGGTGACCGTGGTCCACGAGATCGCGCACCACTTCGGCATCGACGACGAGCGGCTGCACGCACTCGGCTACGGGTGAGGGTTACGGGTGAGGCCACGGGCGTGCGCGGCCGCCTCCGGCGCACGGGTTACGCCGCACGCGTGTCCTAAGGGGGGCGGGGCCAGTTGGGTACTGCGTCACAGCCCTGCGGCCTGGAGGTGTCCCACGCATGTCTGGAACCCCCGCTCCTCGCACCGACCGTTCCTCCCGCACCGACGCGCCCCGCGCCTCGCGCGCCCCCCGCGTCTCGGCGCGGAGCGCCGTGGTGGTGACCCTGGTGGCCGGGGCCCTGGCCCTGGGCGGCTGCATGAGCATCTCCGACGACCCCGGAAAGCCCGACAAGCACCGGGGCGGCTCCGACAAGGGCGGCGGCGCTGCGGAGCCCGGTGGGGGCGTGGTGGTGCGTACGGACGGCCGCGGGCATACGTACACGGAGGCGGCGCGGGACGCCAAGGGCCATAAGCGCAAGGCTGGCGAGCGCCGTTCGCCGTCGGCGTCAGCCGCCGCGGAGCCCGGGGAGAAGCCCTCGCCGTCGCCCGGGAAGCACGGCTCCGGGGCGCACCGTCCGGTGCCCTCCCCGCCGCCTGAGCCGGGCGCGCCCGCGCCCTCCGAGGCCGCGCCGGAGCCGCGTCCGTCGAGCCCGCCGCCGAGCGCGCCCGATCCCAAGCCCACCCCCTCGGAACCGGCCTCCCCGCCCGCTTCCGCGCCCGCCGAGCCCGCGGGATAGCGCGGGCGAACGCGCGGTGTGATGAGGGACACGGGGGGTAGGGATGGTCAGTTGGCGTAGCGAATTTGCTCTTGGGGGGTGGGGGTGCGTATGGTGGTAGATCGTTTGATCCCATTTGCCCGGCGCCTCATCGAAGTGCGCCGTGAGGCGCGTTCCTTGCCATCCCGTGGCTGACCGCATAGAGGCGGTCGTTTGCGACAACACGGAGTTTGGGCGCGTGCCGAGACTCCGGAAGGTTTCGCATTTCGCATGTCCGTTTCCACTGATCACGCCGTCATGCCCGCCACCGACGAGCAGGGCGACCCCGGGGACCAGCCCCAGCCGGTCGAGCAGCTCCAGCAGGCCGAGCGCGCCGAGTCCACCACTGCCCCCGCCGAGCCCGGCGCCGACGTCTCCGCGGCCGACGCAGTCGACGCGGCCGACGCCGACGACGCCGAGCAGAGCACCCCCGAGACTTCCAAGGGCCCCGAAATCACCTTCGCTGACCTCGGCCTCCCCGAGCAGATCGTCCGCAAGCTCGCGCAGAACGGCGTGACCACGCCCTTCCCGATCCAGGCCGCGACCATCCCCGACGCCATGGCCGGGAAGGACATCCTCGGCCGAGGCCGTACCGGCTCCGGCAAGACGCTCTCCTTCGGCCTTCCGCTGCTGACCTCGCTGGCCGGCGGCCACACCGAGAAGAAGCGCCCCCGGGGCCTCATCCTGACCCCCACCCGCGAGCTGGCGATGCAGGTGAGCGACGCGCTGCAGCCGTACGGCGACGTCCTCGGCCTCAAGCTCAAGGTGGTCTGCGGCGGCACCTCGATGGGCAATCAGATCTACGCCCTGGAGCGGGGCGTGGACATCCTGGTCGCCACTCCGGGCCGGCTGCGCGACATCATCGACCGTGGCGCCGCGACCCTCGACAAGGTCCAGATCGCCGTCCTCGACGAGGCCGACCAGATGGCCGACATGGGCTTCCTGCCCGAGGTCACCGAGATCCTGGACCTGGTGCCGAGCGGCGGCCAGCGACTGCTGTTCTCCGCGACGCTGGAGAACGAGATCGACAGCCTGGTCAAGCGGTACCTGGTGAACCCGGTCACCCACGAGGTCGACCCGTCCCAGGGCGCTGTCTCGACCATGACCCACCACGTGCTCGTGGTGAAGCCGAAGGACAAGGCGCCGGTCACCGCCGCCATCGCGGCGCGCAAGGGCCGCACCATCATCTTCGTCCGCACCCAGCTGGGCTGCGACCGGGTCGCCGAGCAGCTGTGCGACGCGGGCGTGCGCGCCGACGCGCTGCACGGCGGCATGACGCAGGGCGCCCGCACCCGGACCCTGGCCGACTTCAAGGACGGGTACGTCAACGTGCTCGTCGCCACCGACGTCGCCGCCCGTGGCATCCACGTCGACGGCATCGACCTGGTGCTCAACGTGGACCCGGCCGGTGACCACAAGGACTACCTGCACCGCTCCGGCCGTACGGCGCGGGCGGGCCAGAGCGGCACCGTCGTGTCGCTGGCCCTGCCGCACCAGCGGCGGCAGATCTTCCGGCTGATGGAGGACGCGGGCGTCGACGCCTCCCGTCACATCGTCGGCGGGGCGGGCGTCTTCGACGAGGACGTGGCCCGGATCACCGGCGCCCGTTCGCTCACCGAGGTGCAGGCCGAGGCGGCCGCGAACTCCGCCAAGCAGGCCGAGCGCGAGGTGCAGGACCTCACCCGGGAGCTGGAGAAGGTGCAGCGGCGCGCGGGCGAGCTGCGCGAGGAGGCCGACCGGCTGTCCGCCCGCGCGGCGCGCGAGCGCGGCGAGACCCCGGCGCAGCAGGGCGACGCGGCCGAGGCCGGTGCCGAGACCGCCGGTGCTCCCGCCGAGGCCGTTCCGTTCGTGCCCGCGCAGCGCTCGGCCGAGTCCTCGGCCCCGGCCGCTGAGCGCCGGGACGAGCGGGGCAACTTCGACCGCCGGGACCGCCGGGACAACGACCGTGGTGGCCGTTCGTTCGAGCGTCGTGATGACCGTGGTGGGTTCAACCGCGATCGCCGTGACGACCGTCCGTCGGGTGGTCGGGATCGTCGTGATGACCGGGGTGGGTTCAACCGGGACCGTCGTGATGACCGTGGTGGCGACCGTGGTGGCCGTTCGTTCGAGCGTCGTGATGACCGTGGTGGGTTCAACCGCGACCGCCGCGACGACCGTCCGTCCGGTGGCCGCTCCTTCGAGCGCCGCGACCACAACCACCGTGGCGGCGACCGCCCCTTCAACCGCGACCGCCGCGACGACCGCCCGGCGCGCCGTGACGACCACCGTGGCGGCAACGCCGGTGGCCGCTCCCACGACCGCCGCACCGACAAGCCGCGCTGGAAGCGCAACGGCTGACCGACGCCGATGAGGCCCGTGCAACCCCCCGTGGTTGCACGGCCTTTCGACCCGGGACGATATTGTCTCGGGGCGGACCCCGTGGCCGGGCTATGCTGCGGGGGTGCGGGTCATTAGCTCAATTGGCAGAGCAGTGGACTTTTAATCCATTGGTTCAGGGTTCGAGCCCCTGATGACCCACCCGGGAAACCGCAGGCAGCATCGCTGACCTGCGGTTTCGTCGTTTTTCTGGGCCCTTCGCCCGCCGTGTGCGCGCACGATCGGCGGTCACACGGGCGGCGCCTGAGCGGATGCCGAACGCGCCCTGGCCGCACAGGCTGAGCCTGCTCGCTCTCCCAGGAAAACGCGTAAGGAGACCCTCGTGCGACTCGTGACTACCATCCGCGGAACACTCCCCGTCATGGTGCTGGCGCTCTTGGCGTGGGGCGCTTCCGCGCCGGCGTCGGCCGAGGGAGGGGGAACCAGGGCGGGCGGCGAGGCCTCCCCTCAGGCCACCGTGCCCTGCGGGGACTCGGCGGCACTGGTCGCCGCGGTGGGCCAGGCGGCCGCGGGCGGGACCGTGGTACTCGCCGCCGGGTGCGTGTACACGCTCACCTCGGTGGCGGCGACGGGCGCCAACGGCCCCGACGGGCTCCCCATCATCACCGGGAACGTGACCATCACCGGTACCGGAGCGACCATCAGACGCAGCGCCTCGGCGCCGGACTTCCGCATCGCGGAGGTCGCGTCCGGCGGACGTCTCACCGTGAGCGGGGTGACCCTCTCGGGCGGGCGGGCGGTGGACGGGGCCGGGATCCTGGACCAGGGCTCGCTGACCCTCCAGCAGAGCGCGGTCACCGCGAACGTCGCGAGCGGCATCGGCGGCGGCGTCCAGGTCGCCCCGGGCGCCACGGCCGCCTTCTCCCTGAGCCACCTCTCGGGCAACACCGCCAACGACGGCGGCGGCGTGCACGTCGGTACGGGAGGCTCGCTGACCGCCAACAGCACCACGTTCGCCGACAACACCGGCGAGAGCACCGGCGGCGCCATCGCGAACTTCGGGGACACCCTCCTGAGCGCCGTGACGCTGGAGACCAACCACGCCAGCAGTTTCGAGGGCGGCGGTATCTGGACGTCCATCGGGAATCTGACCTTCAACGGCGGACGCATTATCGGAAATACGGCGGGAAGCAACGGCGCCGGTATCGCGAACTTCGGAAGCACGCTGTATTTGCAGTCCACCGTGGTGTCCGGAAACATCGCCACCCTTAATGGCGGCGGACTCTTCAGTCACGCCGGAAACACGCAAATCATCGGTACCAACATCACCGGCAATACGGCCAATGGCGGCCAGGGTGGCGGAATCTTCTCCGACGGCGGTTCGATTTCACTGATGGCGACGAACGTGACCGGCAACAACCCCAACAATTGCGTCCCGGCCCTCGCGGGCTGCTCCGGGTAAATTCGTTCCGACAATGGACGCGGGGCCGGGCGGGGACATATCTTGCCAGGGGGGGGGGGGCCCGGGGGGGGGGAAGTAATACACCCCCGGGAGAAAATAAAAATAGAGGACGAAACAAAACCGCAACA
>NZ_JBHWJI010000114.1:0-11392 GCF_042731515.1 Streptomyces sp. NPDC059850
CCCGACACCACCCACGGCACCACACCCTCAACAGGCCGAGCCACCTCAACCCGCGCAGACACCTCCGGAGCCTGCTCCACGACCACATGCGCATTGGTGCCCGAGACCCCGAAGGAGGACACCGCCGCCCGGCGGGGCCGGTCCAGTGCGGGCCAGGCGGTCGGCTCTGTCAGCAGCCGTACGCCGCTGCCTTCCCACTCCACATGCGGGGTCGGCTCGTCCAGGTGCAGGTTCGCGGGCAGGACCGCATGCTGCAAAGCCGTCACCATCTTGATGACGCCCGCCACTCCTGCGGCCGCGTGGGTGTGTCCGATGTGGGACTTCAACGAGCCCAGTAGCAGGGGCCGCTCGGCGGGGCGGTCCTGGCCGTACGTGGCGATCAGCGCTTCGGCCTCGATCGGGTCGCCCAGCTTCGTACCGGTGCCGTGGGCCTCCACGACGTCCACATCGCCCGGCGACAGCTGGGCGCTTGCCAGGGCCTGGCCGATGACGCGCTCCTGGGCGACGTCGTTGGGCGCGGTCAGACCGTTCGAGGCGCCGTCCTGGTTGATCGCTGAGCCCCGGATCACCGCCATCACCCGGTGGCCGTTGCGCCGCGCGTCCGACAGCCGTTCCAGCACCACCAGGCCGACGCCTTCGGAGAAGCCGGTGCCGTCCGCGCTGGCCGCGAAGGACTTGCAGCGGCCGTCCGGCGCCAGCGCCCGCTGCCGGGAGAACTCGGTGAACATGACGGGCGTGGCGAGCGAGGTGACGCCACCCCCCAGCGCCAGGGTGCATTCGCCCTGCCGTAGCGCCTGGCAGGCGAGGTGGATGGCCACGAGCGAGGCGGAACACGCGGTGTCCACGGTCACCGCCGGTCCCTCCAGACCGAACGTGTAGGCCACCCGGCCCGAGATCACGCTGGTGAGAGTGCCCGTGGTGGCGTACCCCTCGAAGCCCTCGGGGATCCGGGGGGCCCGGGCCAGATAGTCCTGGCTGGACACTCCCGTATAGACCCCGGTGCGGGTGCCTTTCAGGGTGTCAGGGTCGATTCCGGCCCGTTCCAGCGCCTCCCAGGCGATTTCCAGGACCAGCCGCTGCTGCGGGTCCATCGCCAGCGCTTCCCTCGGGCTGATCCCGAAGAACGCGGCGTCGAATTGATCGGCCTCGACGAATCCGCCTTGGCGGACGCAACTCGTGCCGTAATGCTCGGGATCGGGGTGGTAGAGGTTGTCCAGGTCCCAGCCACGGTTCGTGGGGAAATCGCCGATCGCGTCCACGCCCGAGCTGAGCAGGTCCCACAATTCCTCGGGGGAGGTGACCCCGCCCGGGAAGCGGCAGGCCATACCCACCACGGCCACCGGCTCCTGGGCGCGCTCCTCCGCCGCCCGCAAACGCTGCCGGGTATCGTGCAGATCAGCGGAGACCCGCTTGAGATACTCGACCAGCTTCTCTTCGTTCGCCACTGGGGTCACCCGGCCTTCAGCATTCGTCGCGCCCGGTACATTCAGGACACACCAAGCTCGTTGTCGATAAAGTCAAGAACCTGATCCGCGGACGCGGACTCCAGCCTTTCCGCGATATTCACCGCATCCGTCGACTTCTGCGTCGGGACCTTGCCTTCGGGGGAAAGCCGCTGCACCACATGGCGCGCGATGCCCTCCGGGGTCGGATATCTGAAGATGAGGGCCGCGGGCAGGCGCAGTCCGGTGGCCGCCGCGAGGCGGTCGCGCAATTCGACGGCGGTCAGGGACTCGAAGCCCAGCTCCTTGAAGCTGGCCTCGGCGTGCACCGCGTCGGGGTCGGTGTGTCCGAGCACGGTGGCGGCGTGCTGGCGGACCAGGTGGAGCACCGCCCGCTGTCGTTCGGCCGCCGACAGCCCCCTCAGCCGTGCGGTCCAGTCGGCCGACCGTGCGCCGGCCACGGCGGCCGCGGTGCGCCGCCGCCCGCCCCGTACGCCACTCGGTACGCGTTCATCCACGCCATGACCGCCCGAGGGCCGCAGCTGCTCGGGCGTGGCCGGGCGCAGCACAAGCGCGTCGATGGTGAGCACCGGTGCGCCCGCCGCGTCGGACACGGCCACCCGCATCCCGCGCTCGCCGTCCGCGCCCTGCCGGTGTGGGGAGAGCCGGACCCGTACGGTCGTGGCGTCGGCCGCCCAGAGCGCCACGCCGTTCATCGTGAACGGCAGCCACAACCGGTCGTCAGCCGGGCCCTGATTCTCGTCGGACGCGAGCGCCGGTTGCAGGACCGCGTCCAACAGGGCCGGATGGATGCCGTACCCGCCGGGCTCTCCGGCGGCCTCCGGCAGCTCCACCTCGGCCAGGACGTCCGCCCCGTCGCGCCACATCGCGCGCATGCCCTGGAAGGCCGGGCCGTACACGTAGCCAGAGGTGGCGATCCGTTCGTACAGCCGGTCCGACGCCACCGGCCGCGCACCGGCCGGGGGCCATGCCCCGGGCTCGGCCGTCTGCTCGTCCGGCGCGGGCGGGCGCAGTACGCCCGTGGCGTGGCACGTCCATGCCGTGAGCGCGCTGTCGCCGTCCGGGCGGGCGTACACGCGTACGTCACACCGCCCGTCGTGGGCGGGGGCGCCCACCGCCACCTGTACGCGGAGGCCACCCGTGGCGGGCAGCGCCAATGGGGCCCGGAACGCCAGCTCTTCGACCTCACCGCAACCGGCCTCGTCGCCCGCCCGCAACACCCATTCCACCAGGGCGGCGCCCGGCACCAGCGCCACACCGCCCACCACATGCTCGCCCAGCCAGGGGTGTGTCCGCGGGGAGATGCGCCCGGTCAGCATCAGGCCGCTGCCGTCGGCGCACTCCACGGCGGCGCCCAGCAGGGGGTGTTCGGCGGAGGTGAGGCCGAGGTCGGCGGGGTCGCCGCCGCGCGGGGCCGGGGCGTCCAGCCAGTACCGTTCGCGCTGGAACGCGTACGTGGGCAGCTCGACGGTACGGGGCGGCGGGTCGGCCGGGAACAGGGCGGCCCAGTCGATGTCCACCCCGGCGGTGAACGCCAGCCCCAGCGAGCGCGTCAGCTGCGCCCGGCCGCCGTGGTCGCGCCGCAGCGTCGGCACGGCGACGGCGGTGGCATCCGCCTCCTCGAAACACTCCCGCATCCCCATGGTCAGCACCGGATGGGTGCTGGCCTCGATGAACACGCGGTGGCCATCGGCCAGAAGCGCGTCGACCGCGTCGGCGAACCGTACTTGTTCGCGCAGGTTGCGCACCCAGTAGCCGGTGTCGAGGTCGGCGGGCCGGGCCCGGCCGCCGGTCACCGTCGAGTAGAACGCCACACCGGTGTCGGCCGAGATGGCCGGACGGATACCGTCCAGCAGCTGGGTCAGCTCCCGCGTGATCTCGTCCACCTGGGGGCTGTGGGAGGCGTAGTCCACTTCGATCAGCCGTGCGCGCTCCTCCCTCTCCTGGCATGCGGCCACTACAGCCGCCACCTGTCCGGGCGGTCCGGACACCACCGTGGATCCGGGCCCGTTGACGACTGCCACCACGACCGCCGCGGCGCGGTCGCCCAGTTCGGTCAGCAGGTCGGACGCGGCCTCCCGGCCCAGCCCCAGCGAGGCCATGGCGCCGCCACCGGCCAGTCGGCACAGCGCCCGGCTGCGCAGGGCCACGACCTTCGCACCGTCCTCCAGCGACAGCGCCCCCGCCACCACCGCGGCCGCGATCTCGCCCTGGCTGTGGCCCACGACGGCTGCCGGGCGCACTCCGTACTCCGCCCACACTGCCGCCAGCGAGACCATCACGGCCCACAGCACGGGCTGCACCACATCGACCCGGCGCAGGTCGGCCGCTCCCTCGGTGCCGCGCAGCACATCGGTGAGCGACCAGTCCACATACGGCGCCAACGCCCGCTCACACTCCACCACCCGCCGCGCGAACACCGCTGAGGTGTCGAGGAGTTCGGCGCCCATCCCCCGCCACTGCGATCCCTGCCCCGGGAACACCAGCACCGGTCCCGGGCCGCCCGCCGCCACGGCTCCGGGAGAGACCGCGCCGGGGCCCATGAGGCCCGGGTGACTGTCACCGGCCGCCAGTGCCCGGACCGCCGCCATCAGACTGTCGCGGTCCTCGCCGACCGCCACCGCCCGGTGTGCGAACGCCGACCGCGTGGTGACCAGCGACCAGCCCACCTCCGTGGCAGACGCGTCGGGATCGGTGTCCAGTACGGCGGCCAGCACACGGGCCTGCCCGCGCAGCGCCTCCGCGCTACGTGCCGACAGCACCCAGGGCGTGGGCCCGTCGCCGGGCGGGGCGCAGGTCGCGGCGTCCGGTTCCGGAGCCTGTTCGAGGATCAGATGGGCGTTGGTTCCGCTGATACCGAAGGAGGAGACGCCCGCGCGGCGGGGGTGCTCGCCGGACGGCCACGCGACCGGTTCGGTGAGCAGGCGTACGTTGCCGCTGTGCCAGTCGACGTGCGGGCTCGGCTGGTCGATGTGCAGGGTGGCGGGCAGCTGTCCGTGCCGCATGGCCATCACCATCTTGATGACGCCCGCCACTCCGGCTGCCGCCTGGGTGTGGCCGATGTTCGACTTCATGGATCCGAGCCACAGGGGACGGTCCGTTCGGCGCTCCTGCCCGTACGTGGCGAGCAGCGCCTGCGCCTCGATCGGGTCGCCCAGTGTGGTGCCGGTGCCGTGCGCTTCCACCGCGTCCACCTCGGACGGGCTCAGCCGGGCGGCGGCCAGGGCCTGGCGGATCACCCGTTGCTGCGACGGCCCGTTCGGCGCCGTCAGGCCGTTGGACGCACCGTCCTGGTTGACCGCCGAGCCCCGGATCAGGGCCAGCACCGGGTGGCCTTCGCGCCGTGCGTCCGACAGTCGCTCCAGCAGCACCAGACCGGCGCCCTCGCCCCAGCCCGTGCCGTCCGCGGCCGCCGCGAACGGCTTGCACCGGCCGTCGGGGGCCAGGCCGCGCTGACGGGAGAAGCCGGTGAACATGCCCGGTGCGGACATCACGGCCACGCCGCCAGCCAGCGCCATGCGGCACTCTCGCTGCCGTAGCGCCTGGGCGGCCAGATGCAGGGCCACCAGCGACGACGAACACGCGGTGTCCACCGTCACCGCGGGCCCCTCCAGACCGAAGGTGAAGGCGATGCGCCCGGACACGACGCTGGGCGTGCTGCCGGTCAGCAGATGGCCGTCGAGCCCCTTCGGCGCCTCGTGCAGCCGTGGGCCGTAGTCCTGGGGTGTCACCCCGACGAACACACCGGTCGAGCTGCCCGCCAGCGTGTCGGGGCGGATGCCCGCGCGCTCGAACGCCTCCCACGCGGTCTCCAGCAGCAGCCGCTGCTGCGGGTCGGTGGCCAGGGCCTCGCGCGGGCTGATGCCGAAGAAGTCCGCGTCGAACCGCGCGGCGTCGTACAGGAATCCGCCCTCGCGGGCGTAGCTGGTGCCGGGGCGGTCCGGGTCCGGGTCGAAGAGGGCCGCCAGATCCCAGCCCCGGTCCCCCGGGAACTCGCCGACAGCGTCCACGCCCTCGGCCAGTAGCCGCCACAGTGCCTCCGGTGTGTCGGCGCCGCCGGGGTAGCGGCAGCTCATGGCCACCACCGCGATGGGATCGTCGTCGGTGGCCGCAGTGGTGGCCGGTAGCGGCGTCGTCAACGGCATCGGGCTCGGCGGCGCGCCCGGGGTCCGGTCGGCGCGGGTGCGCAGATGGGCGACGACGGCCAGCGGCGTGGGGTGGTCGAAGGTGAGCGTGGCGAGCAGGGGCACGCCGGTGGATTCGCTCAGCCGCTCGCTCAGTTCCGTGGCCGCGAGGGAGTCGAAGCCCAGCTCCTTGAAGCTGAGGGCCGGGTCGATGGCCTCCGGGCCGGGGTGTCCCAGGACGGCGGCCGAGGCGTCGCGCACCACGTCCAGCAGGGCACGGTGGCGCTCCGCGCCGGTCAGTTCCGCCAGCCGCCCGGCCAGCGGCGCCGGGGTGGCCGCGCTGTCCGTGGCCGGGGCCGTGGGCTCCGCCCCGGGCCAGTAGCGCTGTCGCTGGAAGGCGTACGTCGGCAGGCCCGCCGGGCGGGAGCGGGGTCCGCCGAAGACCCGATCCCAGTCGAGGTCGGCGCCGCGTACGTGTGCCTCGGCCATGGCCGTGGCGAACGTACGCGCCTCCGGCCGGTCGCGTCGCAGAGCGGCCACGGCGAGGGGGCGCGGCCGGTCAGGGCCGTCCTCGGTGGCGGGGGGCTCGGCGAGGCATTCGCGGGCCATGGCGGTCAGCAGGGCGTCCGGTCCGAGTTCGAGGAAGGTGGTGACGCCCTCGGCCCGGAGGGTGTTCATTCCGGTGGCGAAGCGCACCGCGTCGCGGGCGTGGCGGGCCCAGTGGTCCGGGGAGGCGAGCTGTTCGGCGGTGGCGACACGGCCGGTCACATTGGAGACGACGGGAATGGCCGGTGCGGTGACGGTCAAATCAGCTGCTACGGACTGCAGTTCGCCGAGAATCCGGTCCATGTGCGGGGAATGGAAGGCATGACTGACCTTCAGCAGATGCGCCTTGTGGCCGCGCTCCCGCCAGATGGCGGTGGTGTCGTGGACGGTGTCCCGGTCCCCGGAGACCACGACGGAGGCGGGTCCGTTGACGGCGGCGATGCCGATCCGGTCCTCCCGCCCGGCCAGCAGGTCGGTGGCTTCGTCCACGGTGGCCTGCCAGGCGGCCATCGCCCCGTCCGCCGTGACCGACTGCATGAGCCTGCCCCGGGCTGCCACCAGTGCGCAGGCGTCGGGGAGGGAGAGCGCTCCGGCCACGTGCGCCGCGGCGATCTCGCCGACCGAGTGGCCCATCAGGCAGTCGGCCGTCAGCCCCCAGGAGGCCACCAGCCGGTACAGGGCGACTTCGATGGCGAACAGCGCTGGCTGGGTGTACGACGTGCGGTCCAGCAGTGCCGCCCGAGGCGTACCGGGGTCGGCGAACATGACGTCGCGCAGGGGCTGGTCGAGGTGCGGGGCGAGGGTGTCGCAGACCTCGTCCAGGGCGGCGGCGAAGACGGGGTGCGCGGCGTACAGTTCGCGGCCCATGCCGGGGCGCTGGCTGCCCTGGCCGCTGAAGAGCAGCGCGATCCCTCCCTCGGCCACCCGGCCCCGGACGAGTCCGGCGGTCTGTGTGCCCTGCGCGAGCGCGTCGAGTCCGCGCACCAGCTCGTCGGGGTGGTGGCCCTCGCCGAGGAGCACGGCGCGGTGGGCGAAGGCGGTCCGGGTGGTGGCCAGTGCATGGCCGATGTCCGCGCGTCCAATGTCGGCAGGGTGGGCGGCGAGGTGGTCGCGCAGCCGCCCGGCCTGGGCGCGCAGCGCCTCGGGGGTCCTGGCGGAGAGTGGCCACAGGACGACGGACGGGGACGGTGGCGGTGACACCGTGGCCGAAGCAGGCACGGAGGCAGAAGCGGGCGGTTCCGCCAGCACCAGATGACAGTTGGTGCCGCCCATCCCGAAGGAGCTGACCCCGGCGACGAGCGACTGATCCGGACGTGGCCACGCGTTGAGTTCGTCGTGGACGCGCAGTCCGAGACGGGCCAGCGGAATGCGCGGGTTCGGGGTGGCGTAGTGGAGGCTGGGCGGGAGCTGCCGGTGGGTGATGCTGAGGACGCACTTGAGCAGTCCGACGATCCCGGCGGCGCCCTCCAGGTGGCCGACGTTGGTCTTGGCGGAGCCGACCGGCAGGGGGTTGTCCGCCGTACGGGCGCGGCCGAGGGCCGCGCCGAGCGCCGCGGCCTCGACGGGGTCACCGACGGGCGTGCCGGTGCCGTGCAGTTCGACGTACTGGACGTCGCCCGGTGAGGTTCCGGCGCGCTGGTGGGCGAGCCGCACCACGGCTTCCTGCGCCGCCGGGCCGGGGGTGGTCAGGCCGTCGGTGGCTCCGTCGTTGTTGAGAGCGCTGCCACGGATCACGCAGTACACCGGGTCGCCGTCGCGCACCGCAGCGGCGAGGGGCTTGAGCAGGACGGCGCCGCCGCCCTCGCCGCGTACGAAGCCGTTGGCGCGGGCGTCGAAGGTGTAGCAGCGGCCGTCCGGGGAGAGTCCGCCGAACTGGGCCGCGGCGGCCTCCATGCTCTCCTCGGTGAGGATGAGATTGACACCACCGGCCAGCGCCAGGACGCACTCGTCGCGGCGCAGGCTCTCGCACGCCGTGTGGACGGCCACCAGGGACGAGGACTGGGCGGTGTCGACGGTGAGGCTCGGTCCGCGCAGCCCATAGCCGTGGGAGATCCGGTTGGCGATGATGCTGCGGTGTACGCCGGTCATGGCGTGCCGGGTGCTGGCGAGGGGGCGGTGGTGGCGCAGCACGGCCGCGTACTCGTCCCAGATGGCGCCGACGAAGACACCGGTGGCGGTGTTCTTGAGCGTCTCGGGGCGGATTCCGGCGTCCTCGAACGCCTCCCAGCTGAGTTCGAGCATCAGCCGCTGCTGGGGGTCCATGGACACCGCTTCGCGCGGCGGGATCCCGAAGAACTCGGCGTCGAACGTGTCGACGTGGTCCAGGAATCCGCCGTACCACGCAGGGGAAGGAGCCGCCGGGGTGCCGGGGTGGCGGCGGTCGGCGGGCATCGCGGTGATGGCGTGGCGGCCCTGCCGCAGCAGCCGCCAGAAGGCTGACGGGCTGGGTGCGTGGGGCAGTCGGCAGGCCATTCCCACGACGGCGATGGGTTCCGCGGGCTGAGGTGGCCGGGTGGGCGGGGCGCTAGCCATCACACCCGCAGGGATGTCGTTGGTCATGGGCGGCACTCCCGCTCCGGATTGATGATCGGTGCGAGCACGTGGCCCATCGTGGGGCGCGGTTCTAAAGGCACACCAAATGCCCTCGGCCGGTCACTTTAGAGACGCGTTACCGGAACCCCGGACCATCGCTGAACAGGTGGGCCTTAGTGGCCACTTGACGGCCGATCGGAGCGCCGAGCACACAGGAGGAGTGCCATGACATCCCCATCACCCGCGCCGCCAGGCGGCCAGGTGTCGGATTACTACAGTTCGCTCGGACCGCTGCTGCAGATGGCGTGGGACGACAACTTCCACTTCGGCTACTGGGACGGTCCGTCCGACACCAGCTCGGTCCAGGAGGCCACGGACCGCTTCACCGATCTGCTCATCGAACGGCTGCGGGTGGGCCCGGGAGACCGGGTGCTGGATGTGGGCTGCGGTATCGGCAAGCCCGCGCTGCGGGTGGCGTCGATGACCGGGGCCGGTGTTCTGGGGATCACCATCAGCGAGCTTCAGGTCAGGCAGGCGACCGAAGCGGCGTGTGCCGCGCGCATGTCCGACCAGGTGTCGTTCCGGTACGCCGACGCCATGGCCATGCCGCTCGGGGACGCGTCCTTCGACGCCGTACTCGCCTTCGAATCCATCAACCATATGCACCGGCCCACGGCGCTGCGCGAGATGGCCCGGGTGCTGGTGCCCGGTGGCCGGCTGGTGCTGACGGATGTGACGCCGCCGGGCGATGACAGCTATCAGCCGGAGAACGATCCCGGCGCGGTCACCTCGCTGACCCGGATGGGCGACTGGCCCGGCCTGATCAGCGACGCCGGTCTGGTGCTGGACGAGCTGACGGACGTCACCGAGCACACCAAGGACACCGCCAACCGCATGATCGACGGCATCCTGAAGTGCCGCCGGGAGTTCGAGGAGCGGCACGGGGTCAGTGTGCAGGAAGTGCTCGACGCCGCGAAGTCGGCGCTGCCCACGGTGCCCAGTGCCGGTTGCGCGATCGTGGTGGCCCACAAGCTTTGACCAAGGATTCCGGGGCCGGTTTCCACGGGGCGACCGGCCCCTGAAGTCCCGCAATTATCCACATCTCATCAACGGCACCGATTCGACGCGGTTTTGGGCATGGCGCGCTTGAACCCGTCGACTCGATCAGCGTATTGTCATTCGCTGACCGCTACTCGGGGCCGACGATATCCGGACCCTGATCTTCCACACGGCATCGAAATGCGCGCCTTTCCCCGCGGGAGCGCCTCTAGGGCGCATCTATCCGGATTCTAGGTGAGGTGGGTAGTCATAGGAACCGCTTAGAACGAAGGGCACCTGCCAGGGGCAGTGAACTGCGGATTCGTGGTTTCTGAATCACCGGCAGGTCCGTGATAAAGAGGGGTGAGTAATGGCAGTCGCGAACGACGTGAGTAAGCGGAACCGGCAGCACTGTCCGTCCCCGTGCGGCGATAAACAGCTGGTCCACTTCCCACAGGCGGGCGGCTCGGCGGCACGTACGCGACGTAGGCCCGCACATTCGTTCGTCTCCAACAGACAGGCGCCACCCCCGGGCGGGCACGGAAAAACGAACAATCTCGCGGGGATTTCCGGCAACGGGGCCGACTGTCCCATGACCGCACGCATCGGCGACTGGGACGGGGCAAGCAGTGCGATATGAGATCATGGGACCTCTCCGCGTGGTCGAGGACGGACGGAAATTATCCATCAGGGCGCGGAAGATCGAAGTCCTGCTGACCGTCCTCCTGGTCCGCGCGGATCAAGTGGTCCCGATCGACCAGCTCATCACGGAGATCTGGGGCCAGGACCCGCCTCGCCGGGCGATCGCGGGCCTTCATGTGTATGTCTCCCAGATTCGCAAGTTCCTGCGCCGGCCTCATCAGAGCGAAAGCCCGGTTATCACCCGCCCTCCGGGATACGTCCTGCGGCTGGGGCCGGATGATCTCGACTTCCACTGTTTCGAACGGCTGGTGGGCGAGGGCCGGGATCATCTCCGGGAGCGACGCTACCAGCAGGCCACGGCCAGCTTCGAAAGCGCGCTCGACCTCTGGCGCGACCCGCTGCTGGACGATGTGTGCCACGGGCCGATTCTCGAGGGATTTCAGACCTGGCTGAAGGAAGCCCGTCTGGAATGTGTCGAGATGCTGACCGATTCACGGCTGATGCTCGGGCGCCACCGTGAGCTGGTGAGTGATCTGTACCAGCTGACCACCGAGCATCCGCTGCGGGAGGCGCTGCATCGTCAGCTGATGCTGGCGCTCTACCGCTGCGGCCGCCGGGCGGACGCCCTGCATGTGTATCAGGCGGCCCGGAAGACGCTCAACGAGGAACTCGGGCTCGAACCGTGCCGGGCTCTCCAGGACATGCAGCGGGCCATCCTCACCTCGGATGACCGGCTCGAACTGCACGTTCCCGCGTAAAGAGGTGAACAGGTGACGGAACAGAGCACATATTTTCCCGACGGCGGCCCGATCGAGGTCATCCTCGAAGGCGGGCCGGACGATCTCCCCCGGGCGCATCGGACCGGTCAGTCGTCCCTTGCCACCCGGAAGCTCAAAATCCAGCACCGCAACGGATACGAGCATTTCGAACTCGTTGACGGCGATCTCATCCCGGTGGTCTTTCGCTGGATCATGCGCACCAAAATCGCCGAGTAGCCACCGGGCTCGGAAAACCTCCGACGAAGGGGGGTGCCGGACCGCTTGTCCA
>NZ_JBHWJI010000115.1:0-11360 GCF_042731515.1 Streptomyces sp. NPDC059850
CTGGGGCGGGGCGGGCCGGGCGAGCGCGGTGGGCTTCCGGCCGCCCGCGGGGCGTACGTGCGCGGGCGGATGCGCAAGGGGATGGTCCGGGCCGTCGTGGCGATACCGGGGGTGGTGGTCTCCCGACGGGTGCTCATACGCGTCGTCACGACCGCCGGAGTGCCCTTCCGGGGCGACCTTCGGCTCCCGGCCGAACGCCTCGGTGGTGACGGGGCGTCCCGGGATCAGCGTCTCGGGAGCGATGGCCGTACCGCCCGCGAACCCCATCCCGAGGACCGCCGAATAGCCGAAGCAGACAGCCCCCGCGAGCGCGCCCGCGTGCCGCATCAGCCGGCCGCGGCGCCCGGAGAGGTCCACGAACACGGGCCCTCTCCCGGCCACGTCGGAGCGGACGGGACGCGAGGGCGCACGCTCGGCCACATCTGACTGATGATCCATGCGTCAGAGGCTAGTGCAGAAAATACGACATACAACCTATGTGTCAAACATGCGGTGTGTCATAGTCCGTCACTTTTAATCGAATATGCGAGGTTGGCGGGGAGGTCATCCCTCACCCCGGAGCGGAAGGAAGAGCGCGTGCGATTGAAGGCCAGCCCCCGCATGAGCGGAATCGCCATGGCCGGAGCCGTGCTCTGCGCCACCATCGCCGTCTGGGCGGGCAGCGAGCGGTCGTCCGACCCGGACCACGCGACCTCGCACGCCGCCCCCCGCCCGGAGCCGCCCCCCGCCGACTTCGTGCCGTACGTCAGCGCCTGGGCCAGCTCGCGCTACGACATGCCCGCCGCGGCGGCGCGCGGCGTCAAGGAATTCACGCTGGGCTTCGTCGTATCGGGTGACGGCTGCACCCCGGCGTGGGACAGCGGCATCCCGTTCGACGACCCGGCGCTGACGGCCCGTATCGAGGCCACCCGGCGGGCCGGTGGCGACGTACGGATCTCCTTCGGCGGCGCCGACGGCACGGAGCTGGGGACGGCCTGCGAGGACCCCTCGCAACTCGCCGCCGCGTACACCGAGGTGATCGAGCGTTACGGCATCATCCGGGCCGACTTCGACATCGAGGGCGACGCCCTCGCCGACGTCGCCGCCACCGCCCGCCGGGCCCAGGCCATCGCCCTGGTCCAGCGCACCCACGAGGGGCTGAACGTCTCCTTCACGCTGCCCGCCATGCCGGACGGGCTGACCCCAGGCGCCCTCGCCCAGCTGACGGCGGCGCGGCGGGAGGGCGTCACCGTCTCGTCGGTCAACGTCATGGCCATGAACTACAGCGGCGACCACACGGGCGACATGGGCCGTTACGCCATCCAGGCGGCCACCGCCGCCCAGGAGAAGGTCCGCCGGGTGCTCGGGCTGTCCGACGCCGCCGCGTGGAAGACCCTGGCCGTGACGCCGATGATCGGGGTCAACGACGTGACCGGCGAGGTCTTCACCCTGGAGGACGCGGCCGGACTCGCCCGCTTCGCGGCCCGCAAGGGCATCGGGCGGCTGTCGATGTGGTCGGCGGAACGAGACCGTCCGTGCGCCTCCGAGGGCGCGGGCGCCGCGGCCCCCGAACAGACCGCTGCTGCCCCGAGTACGGCGTGCAGCGGCGTCCCCCAGCGCCCGGGAGCCTTCGAGGCGACCCTCTCCGGCTGAACGCCGGATGGCCCCGGTCACGACCGGGGGCCATCCGCCTACGTACCGGTCAGGCGCCGGGCCGGACCGGGATGCTGGTCACGAACGGCTGGGCCGGACCCGGGTCCGTGAAGAAGTCGTTCCCCTTGTCGTCCACCACGATGAACGCCGGGAAGTCCTCGACCTCGATCCGCCAGACCGCCTCCATGCCCAGCTCCTCGTACTCCAGGACCTCGACCTTCTTGATGCAGTCCTGTGCCAGCCGCGCCGCCGGGCCGCCGATCGAGCCCAGGTAGAAGCCGCCGTGCGCGGCGCACGCGTCCGTGACCTGCTGGGAGCGGTTGCCCTTGGCCAGCATGACCTTCGAGCCACCGGCCGCCTGGAACTGCTCGACGTACGCGTCCATCCGGCCCGCCGTGGTCGGCCCGAACGAACCGGAGGCGTACCCCTCCGGCGTCTTGGCCGGGCCCGCGTAGTACACCGGGTGGTTCTTCAGGTACTCCGGCATCTCCTCGCCCGCGTCCAGCCGCTCCTTGATCTTCGCGTGCGCGATGTCGCGGGCGACGACCAGCGTGCCGGTCAGCGAGAGCCGGGTCTTGACCGGGTGCTTGGTCAGCTCGGCCAGGACGTCGTCCATGGGCCGGTTGAGGTCGATGGCGACCGCGTCCAGGTCCGGGCCCGCGCCCTTGGTCAGCTCCTCCTCGGTGGTGTCCGGGAGGTAGCGCGCCGGGTCGGTCTCCAGCTGCTCCAGGAAGACGCCCTCCGGCGTGATCTTCGCGAGCGCCTGGCGGTCGGCCGAGCAGGAGACGGCGATCGCGACCGGGCAGGACGCGCCGTGCCGGGGCAGCCGGACGACCCGTACGTCGTGGCAGAAGTACTTGCCGCCGAACTGCGCGCCGATCCCGATCTTCTGCGTCAGCTCGAAGACCTTCTCCTCCAGCTCCTGGTCGCGGAAGCCGTGCCCGGTCGGGGAGCCCTCGGCGGGCAGCTCGTCCAGGTAGTGCGCGGAGGCGTACTTCGCGGTCTTCAGCGCGTACTCGGCGCTGGTGCCGCCGACCACGATCGCCAGGTGGTAGGGCGGGCAGGCGGAGGTGCCCAGCGAGCGGATCTTCTCCTCCAGGAACTTCATCATCGATGCCTCGTTCAGCACCGCCTTCGTCTCCTGGTAGAGGAAGGACTTGTTCGCCGAGCCGCCGCCCTTGGCCATGAAGAGGAACTTGTAGGCGCCCCCGTCGGTCGCGTACAGCTCGATCTGCGCGGGCAGGTTGGAGCCGGTGTTCTTCTCGTCCCACATGGTCAGCGGGGCCATCTGGGAGTAGCGCAGGTTGAGCTTGGTGTACGCGTCGTAGACACCGCGCGACAGGGCCTCCTCGTCGCCGCCCTCGGTGAGCACGTTCTGGCCGCGCTTGCCCATGACGATGGCGGTGCCGGTGTCCTGGCACATCGGCAGCACCCCGGCCGCCGCGATGTTGGCGTTCTTCAGCAGGTCCAGCGCCACGAAGCGGTCGTTGGCGCTGGCCTCGGGGTCGTCGAGGATGCGGCGCAGCTGCGCGAGGTGGTCCGGGCGCAGATAGTGCGAAATGTCGTGCATCGCCTCGGCCGCGAGCTGGCGCAGCGCCTCCGGGTCGACCTTGAGGAAGGTGCGCCCGTCGGCCTCGAAGGTGCTCACGCCCTCGGAGGTCACCAGACGGTACGTCGTCCGGTCTTCTCCCAGGGGCAGCAGGTCCGAATAGGCAAACTCTGGCATCGCGGCCATTCCTTACTCGACGGGGGACTACGGCTGACTTCGTCGACAGCGCGTGCATAAGCGTAGAACGGGGCGGGGGAGCCGGGGCTTGTGAGGTAAGGCTCAGTAGAGGTGTGCCGCCGCATATCGTGTCGCCGCACACCACTAGTCGCGATCTATCGCGACTGGGTACGCTGCCAGGTGTGGATGAGCAGCAAGCGCAGCAGCCGGTCCCCCTGACGAAGTCCCCTCCCACGCCCGTCACCGAGGCGGAGATCCGTGCGTCCGACGCGGATCGCGACCGGGTCGCGGACATCCTGCGGGAGGCCCTCGCCGAGGGGCGGCTCGAACCCGAGGAGCACGCCGAGCGGATCGACGCCGTCTACCGCGCCAAGACCCTCGGCGAGCTGGAGCCCCTGGTACGGGACGTGCCCGCGGGCCCGGCCCGGGCCACCGCGGGCCTGCCCTCCGGCGCGGCGCCCGACGCCGTCTCCAGCCCGGAGAACCTGATCGCGGTGTTCGGCAGTGCCGTGCGCAAGGGCCGCTGGCGGCCCCGCAGCCGTACCCACGCCTTCGCGGTCTTCGGCGGCGTCGAGATCGACCTCACCGAGGCGGTCTTCGAGCAGCGGGAGATCGTCATCCAGGCCTGGGCCGTGTTCGGCGGTGTGGACATCAAGGTCCCGGAGAACGTCTCGCTGCACGGTTCGGGCTCCGGCGTGTTCGGCGGCGTGGACGTCGCGGAACGCGAGGCTCCGGACCCCGACGCGCCGGTGGTCCGGGTCAGCGGGTTCGCGCTCTTCGGCGGGATCGACGCCAAGCCGAAGCGCGGGAAACGTGTGAAAAACCTGAGGTCATAAGGGCTGAACAGCCGCTGTGCATACGGAATTTCCGGGCAGGGCAACCGTGTGCATAAGCGTGCGCACAGCGGGTAAGGCTTGGTGCATCGTCTCTCGTACGGCTGATGGGGGTGCACAGGGGGCCGTACGGCGGGAGGCGGGCAAGGGTGAACACCGGAGCCGTCGTCAGGAGTAGACCGTGCTGCAACCGCATCAGCCCCTGCTGGACGCCGCCGTGCCCCCGCAGCGCACCCCCGCTCGGGAACAGGCCGGCCCCTGGCACTCGGAGGCGGTGTGCCGCCGGGACGAGGCCGGGCTGTTCTTCGCTCCGTCCAAGGAGCCCACGGCTGCCAGGCTGTCGCGGGAAGAGGCCGCCAAGCGCGTCTGCGCGCGCTGCCCGGTCATGGTCGAGTGCCGGGAGCACGCGCTGCTCCAGCCCGAGCCGTACGGGGTGTGGGGCGGGCTGACCGCGGCCGAGCGCCGGGTGGTGCTGGCCCGCCGCCGTCGCCGCGAGGCGGAGTTGCAGCGCGCCGTGCGCGTCGCCGCCGCCGGGTGAATTCTTCGGGACACGGGCCGGGCCCCGCCATACGGCGGAGCCCGGCCCGTGTCGTATCCGACGTGTGACGCGTGTGACGCGTTCTAGCGCGGGCGCTCGAAGTCGACCGACGCGTAGGCGCGCAGCTTGGACAGCCGGTGGGTGGAGTCGATCTGCCGGATCGTCCCGGACTTCGACCGCATGACCAGCGACTGCGTGGTGGCGGTGTCCGCGCGGTACCGCACCCCGCGCAGCAGGTCGCCGTCGGTGATGCCGGTAGCGACGAAGAACACGTTGTCGCCGCTGACCAGGTCGTCGGTCTGGAGGACCTGGTCGAGGTCGTGGCCCGCGTCGATGGCGCGCTGCCGCTCCTCGTCGTCCTTGGGCCACAGCTTGGTCTGGATGGTGCCGCCGAGGCACTTGATCGCGCAGGCCGCGATGATGCCCTCCGGCGTACCGCCGACACCCAGCAGCAGGTCGGCGCCGGTGCCCTCGCGCACCGCCATGATCGCACCGGCCACGTCGCCGTCGGAGATGAACTTGATCCGGGCGCCCGCCTCCCGGATCTCCTTGACCAGGCCCTCGTGGCGGGGCCGGTCCAGCACCACCACGGTGACGTCCTCGGGGCTGGACTTCTTCGCCTTGGCGATCCGCCGGATGTTCACCCCGGGCGGCGCCGTGATGTCGACGAACTCGGCGGCCTCGGGGCCGGTGACCAGCTTGTCCATGTAAAAGACGGCCGACGGGTCGAACATGGTGCCCCGCTCGGCCACGGCGAGCACGGAGACGGCGTTGGCCATGCCCTTGGCGGTCAGCGTGGTGCCGTCCACCGGGTCCACGGCCACGTCGCACTCGGGGCCGGTGCCGTCGCCGACGCGCTCTCCGTTGAAGAGCATCGGGGCTTCGTCCTTCTCGCCCTCGCCGATGACCACGACGCCGTTCATCGACACGGTGTGGACGAGGGAGCGCATGGCTTTCACGGCGGCGCCGTCCGCGCCGTTCTTGTCGCCGCGGCCCACCCAGCGGCCGGAGGCCATGGCGCCCGCCTCGGTGACCCTGACCAGCTCAAGGGCGAGGTTGCGGTCGGGAGCCGCGGGACTGACCTCGAGCTGGGACGGCAGATGATGCTCGGTCATCGGAGCGCACCTTTCTGTACGGCGACGAACCGGAAAGTGAGGGTGCTCATGACCTTATCCGTTCATTGCGAAAGTGAGCAGAGGACCCCACGCATGAGCGCCACCCTGATGCGGCCCTGTTGCCGGGTGCCGAGAGGCGATGAGGGACGATAGGGGGCGTGGCAGGTATGCGTGGCAAAGAGACGGTGCGGGACATGGTCCTGTCGCTGACGGTGATTGGTGTCGTCGCGGCGGCCATCTACGTCTTCGGCATTCCGCACGATGACAGTGACCCGGGCAAGGGCGTCCAGACGGTCGACTACCGGGTGGAGGTGGACACCGCCCGGCGGGCGGCGCCGTACCCGGTGGCCGCCCCCGAGAAGAGCAGCCTGCCGAAGGGGTGGCGCGCGACCTCGGTGACGTACCAGCCCGAGACCACCCCGGACAAGGGCGCGGCCTGGCATCTGGGCTTCCTCGACCAGGACGAGGAGTACATCGCGATCGAGCAGAGCGACGGCAAGCCGGTCCCCTTCATCGAGGACGTCACCCAGCAGGCGCGGGAGACGAAGACCAAGCAGAAGATCGGCGGCCATGAGTGGGTCCGCTACGAGGGCGACAAGTACGACGCCCTGGTGCGCCGCGAACCGGGTGTGACCACGGTCGTCACCGGCACGGCGTCGCACGGGCAGCTCGCGAAGATGGCGGCCGTGCTGAAGGCCGAAAAGGGCTGACGAACAGCAGCGCGCCCCTCCGGCACGGATGCCGAGGGGCGCGCTGCTATTTGATCACCGGGGTGGATCAGACGGTGGTGACCACCTGGTCGTAGGCCAGGCGCGGGCTGCGCGGCTTCCAGGCGTCCTCGCCCGGCTTGCCGATGTTGACGATCATCAGCGGGGTGTGGTTGCCGTCCAGGAACTCCTTCTGGACCCCGGCCGGGTCGAAACCGGTCATCGGGCCGGCGGCCAGCCCGGCGGCGCGGACGCCCACGATGAAGTAACCGGCCTGCAGCGAGGCGTTCAGCGCGGCGGCCTGCTCACGGGTGTCGCGCTCGCTGAAGAAGACGTCCTTGATCTGCGGGGCGTGCGGGAAGAGCGAGGGCAGCTCCTCGTGGAACTCGTTGTCCGCGGCGAGGATCGCGACCAGCGGCGCGGAGGCCGTCTTGGGCCGGTTGCCCTCGGCCATGTGCGGAACCAGGCGCTCCCGCGCCTCGGCGGAGCGGACCAGGACGATGCGCAGCGGCGACTGGTTGAAGGCGGTGGGCGCGTACTTCACCAGGTCGTAGATGGCCTGCACCTGCTCCTCGGAGACCGGCTCGTCGGTGAAGGCGTTGGCGGTGTGGGCCTCACGGAAGAGCAGATCCTGGGCGGCCGGGTCGAGTGCGAGCGTCGTCACGGTAAACCTCCTGGTCATGGTGGGGATATTGAGTGCGCTGACTCCACTGTACGAGTTTTATATTAATCTTCAACTAAAACCGGACCACGGTGCTCCGAATCACAACCGCCCGGCTCCCCAGCCCAGGTCGCTCAATCCCAGCCCCGGTCGGCACAACCCAGCCCCTCCGGCGTTTGAGGAGCGGGGCGCCGGGGCGGTGATGCCCCACCCCCAGCCCCTCCGGCGTTTGAGGAGCGGGGTCCAGGGGCGGAGCCCCGGCGGGGTCCGGGGCGGAGCCCCGCAACGGGGGCCGGGGGCTTGCCCCCGGTTTCGGGAAGGGGCGGGGTGGGGAACAGGCCCGCCGCAGGCGCCCCGCCCCGTCAGCCCTCGCCGTCGCCCTCCGTACCGCCATCCCCGGACTCGGCCAGCGCCGCGTCCAGCCGCGCCCGCGCCCCCTCCAGCCAGCGCCGACACACCGTGGCCAGCTCCTCGCCCCGCTCCCACAGCGCCAGCGACTCCTCCAGGCTGGTGCCCCCCGCCTCCAGCCGCCGCACGACCTCGACCAGCTCGTCCCGCGCCTGCTCGTACCCGAGCGTCGTCTCCGAAGCCCCGGTCCGCCCGTCGGCCTTCTCGTCCGTCTTCGCCATACCCCTCACCCTATTCAGCTGGTCCGACACCCTCGCCCGCTCCAACAACAGCCCGCACCGCGAACTCCCCCTCCGCAACCCGCGCCCGCAGCTCCTCATCCGCCGACACCTCGGCCGCCGCCCGCACCACCGACCCATCGGCATGCTGCAGCACCGCATAGCCGCGCCGCAGCGTCGCGGCGGGGGAGAGGGCCACCACCCGGGCCTGGGTGTGGGCCAGCTCCGAGTCCGCCCGGTCGAGCAGATGCCCCAGACACCGCCGCCCCCGATCGAGCACGGACGCGATCTGTTCCTCTCGCTCGGACACCATCCGCCGAGGCTGCCGCAGACACGGCCGGGCGAGCGCGGCCTCAAGACCCCGCTCCTCGCGGTCCAGCAGCCCGTTCACACTGCGCAGCGCGCGCTCGCGCAGATGCTGGATGCGCACCAGCTCCTCGCCCACGTCCGGCACGGTCTTCTTCGCCGCATCGGTCGGGGTGGAGGCCCGCAGATCCGCCACCAGATCAAGCAGCGGCGAATCCGGCTCGTGCCCGATCGCCGAGACCACCGGCGTACGGCACGCCGCGACCGTCCGTACCAGCTGCTCGTCCGAGAACGGCAGCAGATCCTCCACGCTGCCGCCGCCCCGCGCGACCACGATCACATCCACCGCGGGCAGTGCGTCAAGCTCCTTGACCGCCTCGATCACCTGCGGCACCGCATGCGTCCCCTGCACCGCGACGTTGCGCACCTCGAAGCGGACGGCGGGCCACCGCAGCCGGGCGTTCTCCAGTACATCGCGCTCGGCGGCCGAGGCGCGGCCGCAGACCAGCCCTATCAGCTGCGGCAGGAACGGCAGCGGCTTCTTGCGCTCGGCGGCGAACAGCCCCTCCGCCGCCAGCGCCTTCTTCAACTGCTCCAGCCGCGCCAGCAGTTCACCGACGCCCACCGGCCGGATCTCGACGGCCCGCAGCGACAGCTGGCCACGTGGCGCGTACCACTCCGGCTTGGCGTGCACGACGACCCGGGCGCCCTCCGAGACCGTGTCCGCGATCTTGTCGAAGACGGCGCGGAAGCAGGTGACGGTCAGCGAGATGTCGTAGCTGGGGTCGCGCAGGGTCAGAAAGACCACACCGGCCCCCGGCCGCCGGGACAGCTGGGTGATCTGCCCCTCGACCCACACCGCCCCGAGGCGGTCGATCCACCCCCCGATCAGCCGGGATACCTCGCCGACCGGGATCGGCGCTTCCGCGGACGTGTTGACAGCCATGCCCGCGAGCGTATCGGCCACCACCGACAGAGCCCGTCGTCATCGCCCCTACGATGGGGGACATGACTGCAACCTCCGCCCGCCGGGTCCTGCTCGCTGCCCCGCGTGGCTACTGCGCGGGCGTCGACCGTGCCGTAATCGCCGTCGAAAAGGCCCTGGAGCAGTACGGCGCGCCGATCTACGTGCGCAAGGAGATCGTCCACAACAAGTACGTCGTCCAGACCCTGGAGAAAAAGGGCGCGATCTTCGTCGACGAGACGGAGGAGGTGCCCGAGGGCTCCATCGTGATCTTCTCGGCGCACGGTGTCGCCCCGGTGGTCCACGAGGAGGCCGCGCAGCGCAAGCTGGCCACCATCGACGCGACCTGCCCGCTGGTCACCAAGGTCCACAAGGAGGCCGTCCGCTTCGCCAAGGAGGACTACGACATCCTCCTGATCGGTCACGAGGGCCATGAAGAGGTCATCGGCACCAGCGGCGAGGCGCCGGACCACGTCACCCTGGTCGACGGCCCGGGCGATGTGAAGAACGTCGAGGTCCGCGACGAGTCCAAGGTCGTCTGGCTGTCCCAGACCACCCTCTCGGTGGACGAGACGATGGAGACCGTGGACGCGCTGCAGGACCGCTTCCCGCAGCTCATCAGCCCGCCCAGCGACGACATCTGCTACGCCACCCAGAACCGCCAGATCGCGATCAAGCAGGTCGCCGCCGAATCCGACCTGGTCATCGTCGTCGGCTCCAAGAACTCCTCCAACTCGGTGCGGCTGGTCGAGGTCGCGATCGGCGCCGGTGCCAAGGACGGCCACCTGGTCGACTACGCGAGCGAGATCGACGAAGCCTGGCTGGAGGGCGTGACGACGGTCGGCGTGACCTCGGGCGCCTCCGTACCGGACGTGCTGGTCGACGGCGTCCTGGAGTGGCTGGCCGAGCGCGGCTACGGGGACGTGGAGATCGTGCAGCCCATGAAGGAGACCATGACCTTCTCGCTGCCCAAGGAGCTGCGCCGGGACCTGCGGTCCGAGGCGGCCGCGTCCGCGTCGGCTGCGACGGCCGGGGCTCCCGCCGCCACCGGGACGGACGGCGCGGAGCGGTGACCGACGGAAACGGTGCCGCCCGCGTATTCGGCGTGGACATCGGCGGGTCCGGGATCAAGGGCGCGCCGGTGGACCTGGACCGCGGCGACCTCGCCGAGGAGCGCCACAAGGTCCTCACCCCGCATCCGGCCACGCCCGAGGCGGTCGTGGACGGCGTGGTGGAGGTCGCAGGGCACTTCGGCTGGGCCGGCCGCCCGGTCGGGGTCACCTTCCCGGGCGTGGTGACGGACGGGACGACCCGTACCGCCGCCAACGTCGACAAGAGCTGGATCGGCACCGACCTCGCCGGTGTGCTCGGCGAGCGGCTGGGCGCCCCGGTCACCGTGCTGAACGACGCGGACGCGGCCGGGGTCGCCGAGATGACCTTCGGCGCGGGCCGCGGCCGCCGGGGCACGGTGATCGTGCTCACCCTCGGCACCGGTATCGGCAGCGCGGTCTTCACCGGCGGTCGGCTGGTGCCCAACACCGAGCTGGGCCATCTGGAGCTGGACGGCCACGAGGCGGAGAAGCGCGCCTCCACCAAGGTCCGCGAGGACCACGACCTGAGCTGGCCGCACTGGGCGCACCGGGTGCAGGCGTACCTGGCGCATCTGGAGATGCTGTTCTCGCCCGAGCTGTTCGTGATCGGCGGCGGGGTGAGCCGGAAGGCGCACAAGTTCCTGCCGCTGATCGAGGGCGTCAGGGCCGAGATCGTCCCGGCTCAGCTGCAGAACAACGCGGGGATCGTGGGTGCCGCGATGGCCGCGGCTGACGCTGCTGACGGCGCCGCCGCTGCCGCCCCATGAGGGCGATCTTGCGGACGAGGACGATCGCGGCGGTGAGCAGCGTACCGGCGTAGAGCCAGCCCGCGTTCAGCGACAGCGCGGTGAAGACGCCCAGCGCCTGACCCGCGAACCCCGCGCCGCCGTCGTTGATCGGCAGCAGCCCGGCCGTGAAGGCGATCGGCACCCCGATCGCCCCCGGGAACAGGTCGGCGGGCCGTACCCACATCCCGCAGCCCGCGCACGCCAGCAGGAAGAACACCCCGTACGCGGTGGGCGACCCGGAGAACAGCAGCGCGTCCAGGCAGCCGAAGGCCAGCATCGCGAGCGCGGTCAGCAGGCCCGCGCCCAGGGCGGTGAGCCGGGCGCTGGGCACGGTGAACGGCCGGTCGCGCAGCGCGGCGGCCGCGCCCAGCAG
>NZ_JBHWJI010000116.1:0-10508 GCF_042731515.1 Streptomyces sp. NPDC059850
GCCCGGCGCGATGCCGGGCCGCCCTTCGCGTACGTGTGCGTATCAGGCCGCGAGGTCCTTGCTGCCGCGCTCCGTGCCCGGCGCCCGGGTCTCAGGGAACTCCGGGATGCCGTCGCCCGCCGCGGCGGCCGGGGCGGGGCGCCGGGCCTGGATCAGCCAGCCGGCCCGCGACCCCGCGATCGTGGTGGTGAGCGGCGTCAGCAGCATCATCGCGAGCGGCGCCAGCAGCAGCGCGACCGCGGTCCCCAGCGCGAACCCGCCGATGACGTCCGTCGGGTAGTGCACGCCCATGTAGACGCGGCAGAAGCCCTCCAGCAGCGCGAGCCCGATCGCGGCCACCCCGAACCGCCGGTGGGCCATGAAGACCCCGACGGCGAGCCCCATGGTGAGCGTCGCGTGATCGCTGACGAAGGAGAAGTCGGTCTTGCCCGCCACCAGGACTTCGAGCCCCTGATGGTCCCGGAACGGCCGCGGGCGCTGCACGAAGCCCCGGATCGGGATGTTCGCGATCAGCGCGATCCCGGCGGCCAGCGGCGCCCACATCAGCCCGGCGACGGCCGACGGCGCGTCCTGCGGCCGCTTGCGCACGCTCCACCAGGCGCCGAAGCCCACCAGGGCGAGTCCGAGGACGATGCCGAACTCGCCGACGAACTCCATCACGCGGTCGAACCAGTGCGGGGCGTCCTTGGCGAGCCCGTTGATGTCGTAGAGAAGGCTGACATCGGGGTTCGACCCGTCCAGTGCGAGTCCAGCCATGTGCCGCGGCCCCTTATCTCTCACCTGTCGCTGCGTACAGCTGCCGACCCCCGTGCTTCCCCACGACCGACGGCCCCGGCGAGCGATGCCGAAGGGTGTGCCGCCGATCCACCTCCAGGAAACGCCCTCATCGCGCCAGGCGTTCCGTTCGCTACCCAACGATCACCGGGACGTTATCGAAGGGTGACCCGTCGTCGCAGCTCAGAGGGAATCCTCACGCGGCGTTGGACCGGGGCAGCGCTTTTGCGCCATCCTGCGTCACCCTCGTCGCCCCGATGTAGTCCGGGGAATCGATGGGGTCGAAGCGGATCACGGCACCAGTGTAGGGCGCGTTGATCATCTTCCCGCCGCCCACGTAGATGCCCACGTGGTGGATGGATCTCGGGTCGTCGAGGTCGTACGCGAAAAAGACCAGATCGCCGGGGAGCAGCTCGTCGCGCTTGGGATGCGGCCCGGCGTTCCACTGGTCGTTGGCGACGCGCGGCAGGTCGATCCCCACCGTCTTGTACGCCGCCTTCGTCAGCCCCGAGCAGTCGAACCGGCCGCCCTGCTCCGGGGTGCCGTTGCCACCCCACAGATACGGCTTCCCCAGCTGCTTCTGCGCGAAGTAGATCGCCGCGGCCGACTGCCGCGACGGCCGCACGGTCTGGGTGGGCGCCTCGAAGCTCTTGGCCAGGTTGGTGATGGTCTTCACGTAGTTCTGGGTCTCGCGGTACGGCGGCACGCCCTTGTACTTGAGCACCGCGTACGCGCCCGCGTTGTAGGACGCCAGCATGTTGTGCGTCGGATTGCCCGGCACGTCCTTCACGTACTTCGCGAGCGAGCAGTCGTAGGCGGCCGCGGACGGAATCGCGTCATTCGGATTCCAGATGTCCCGCTTGCCGTCCTTGTCGCCGTCCACTCCGTGCGACGCCCAGGTGGCCGGGATGAACTGGGCCAGCCCCTTGGCGTTGGCCGGGCTCTGGGCCTTCGCGTTCCAGCCGCTCTCCTGGTAGAGCTGCGCGGCGAGCAGGGCCGGGTTGATCGCGGGGCAGGAGTTCCCGTACCGCTGGATCAGCGGCGCGTACGACGCCGGGACGGACCCCTTCGCCAGTCCGACACTGCCGCCGCCACCACCACCCGCGAGGTTCCCGGCGACCATATAGGTGCCGAGAACGAGCAGGACGACGAAGGAAAAACAGACTCCGATACCGACGCTGACGCCCAGCCAGACCTTACGCACCCGGCCATCCTCCCCCATCAGCCCGCGGTACGAACGTCTTTCCGTACGCACGGCGAAAATCAGCCGCTCGCCAGCCGAAACCCTACGGGCGACCGGGGCCGGTCCCGGCCCGCCTCCCCGCGGAGCGCGTAAAGTCCGGCCCGTCCGAGCACCTCACACCCCATGACCCCCAAGGAACACGGATGACGCAGCTGGACTGGCAGCGGGCCTCGATCGACGAGGACGAGGAGGCGGGCGCCTACCTGGAGGTGGCCGCGGGCCCGGACGGCCAGATCTACATGCGCGAGAGCAACGACCCGGAGACCGTCGTCGTCACCTCCCAGGCCAAGTGGGAGGCGTTCCTCAAGGGGGTCAAGGCGGGCGAGTTCGACGACTTCGCGGAGGAACCGGGGGAATAGGGGAACCGGGGGAATAGGGGCCTCCGCTACCGATCGTTGCCCGGCGCCCACCCGCGTGATACACAGAGTGACCATAAGGCGCCTGAAGGCACCTGATGGACATGGCTCATCCTCCTGCCAGGCCACCGTGGTCCACAACACGTACGAGATCCGCCAAGAAATGCCGCCCAGTCGACATGCGGAAGCGGAATCGTCAGCGAAGATAGAGACTGACCCACGCCGGTGCGGCGGGGCACACAACTACCCATAAGGGGCGGTGAGTTCACTATGTTTCTAGCGGCCGAAAAGGGCGACATCAACACCATCATCGGCGGAATCGCCCCAGACTGGGGCCCCTTCGGAAGCCTAGGCAGCGAGGCCCGCGTGATGATCGAGGTCGTCATGGCCATCGCGCTGCTGCTGTGCTTCGGCATCGCGATCTGGGGCGCGGCCAAGCAGCGCATCGGCGCGACGGCGCTGCGCGACACCTTCAGCGCGGAGCAGGGCAAGGGCCTGATCGTCGCGGGGCTGACCGGCGTGTTCATCATCGGCTCGCTGGGCACGCTCTTCACGATCGTGTACGGCATGGCCATCTAGCCACGCCCCCGCCCGCCCCGGCCCGCGCCCCCGCGCACCGGAGCCGACCCCCCGCGCGCGGCGCACGCCCCCGCCCCGAGCCTCCGCCCCCGATCCCCCCTACCGGCCCCACCCTCCGTACCCGAGGCTGCTCCCTGATGCCCGCACCCGCCGCCCCCGTCGCCGAGGTCGTGTCAGTCTGATGTCCACTCACACCACCACGCCCACACGTCGGTCCGCGCCGCTACCGTCGTACCAGCGTGGCGGAACAGCGACCACGGACGGCACGACCGGCACAGCCGGAACGGTTGAAGGGGCGAACACGCGATGAGCCACGGCGACGGCGGCTACGGCGGTGACTACGACGGCCACGACACCGGCCGCACCCGCGGCACGGCACCCGGCGGCCATCTGACGCGCACCCGCCTGCCCGAAGGCGACGAGGACCCGTACGGGCCGCCCCGCCGCGGCCCCGGCCGGACCGCCAAGCCGAGCCGCAACCTGATCACGGTCGTCGGGGTCGTGGTCCTGCTCCTCGCCGCCATCGCCTTCGTCAACCGCGGCGGCCAGGACGACGGCGGCTCGTCCGACGCGGACTCCGGCGGCACCAACGCCGAAGCCCAGCCCACCGCCCCCACCGGCACCCGCCCGGTCACCGGCGAGAACGGCACGACGGGCATCGCGTCGGGCTTCGCGAAGACCCAGCAGGGCGCCCAGAGCGCGGCGGCGAACTACGCGGTGGCTCTGGGCTCTGCCGACATGCTCAACCGCGAGCAGCGTCACGCGATCGTCCCGCAGGTCTTCACCCCCACGGCCGCCGCACCGCTCCAGACCAGGCTCGACAAGGCCTACTCGACCAACGCTCTGGAAAAGATCGGGCTGGACGCGAACGGCAAGGCACCCGACGGCATGACCTACATCTCGCGCACCGCCCCCCTGGGCACCAAGGTCTCGAAGTACGCGAGCACCGCCGCGACGGTCGAGGTCTGGTGCACGGGGGTATTCGGAACGGCTGGCGAGGGTTCCAAGAATCCGGTCACCAACGACTGGTTCACCATGACCCTCAAGCTGCGGTGGACGGACAACGACTGGAAGGCCGAGAGCTTCTCGCAGAAGAGCGGCCCCGCCCCCGTCAACAGCGACAACACCGCCTCCACCGCCGATGAGATCGCCAAGGCAGTCGAGCAGTACGGAGGGTTCACCTATGCCCGCTAGCACGAGCCGCCGCGCTCTCACGCTCACGGGCGTCCTGGCGGCCGTTCAGACGGCCGCCGTCCTCCTGGCGACCCGTGCTGCCGCCGACCCGTCACCGGGCCCCAGTAACAGCGAGAACCCATGCGACATCGTGCATGGGGCAGCTCGGGACGCCTGCGAGAAGGGAAGCACCGACTCCCCGCCAAGCGTCTCCGACCCATCGAACCCCCTAGACCCCGCCGCCTCCCTCGCCCGCGGCTGCGCCGACGCCGCCGCATGGCTCATCGGCAAGCTCTCAAAGCTCGTCAAAGAGACGGCCAACGTCGACTTCACGAACGCGGCCTTCCTCCGCCAGTACGCCGTCGTCTTCGCCGCCTCGACCGTCCTCACCCTCATCCTCTGGCTCCTCGCCGTCGCCAAGCGCGCCATCCGCGGCGTCCCGCTCGGCGAGGCGCTCTCCGAGGCCATCGGCTTCCTCTGGCTGACGGTCCTGGCCTCCGCCTTCACCCCGCTCATCCTCTATACGGTCGTCACCGCCACCGACGCCGTCACGGACGCCATCGCCACCGGCACCGGCGCCGACAACGACGCCTTCTTCGGCTCGTTCGCCCAAGCCCTCAAGCGGGACGAGGACATCGGCGGCGGCCCCATCATGCTCATCGTCGTGTCGCTCGTGACGATCCTCGCGGCCGGTGTGCTCTGCCTCGAACTGGTCATCCGCGCGGCCCTGCTCTACGTCGGCGCGCTGCTCGGCACCGCCGTCTACGCCGGGCTCGTCGACAAGAACATGTGGGGGCACGTCCGCCGCTGGGCCGGGATCATGATCGCGGTGATCCTCGTCAAACCGGTCATCGTGATCGTCCTCGCCCTGGCCGGCGCGCTCTCCACCTCCGGTAACGAGCCCGACGCCTTCTCGGCCGTCGTCTCCGGCCTCTCCATCATCATCCTCGCCATCTTCGCCAGCGCGATGATCTACCGCTTCGTGCCCGGCTTCGGCGACGAGATCGTCAAGGCCCGCAGCGCCAGCGCCGACCCCGCGTCCCGTCAGGCAGCCGCGGTCATCAGCTCGCCCGCGGCCCTGGTGAAGCAGGGCATCAACACCCACAGCGCCCGCGGCGGGGGCGGCGACGGAGGCGGCGGAGCCCGCCCGGCCCAGGCCAAGCCCGCCAACCCCGTCTCCGGCGGCGTCGCGGCCCACAGCTCCCGCGGCAGCGGTAACGGCGGGGGAAGCGGCGCGAGCCGCACCGGAAACTCCGGGGGCGGGTCCGCCCCCCGTTCACAGAACAACAGCTCAGGCAACAACCCGGGAGGTGACCGGCGGTGACGGTCGATGCCCAGTCCCACGCCATCGCACCGCGCCGCACGTATCTCATCGGCCGTGCCCGCCCCAACGCGATCGTCGGCAAGAACCGCGAGACCGGTGAGATCGCGCTGATCATCGCGGGCGCGTTCATCGGGATGATGTGCGGCCTGCTGGTGCCGATGCTGACGCTGCGCATCGTCGCCCTGGTCGGCTTCCCGACCATCGCGCTGGCCGCCGTGTACGTGCCGTACAACGGGCGCACGTTCTACCGCTGGTTCGAGATCAACCGCTCGTACAAGCGCAGCGTCCGCAAGGGCACCACCGGCTACCGCTCCGCCGCCGCCGAAGCCGGTACCCGGTCCGACGGCCGCGAGGTGGAGGTCGGCCCGCCGCCCGGCATCGGCCGGATCAACTGGCTGGCCGCGCCGTTCGGCCCGGACGAGATCGCGGTCCTGCTGCACGCCGACCGCCGCACCGTCACCGCCGCCATCGAGATCGAGGGCCCGGGCGTGGGCCTGCGGGACAGCGAGGACCAGGAGGCCCTGGTCGACCGGTTCGGCACCCTGCTCAAGCACGTGGCCAACGGCGACGGCTTCGTGACCCGGCTGCAGATGCTGGCCCGCACCCTCCCCGCCGACCCGGACGCGCACGCCAAGGACGTCGAGCGGCGCGGCGACAACGGCTCCCCTGAGTGGCTAAAGGACTCGTACGACCAGCTGCAGTCGATGGTCTCCACCTCCTCCGAGCAGCACCGCGCATACCTCGTCGCCTGCATGCACTACACCCGTGACCTGGCCTCCGAGGCGCAGGCCATCGCCCGCGCCACCCGGCGCAGCGGCGGCGGCCGGATCGACAAGGACGCGGGCCTGGCCGTGATCATGGCGCGCGAGCTGACCGACATCTGCGCGCGGCTCGCCGAGGCCGACATCCGGGTGCGCCAGCCCCTCGGGCAGGGCCGACTGGCCTCGCTCATCCACTCCATGTACGACCCGGACCACCCCATCGACCACATCCAGGCGATGACCAAGCGCAACGCCTGGCCCGCCGAGCTGGACGCGATGGAGCCCACCTACCTCCAGGCGAAGACCCGCGAGTCCAGCACCCGCGAGCCGTGGTGCCATTCCACCGCCTGGGTGAAGGAGTGGCCCATGACGCCGGTCGGGGTGAACTTCCTCGCCCCGCTGCTCGTCCACACACCCGATGTCATCCGTACGGTCGCCGTCTGCATGGATCTGGAGCCCACGGAGATCGCGATCGAGCGGATGCTGACCGAAAAGGTCAATGACGAGGCCGAGGCCAGCCGCGCCGCGAAGATGAACCGTGCGGTGGACCCGCGCGACATCGCCGCCCACGGCCGTCTCGACCAGCGGGGCGAGGATCTGGCCAGCGGCGCCGCGGGCGTCAACCTGGTCGGCTACATCACCGTCTCCTCCCGCTCGCCGGAGGCGCTCAACCGCGACAAGCGGACCATCCGGGCCTCGGCGGGGAAGAGCTATCTCAAGCTGGAGTGGTGCGACCGTGAGCACCACCGCGCGTTTGTGAACACGTTGCCGTTCGCGACCGGTATCCGCCGTTAGCCGACCGCAGCTGACCGATAGCCGTAGAGGCGACGCAGAGACGCCGTAGAGACGACTGGGACTGGGACGATAGGGGCTCCGCCGTGGCCGATCCGATGACCGCCGTCACCGACGCGTTCACCAGCTTTCTGTTCGGGAAGGTGGAGACGACTCGGCTGCCGGTCCGTACGTCCACGGGGCAGGCGCAGGCCGTCTACCTCCCGACCGCGGCCCCGGGCCTCGGCGACTCGGGCGTCATCATCGGGCGCGAGGTGTACTCCGGGAAGGGCTACATCTACGACCCGTTCCAGCTGTACGGCCAGCAGCTGCCCGCCCCGCACTGGCTGGTGCTCGGGGAGTCCGGCAACGGCAAGTCGGCGCTGGAGAAGACGTACGTCCTGCGTCAGCTCCGGTTCCGCGACCGCCAGGTGGTGGTGCTGGACGCGCAGGGCGAGGACGGGGTCGGCGAGTGGAACCTGATCGCCCAGGAGCTGGGGATAACCCCCATCCGGCTCGACCCGATGGCGGCCCTCGACGGCGGCATCCGGCTCAACCCCCTGGACCCGTCGATCACGACGACCGGTCAGCTCGCCCTGCTCCGGACGATCATCGAGGTCGCGATGGGGCACGGGCTCGACGAGCGCTCCGGCTTCGCCCTCAAGGTCGCGCACGCCTACGTCAACGAGACCATCACCGACCGTCAGCCGGTGCTGACCGACATCGTCGAGCAGCTGCGCCACCCCGAGCCGGAGTCGGCGGAGGCGATGAACGTCGACCTGGACGACGTACGGGCCTGGGGACTGGACGTCGCCCTGGTGCTGGACCGGCTGGTCGACGGTGACCTGCGCGGCATGTTCGACGGTCCGACCACGGTCGGAATCGATCTCGACGCGCCGCTCATCGTCTTCGACCTGTCCCATATCGACCGCAACTCGATCGCGATGCCGATCCTCATGGCCATCGTGGGCGTCTGGCTGGAGCACACCTGGATCCGGCCCGACCGCAAGAAGCGCATCTTCCTGGTCGAAGAGGCCTGGCACATCATCAACTCGCCCTTCGTCGCCCAGCTCTTCCAGCGGCTGCTGAAGTTCGGCCGGCGGCTCGGCCTGTCCTTCGTCGCCGTCGTCCACCATCTGTCCGACGTGGTCGACGGCGCGGCGGCGCGCGAGGCCGCCGCGATCCTCAAGATGGCCTCGACGAGGACGATCTACGCCCAGAAGGCGGACGAGGCCCGCGCCACCGGACGGGTGCTGGGGCTGCCGCGCTGGGCGGTGGAGATCATCCCGACGCTCTCGCCCGGCATCGCGGTCTGGGACGTCAACGGCAACGTACAGGTCGTCAAACACCTGATCACCGAGGCCGAGCGCCCTCTCGTCTACACCGACCGGGCGATGACCGAGGACGGGATCGCCGTCCAGCTGGCCGCCGAGGCGGAGGCCGAGGAGCGAGCCGCGGCGGCGGTCGAGGCCGCGGCGGAGGCGGACCCCTACGGCGGCCCGTCGTACGGCTCCACGGTGGCCTGACATGGCGGCGGGGCAGTACCGCGGCGGACCCGCGGAGCAGGGCCACGGAAGACAGCGGCCCCCGGAGGGCGGTATTCCGGACGGCCTGCTCATCGGCCTCTTCGCCTTTCTGCTGGGGCTGATCGGGCTCGTCTGGTCGGCGACCGGCCTGGCCGGGCTCTTCGCACACGGCGCCTGGCCGGACGGTCTGACGTTCCTGCACACGCCCCTGGCACTGCGCCATCTGGTGGAGGAGCCGCACAACCTGGCGGCGGCCTGGCCCGCCACCCCGAAGCACCAGCTGTCCGGCTACGGGCTGTTCTGGGGCATCCTCATCGGCGAGCTGATGGTGCTGATCGTGCTCACGGTCTTCGCGGTGGGCACCCTGGCCCGCTACCGGCTGGTCCGCGCCAGGCGCCGCGCCGCCCGCGCGGAGGCGGCGTCGGGCACGGCCGATGGCGCGGGTACGGAGCGTGCCTCTGGCCCCGCGTACGCCCGTGAGGGCCCGGCACACGGCGTTACGGCCGCCACGGCCCCCTCGGCCCCCGAGGCAGCCCTCGACCCACCACCCCGCCACGCGACGGCGGCAGGCCCCGGCAGACCAGGCGACGAGCACATCCCGGCCGCCCGTCCCGAGACCGCCGCGCCGGGCCCCGCCAGCGCGCCCAGAACGGCCGACGTGGGCACGGCCCCTGCGGTCGGCGCCGCCGCACACGACACCGCGACCGGCCCCGTCCCCACGGAACACATCGCCCCGCTCTCCCCGGGTCCTGACGGCCCGTACGGCCCCCAGGACCCGGCCGCCCCGGCCACCGCGTCGCCGCAGCCGCCGCCCGCTCCCGATGCCGACCTCGCCGCCGCCGGGCTGTTCCGCCCCGGCGGGGAACCGGCCCGCTCCCGCGTCCTGTTCGGCGCCGAGCGCGGCGAAGCCGCCGCCCGGGCCGTCCTGGAGGCGGTCGGCCCGGTTCTCGTCCTCACCAGCGATGCCGGTCTGTGGGCCGCGACCAAGGACGCCCGCGCCAAGTTCGGTCCCACCCATGTCTTCGACCCCTCCCATCTCCTCGACACCCCGGCGCGGCTGCGCTGGAACCCGGCGGACGGGTGCGACTCCCGCGAGGTAGCGGCCGCCCGTGCCGCCGCCCTGCTGGCCCCCGTGCGCCCGGCGCACGCGATGGACCAGCCCCTGGCGCAGGCCGCGGAGACGATGCTGCGCTGCTGGCTGCACGCCGCCGCGGTGGACGGCCGCCCGTTCCGCCATGTCCACCGCTGGGCGCAGGGCAGTTCGGCGCATGAGCCGGTACGGATCCTCCGTACCCACCCCAAGGCGGCGGGCGGCGCGGCAGGCGAGCTGGAGGCCACACTCACCGCGCACCCCGAACGCCGCGATATGGCGCAGGAACTGACGGCCCGTGCGCTGGGCGCGCTCTCCTCGATCCATATCCGTGACGCGTGCAATCCGGGGCGAGCCGACGCGCTCGCGCTGGAGTCATTCGTCGGTGAAGGGGGAACGCTTTATCTGATGGGGGAATCCATCGAGGATCCCCGGTCCCACCCGGGTGCGATGCCCTTGTTGACCGCACTCGCCTCGCACGTGGTCGAGCACGGCCGGCGCATGGCCGAACGGTCATCCTCCGGTCGGCTCGACCCACCACTCACCCTCGTCCTGGACGACGTGGCCGCCGTGGCACCGCTTCCGGCCCTGCCGGACCTGCTGGCACAGGGAGCCGCACAGGGGCTGCCCACGCTGGCGCTGATGCGCTCCCAGGAGCAGGCCCGAGCCCGCTGGCCGCACCGCACGCTGGTCGGGTAACCGGAGACAAAGCCTGATCCACTGGCCCACCGATGCGCTGATCCGCTGGGAAGACCTGGTGCTGAACGCAAAAATGCCTCGGTCCCGAGCATGAAATGCTCGGGACCGAGGCTAAATATTGTTCGGCGGCGTCCTACTCTCCCACAGGGTCCCCCCTGCAGTACCATCGGCGCTGAAAGGCTTATCTTACGGGTTAGGAAAGTAACCGGGCG
>NZ_JBHWJI010000117.1:0-9975 GCF_042731515.1 Streptomyces sp. NPDC059850
CGCATGCCCCAGCACCACCGCCACCTCACCACACACCACATCCACCAACACCCGCCCCTGCTCCTCACCCGACAACCCCACCAACCGACCGGCCAGCCCGTCGTGATGTGTCGCGGTGGCGGTGGTCTGGGCCGTTCGTCGTGGCTGGCGGACCAGCCCGCGCAGGGTGGAGGGGAGCCGACCCGCCTGGGCCTGTGCCGTCAGGGCGGCGAGGTCGAATTTCACCGGCACCAACACCGAGTCGTCCGTGCTCAGGCCGATGTCGAACAGCGCCATGCCTTCGTCGGACGACAGCGGCTGAACCCCGCCACGCCCCATACGGGCCTGGTCGGATTCGCTCATCGTCTCGATCATTCCGCCGGACTCGCCCCAGAGTCCCCACGCCAGGGACACGGCGGGCAGGCCCTGGGCCCGACGCCACTGGGCCAGGGAATCCAGGAACGCGTTCGCCGCCGAGTAGTTGCCCTGGCCCGGGCCGCCGATCGCTCCGGCCGCGGAGGAGAACAGCACGAACGCGTCCAGGTCCAGTTCGGCGGTCAGCTCGTGCAGCATCAGCGCCGCGTCGACCTTCGGCCGGAACACCGCACCCAGGCGATCCTGGTCCAGGCTCGCGATCACACCGTCATCGAGCACGCCCGCCGTGTGCACCACGCCCGTCAGCGGCGACTCCGCCGGAATGCCCGCCAGCAGCTTCTTCACCGCTCGACGCTTCGAGACATCGCAGGCCGCCACGGTGACGTCCGCGCCGAGCTGCTCCAGGCCGGCCTTCAGCTCTCCGGCGCCCGCCGCGTCCACGCCACGTCGGCTGACCAACAGCAACTTTCGTACGCCGTGTTGGGTGACGAGGTGGCGGGCCACCAAACCACCCAGGGTCCCGGTTCCGCCCGTGATCAGCACCGTGCCCTCGGGGTCCAGGACCGGGGAGGAGGTGCCGTCCTCGGCGGGCGTACGTACGTCGGCCGTGGCGGACGTACGTACCAGGCGCGGGATCCACACCGTCCCGCCGCGCACCGCCACCTGGGGTTCTTCCGCCGCGAGCACACCCGCCATCGCGCCACGGGATTCGTGGTGCTCGTCCACGTCCATCAGCACGATGCGGCCCGGGTTCTCCGCCTGAGCCGAGCGCACCAGACCCCACACCGCGCCACCCGCCGGGTCGGTCACCTCGGCATCGCCGGACACCCCGACCGCGCCCCGTGTGACCACGACCAACCGGCTGGCGTTCAGCTCCGGGGCGGCCAGGAACGCCTGGAGGATCCCCAGCACCCTGCCGGAGAGGCCCCGCACCCGCTCGGCGCTGACCACACCGTCGATGGCATCGAGGGCCAGCACGTCCGGTAGCGCCGCACCGGAGCTGACCAGCTCCTCGATGTCCCAGGACATCGACACCGCGCGGGGAGCGAGGGCCGCCGTCGTGGCGTCGACGGGCAGCTGAGTCCACTCCATGCGGAACAAGGAGTCCGTCCCGGGCTGTCCGGCCGTCTTCATCTGATCCGCGGCGACGGCGCGCAGCACCAGCGACTCGACCGATGCCACGGGGGCACCGTCACCGTCGGCGATCTCCAGCGCGACCGATTCAGGACCGGTCGGTGTCATACGCACCCGCAGTGCCGACGCGCCGACCGCGTGCAGGGTCAGCCCACTCCACGCGAACGGGAGAATGACCTTGCCCGCCTCGGCCTTTCGCTCGGTGAAGGCACCGCAGTGCAACACCGAGTCGAGCAGGGCCGGATGCAGCCCGAACCCGGCCGCCGCTTCCGCCTCCTCGGTGGGCAGAGCGACCTCGGCGTAGATGGTCCCGTCGAGTGTCCAGAGGGTCCTGAGCCCCTGGAACAACGGCCCGTAGTCGTACCCCGCCGCCACCTGTGCCTGGTAGAACCCCTCCAGGTCGACGGCTTCCGCGCCCTCCGGCGGCCAGACGTCGAAGGAGCGGGCAGGGGCGGGTGCCTGGCTCGCGAGCTGACCGCTGGCATGGCGCGTCCACGGCGCCTCCGACACCGCATCGTCGGCCCGCGAATACACCGCGACCGAACGCACACCATCGGCCTGCGGCCCGCCGACCGACACCTGCACGCGCACGGCGCCGGACTCCGGCAGAACCAACGGAGCCTCGATCACCAACTCCCGCAACGACCCCGCGCCCACCTCATCCCCAGCACGGACCGCCAACTCCACCAACGCCGCACCCGGCAGCAGAGCCACACCCGATACGACGTGATCGGCCAGCCAGGGCTGAGCGGTCAGGGAGAGGCGGCCGGTGCACAGCACACCGCCGGTGTCCGGGATGGCTACCACGGTGCTGAGCAGCGGGTGTTCGGCCGCGAGGGCACCGTCGACTGCCGATGCGGTCGAGGTGAGCCAGTAGCGCTGTCGCTGGAAGGCGTACGTCGGCAAGTCGACGCGGCGAGCGTCCGAGCCCGCGCCCGCGAACACCTGCGCCCAGTCCACCGCGATGCCGCGCGTGTGCAGCCGTCCTACGGCGGTGAGCAGCGCCCGGCGCTCATCGGCCACATCGCGGCGCAGCGAGGGTACGCCACCGTCGCCCGCCATCGCGGTCAGGACGCCGTCAGGGCCCAGCTCCAGGAACGTGGCCGCACCCTGCTCCCGAAGGGCCTGAACCCCATCGGCGAACCGGACCGTGCCGCGTACATGCTCGACCCAGTACTCCGGCGAACACAGCCGCGCAGGGTCGGCCAGCTCACCCGTCAGGTTCGACACCACCGGCAGACGCGGCGCCGCATACGTCAGCCCGGCAACGACCTGGCGGAAGTCCTCCAACATCCCGTCCATCAACGGCGAGTGGAAAGCATGCGACACCCGCAGCCTCTTCACCCGGCGGCCCTCAAAACGCCCGGCCACCGCCATCACCGCGTCCTCGACCCCGGACAGCACCAGCGATGCCGGACCGTTGATCGCCGCAATACTCACGCCCTCGGTCAGCAGCGGGGCGACTTCATCCTCGGTGGCCTCGACAGCGACCATCACGCCACCCTCGGGCAGGGCCTGCATCAAACGGCCCCGCGCCACCACCAACGCCGCCGCATCCTCCAGCGACCACACACCCGCCACAAACGCCGCCGCCACCTCGCCAATCGAATGCCCCGCAACGAAATCCGGCCGCACACCCCACGACTCCACCAACCGGAACAACGCCACCTCAACAGCGAACAACGCGGGCTGAGCGAACCCGGTCTGGTCCAACAGCTCGGACTCCCCGAACACCACCTCCTTCAACGACCGCCCCAGCAGACCATCCACGGCCCCGCAGACCTCGTCGAAGGCCTCCGCGAACACCGGATACGACGCATACAACCCACGTCCCATCCCCACCCGCTGCGAACCCTGACCCGTGAACACCACACCCAACCGACCAGGAACCACCTCCTCACCACGCACCACACCCAGCACATCCCGCGCCTCATCAACGGACTCCGCCACCACCACCGCACGGTGATCAAAACGCGCCCGCGACGACGCCAACGAGAACGCCACATCCGCCAGACCCACCCCCGGGTGAGCCTCCAGATACGCCCCCAGCCGCTCCGCCTGCGCACCCAGCGCATCGGCGGTCTTCGCGGACACCACCAACGGCACAGGGCCGTCGGACACCGCAGGCTCAGCAGCCTCGTCCTCGACGGACTCCAGCACCACATGCGCATTGGTCCCGCTGATACCGAACGACGACACCGCCGCACGCCGAGGCCGATCCACCTCCGGCCACTCACGCGCCTCCGTCAGCAGCTCCACCGCACCCGCCGACCAATCCACCTGCGGCGACGGCTCATCCACATGCAGAGTCTTCGGCAACACACCCCGCCGCATCGCCTCCACCATCTTGATCACACCAGCCACACCCGCAGCCGCCTGCGCATGCCCGATGTTCGACTTCAACGACCCCAACCACAACGGACGGCCCTCGGCCCGCTCCTGCCCGTACGTCGCCAGCAGCGCCTGCGCCTCGATCGGGTCCCCCAGCGACGTACCCGTCCCATGCGCCTCCACCGCATCGATGTCCGTGGCTGTCAGTCGGGCATTGGCGAGGGCCTGCCGGATCACTCGCTGCTGCGACGGGCCGTTCGGCGCCGTAATGCCATTCGACGCACCATCCTGATTCACCGCGACACCGCGCACCACGGCCAGCACCTGGTGCCCGTTCGCCCGCGCGTCCGACAACCGCTCCAGCAACAGCAGCCCAGCACCCTCGGCCCACGCCGTACCATCCGCACCCGCCGCGAACGACTTGCACCGACCATCCGGAGCAAGACCACGCTGCCGCGAAAACTCGACAAAACTCCCCGGCGTCGCCATCACCGCGACACCACCGGCCAGCGCCAGCGAACACTCACCCGACCGCAGCGCCTGCACCGCGGAATGCATCGCCACCAACGACGACGAACACGCCGTATCCACCGTCACCGCCGGGCCCTCAAAGCCGAACGTGTACGCCACCCGGCCCGAGACCAGGCTCCCTGCCGCTGCCGCCGCTTCGTAGTCGTGGTACATGGCACCGGCGAAGACGCCGGTCCGGCTGCCCTTCAACTCGGTGGGATCGACACCAGCCCGCTCCAGCACCTCCCACGACACCTCCAGCAGCAACCGCTGCTGCGGATCCATCGCCAACGCCTCACGCGGACTGATCCCGAAGAACGCCGGCTCGAACTCCCCCGCGTCGTGGAGGAATCCGCCCTCCCGGACGTATGACTTGCCCGGCTCGCCAGGCGTGGGGTCGAAGAGGTTGTCGATGTCCCAGCCACGGTTCACCGGAAACGAGGAGATGCCATCGCCGCCGTCGGCCACCAACTGCCAGAGTTGCTCGGGCGAGGAGACGCCACCGGGCAGCCGACAGGCCATCGAAACGATCGCGATGGGCTCGGCCGAGGCCGCCAGGGCTTGGTCCCGCTCCTCCTTGAGCTGCTCGTTCTCCATGAGCGAGGCGCGCAAGGCGGTGATGAGCTTTTCCTCGGACACAGACATTTCAGTTCCTCCGTAGCCCGCGACGGGGTCAGTTGTTGGTGGTGCCCATCGCCCGTTCGATGAGGCTGTCGACGTCCATATCCGCGATGAGATGCGACTGGTTCTCCCGAACCTGGTGTGCCGCCACCCCGGTGTTCGTCAGCTGCAGCAGCTTTTCCAGCACTCCCAGGTCCTGGAAACGCTGGAGCGGTACGGTCGCCAGCACACGGCGCAGTCCGGCCTCGTCCACCTCGGAAATGTCACTCACGCCTGATTCCGGCACCAGCTCCGTTCGCAGGTGTTCGGCAAGAACGGCAGGTGAGGGATAGTCGAAGATCAGCGTGGCTGGCAGCCGGATTCCCGTCGCCCCCGCCAGTCGGTTGCGCAGCTCCACGGCGGTGAGTGAATCGAAGCCGAGTTCGCTGAATGCCTGCCCCGCCGCGATATTCGTCGCGTCGGCGTGCCCCAGCACCACGGCGATCTCTCCACGGACCAGCTCCAGCAACCGTGCCGTCTGTTCCTCGACCGACAGCGCCGTGAGCCGGTCCGCCAAAGGCTCGCTCGTGGTGGCACCGCCGCCCGCAGCCCGGCGTGGCTGGCGCACCAGTCCGTTCATGATGGGCGGTAGCTGTCCGGCGCGGGCCTGTTCCGCCAAGCCCGTGAAATCGAACTTCACCGGCACCAGCACCGATTCCTGGGCGTGCAGACCGGCGTCGAACAGCGCCATGCCCTCTTCGGTGAACAGCGGCCGTACGCCGCCACGGTTCATCCGGGCCTGGTCGGCCTGGTCGAGGGCGCTGGTCATCCCGGTGGCCTGGCCCCACAGACCCCAGGCGAGGGACACGGCGGGCAGCCCCTGCGCCCGACGCCACTGCGCGAAGGCATCCAGGAACGCATTCGCCGCCGAGTAGTTGCCCTGGCCCGGACCACCGAGCAGTCCCGACGCGGAGGAGAACAGCACGAACGCGTCCAGGTCCAGCTCGGCGGTCAGCTCGTGCAGCATCAGCGCCGCATCGACCTTCGGTCGGAACACCGCGTCCAGACGCTCCGGCGACAGGCTCCCGATCACACCGTCATCGAGCACACCCGCCGTATGCACCACCCCCGTCAGCGGCGCATCCGCCGGAACCCCCGCAAGCAGCTCGCGCAGGGAGTCACGGTCGGCCGCATCGCAGGCGACGATGTCGACCCGCGCGCCCAGGGCCTCCAGCTCGGCCCGCAGTTCCTGCGCACCGTCCGCCACCGGCCCTCGGCGGCTGGTCAGTACGAGGCTCCGTACACCGTGGGTCGCCACCATATGCCGCGCGACCGCTCCGCCCAGGGTCCCCGTTCCCCCGGTGATCAACACCGTGCCCTCGGGGGCGAGTGCGAGCGACGATCCCTGCGGGGAAGCGGCAGAAGTGGCCACGAGCCGGGGTACGTATGCGGCCCCCGCTCGGACCGCTACCTGTGGCTCGTCCGAGGCCAGCACGGTCGCGATCAGCTCATCGGACGGCTCACCACCCTCGATGTCCACCAACACCACCCGGCCGGGGTTCTCCGCCTGCGCGGAACGCACCAACCCCCACACCGCCGCCCCCGCAGGATCCACCACCTCGGCATCGCGCTCCACACCCACAGCACCTTCGGTGACCACCACCAGACGACCGGAGTCCTCAGAGGCCAGGAACGTCTGCAATTGGCCCAGCACCTCGGCACACAGGCCACGAACTCCCTCGGCCCCCACCACACCAGACCGCGCCCGCACCACCGACGCGGCCTCAACCGGTCCCGGCCCGGTCTCCGTCTGGGGCGGCAGCGGGGACCACTCCACCCGGAACAGCGCATCGCTCCCGGCCGCCGCCCTCAACTGCTCATCAGCAACGGCCCGCAGAGCCAACGACTCCACCGACGCCACGGGCGCACCCGCACCATCAGCGATCTCCAACGACAGTGCTTGCGCACCCGCCGATGACAACCGCACTCGGAGCACCGACGCACCCGCCGCATGCAACGTCACACCATTCCACGCGAACGGCAGCAACACCCCGTCCCCGCCAGACTCACCCGACTCTACAAACGCCCCCGCATGCAACGCCGCATCCAACAACGCCGGATGCAACCCAAACCCCGCCCCATCCCCCGCAGATTCCGCCCCCAAAGCAACCTCGGCAAACACCTCACCACCACGCCGCCACACCGACCGCAACCCCTGGAACACCGGCCCGTAGTCGTATCCCGCCGCTACCCGTCCCTGGTAGAACCCCTCCAGGACGACGGCTTCCGCGCCCTCCGGCGGCCAGACGTCAAAGGAACGGGCAGGGGCGGGTGCCTGGCTCGCGAGCTGACCGCTGGCATGGCGCGTCCACGGCGCCTCCGACACCGCGTCGTCGGCCCGCGAGTACACCGCAACGGAACGCACCCCATCGGCCTCCGGACCGCCAACCGACACCTGCACGCGTACGGCGCCGGACTCCGGCAGAACCAACGGAGCCTCGATCACCAACTCCCGCAACGACCCCGCACCCACCTCATCCCCAGCACGGACCGCCAACTCCACCAACGCCGCACCCGGCAACAACACCACACCCGACACCGCGTGATCAGCCAGCCACGGCTGCACACCCAACGACAACCGACCACTGCACACCACACCACCCGAGTCGGGGACACTCACCACCGAGCTGAGCAACGGATGGCTCTCCGACAGCGCAAGGTCACCCGAGGATTCGTCCGGGATCAGCCAGTAGCGCTGCCGCTGGAAGGGGTACGTCGGCAAGTCGACGCGGCGCGCACCCGTGCCCGCGAACACCGCCTCCCAGTCCACCGGGACACCGCGCGTGTGCAGACGTCCTACGGCGGTGAGCAGCGCCCGGCGCTCATCGGCCACATCGCGGCGCAGCGACGGCACACCACCCTCGCCCACCATCGCGGTCAGGACACCATCCGGGCCCAGCTCCAGGAACATGGCCGCCCCCAGCCCCCGCAAGGTCTCTGCCCCATCAGCGAACCGGACCGTGCCGCGTACGTGCTCGACCCAGTACTCCGGCGAGCACAACCGCTCGGGCTCGGCCAGCTCACCGGTCAGGTTCGACACCACCGGCAGACGCGGCGCGGCATAGCTCAGCCCGGCAACGACCTGGCGGAAGTTCTCCAACATCCCGTCCATCAACGGCGAGTGGAAAGCGTGCGACACCCGCAGCTTCTTCACCCGGCGGCCCTCAAAACGCCCGGCCACCGCCATCACCGCGTCCTCGACCCCGGACAGCACCAGCGATGCCGGACCGTTGATCGCCGCAATGCTCACGCCCTCGGTCAGCAGCGGGGCCACTTCGTCCTCGGTGGCCTCGACGGCGACCATCACGCCGCCCTCGGGCAGGGCCTGCATCAGCCGACCTCGCGCCACTACCAGCGCCGCCGCATCCTCCAGCGACCACACACCCGCTACAAACGCCGCCGCGACCTCGCCAATCGAATGCCCGGCAATGAAGTCCGGCCGCACACCCCACGACTCGACCAGGCGGAAGAGCGCCACCTCGATGGCGAAGAGTGCGGGCTGCGCAAACCCGGTCTGGTCCAACAGCTCGGACTCGCCGAACACAACGTCCTTCAACGACCGCCCAAGCAGACCATCCACGGCCGCGCAGACCTCGTCGAAGGTCTCCGCGAACACCGGATACGACGCGTACAGCCCGCGCCCCATCCCGATCCGCTGCGAGCCCTGGCCCGTGAACAGCACACCCAGTCGGCCAGAACTCACGTCCTCACCACGCACGACAGCCAGCGCGTCCCGCGCCTCGTCGGCGGACTCCGCCACCACCACCGCCCGGTGATCAAACTGCGCCCGCGACGACGCCAGCGAGTACGCCACATCCGCCAGACCCACCCCCGGGTGAGCCTCCAGATACGCCCCCAGCTGCTCCACCTGCGCACCCAGCGCATCCGCAGACTTCGCGGACACCACCAACGGCACGGGGCCATTGGACACCGCGCGCTCAGCATCCTCGGCCTCGACGGACTCCAGCACCACATGCGCGTTCGTCCCGCTGATGCCGAACGACGACACCGCCGCCCGCCGGGGCCGGTCCAGCTCCGGCCACTCACGCGCCTCCGTCAGCAACTCCACCGCACCCGCCGACCAATCCACCTTCGGCGACGGCTCATCGATGTGGAGGGTCTTGGGCAGCACACCGTGCCGCATCGACTCCACCATCTTGATCACACCAGCCACACCCGCAGCCGCCTGCGCATGCCCGATGTTCGACTTCAACGACCCCAACCACAACGGACGATCCTCGTCCCGCCCCTGCCCATACGTGGCAATCAGCGCCTGCGCCTCGATCGGATCGCCCAGCGACGTACCCGTCCCATGCGCCTCCACCACGTCCACATCGGCCGCCGACACACCGGCGTTCGCCAGCGCCTGCCGGATCACCCGCTGCTGCGACGGGCCGTTCGGCGCCGTAATGCCATTCGACGCACCGTCCTGGTTCACCGCGACACCGCGAACCACGGCCAGCACCTGGTGCCCGTTCGCCCGCGCGTCCGACAACCGCTCCAGCAACAGCAGCCCGACGCCCTCGGCCCACGCCGTACCGTCCGCACCCGCCGCGAACGACTTGCACCGACCATCCGGAGCAAGACCACGCTGCCGCGAGAACTGAACGAAGGCGATGGGGGTGGACATGACGGCCACGCCACCCGCCAAGGCCAGTGAGCATTCGCCCGACCGCAGCGCCTGCACCGCGGAATGCAACGCCACCAACGACGACGAACACGCCGTATCCACCGTCACCGAAGGACCTTCGAGCCCAAGGGCGTAGGAAACGCGGCCCGAGACCAAACTTCCCGCGGCGACGGCCTCGGAGTAGTCGTGGTACATAGCGCCTGCGAAGACGCCGGTCCGGCTCCCGCGCAGCGAGGTCGGGTCAATGCCCGCCCGCTCCAACACCTCCCACGACACCTCCAGCAGCAACCGCTGCTGCGGATCCATCGCCAACGCCTCACGCGGACTGATCCCGAAAAACCCCGGATCAAACTCAC
>NZ_JBHWJI010000118.1:0-9582 GCF_042731515.1 Streptomyces sp. NPDC059850
CGGCGAAGGCGGTCGCCGCGCCCGTGCTGCCGATGAGGGCGATGGCGGCGGCCGTGCCGAGGACGATGGCGCGGGGGGTGAGGGTGCGCTTGGCGGTGGCCTTCATGGTGACGGTTCCTCCGGTTCGTATCGCGTGGTGCGTTCCGTCGGCGGGGCTCTCTCGCGCCCTTTCGACATCCACTACGTTGCCGAATCGAACCTGAAGCCAGCCTGAAGTCCTGAAGCCTTCTTCAGGTTGAGAGGGCTGGAAAGGTGAAGGGGCCGCCCCGCCGGACAGTGGCGGGGCGGCCCCTTCGGGCTCAGAGGGAGGGTTAGGCGTGGGCCGGGGCGGGGGACATCGCCCGGGCCTCCGCCTTCGCCTTGCGCGTCCCGTACAGGGTGATGGCCGTGGCACCGGCGACGGCCAGCAGGCCGAGGGCGACGGTGCCGGTCCAGCCGCCCGAGTGGAAGGCGATCGCGCCGAGCGTGCCGCCCGCGCTGCTGCCGGTGTAGTACGCGGTCTGGTAGAGCGCGGCGGCCTGCGCCCGGCCCGTCTTCGCGGTGCGGCTGACCGCCGAGGAGGCGGCGGCGTGGCCCGCGAAGAAGCCCGCGGTGATCAGGACCAGCCCGAGCAGGACGGACACCAGCGAGTCGGCGAGGCTCAGCAGGAGCCCGGCGGCGGTCATGGAGACCGCGACGTACAGGGCGCCACGGCGGCCGAGGCGGCCGACCAGCTTGCCGGTGGCGGCGGAGGAGACCGTGCCCACCAGGTAGATCAGGAAGATCGAGCCGATCATGCTCTGCGAGAGCCCGAAGGGCTCGTCCACCAGCCGGTAGCCGATCACCGTGTAGACGCCGCCGAAGACGGTCATGAAGAGCGCGCCGATGGCGTACAGGCGGCACAGCAGCGGGTCGGACAGATGCCGGGACACGGTGCGGGCCAGCGCCCGCGGGCTGACCGCGGCGGGGGAGAAGTTCCGGGCCTTGGGGATCAGCAGCCGGAAGGCGATGCCGCAGATCAGCGACATGGCGCCGACCGCCGCGAGCCCCATCCGCCAGCCGTAGCCGTCGGCGACCCAGCCGGTGATGAGACGGCCGCTCATGCCGCCGACGCTGTTGCCCGCCACGAAGAGCCCGATCGCGCCGACCAGCGCCCGCGGTTCGACCTCCTCGGAGAGGTACGCCATCGCGGAGGCCGGGATTCCGGCGATCGCCGCGCCCTGGACCGCGCGCAGCGCGATCAGCCAGCCCAGGTCGGGGGCGTACGGCACCACCAGCGCGACCGCGACCGCGACCGTCAGCGAGGCGGTCATCATCGTGCGGCGGCCGAACCGCTCGGACAGGGCGCTCAGCGGGACGACCGCCAGCGCCAGCGCCAGGGTGGCGGCCGAGACGCTCCAGCTGGCGGCGTCGGCCTGGACGTGCAGATCGTCGGAGATCGCGGGGAGCAGCGCCTGCGTCGAATAGAGCAGGGCGAAGGTGGCGAGTCCGGCCGTGAAGAGCGCGAGTCTCATCCGGACGTAGCCGGGGCGGCCGGGGGCCATGCGCTCGGGGGCAGAAGAGACAGGCGGTGCGGAGGCGTCCACGCGGCTGTGGGTGGACGCCCCGGTATCAGCGGGAGGCATGGTTCGAAGGTACGTACGCGGGGTTTGATGCGTCCAATGCACGGAATCGCGATAATCGATCCACTGCTGCATGAGCAAAGGTCAGGGCCCTTTATGTCACGCATCCGCAACGAAAACGACATTCCGGTGACAGTCGAGGCCGAGCATGAGTCATGGGCGATCGCCCTGACGCCCCGCCTCGCCCAGTTCGCCGCCGTCGCCCGGCATGAGCATGTCACCCGCGCCGCCCAGGAGTTGGGCGTGCCCCAGTCGACGCTCAGCCGGGCGATGGTGCGGCTGGAGGAGGACCTGGGTGTGGCGCTGTTCGCCCGCCGTGGCCGTACGGTGGCGCTCACCCCGGCAGGGCGCACGTTCCTGCGCTCGGTGGAACGGGCGCTGGCCGAGGTGGACCGGGCCGCCGAGACGGTGCGGGCCGACGCGGACCCGGCGGCGGGCCTCGTCGCGTTCGGCTTTCTGCACACGCTCGGCTCGGAGACCGTACCCGGTCTGATCCGCGGCTTCCGCGTCGACCACCCCCGGGTCCGCTTCCAGCTCGTCCAGAACTACGGCCAGGCGATGATCGAGCGGATGCGCGAGGGCGGCCTCGACCTCTGTCTGACCTCGCCCGTCCCCGACGCCCCCGACCTGGTCGCCCGCCGCCTGGACGAGCAGCGGCTGCGGCTGGTGGTGCCGTACGACCACCGGCTGGCCGGACGCCGCCGGGTGCGGCTCGCCGAGGCGTCGGCGGAGCTGTTCGTCACCCTCGAACCGGGATACGGGCTGCGCCGGATCACCGACGCGCTCTGCGCGGAGGCGGGCTTCACGCCGAAGATCGCGTTCGAGGGGGAGGAGGCGGAGACGCTGCGCGGCCTGGTCGCCGCGGGGCTCGGTGTGGCGCTGCTGCCGCCGCCCGCGGTGCCCCGCCCGGGGGTCGTGGAGCTGACGGTCACGGCACCGCGCGCGGTCCGTGAGATCGGCGTGGCCTGGCTGGACGGCCACCCCGACACGCCTCCGGTGGCCGCCTTCAAGCGGTTTCTGCTGAGCCGCCGCGGTCAGCTTCTCGACTGAGGTCCGCCGCCTCCGGGCTGATCAGCACGTCGACCCCGGCCCGCAGGAACTGCTCGAAGACGTCCTGGTTCTCCGCCGAGGCCAGCGCGGGCGTCTGGATCGTGCCGCGCATCAGGCTGGTGCCGAGCACCCACGCCACCAGCAGCTCGGCCCGCACCTCGGCGTGCGGGCCCTCCAGCCGGGCGGCGAACTGCCTGGTGAACATGTCGGTCATCTCCTCGCGCAGTCGGCCGATGGCCTCGTCGCGGCTGGAGGAGCGGAGCACGGTGAGCACGGGGTGGGGGAAGTCGACGTCCTTGGGCTCCCCGGCGATCAGCGCGCTGAACCAGTCCGCGACGCAGTCCAGGGGGACGTCGAGCAGCGGCTCGAACACCTTGGAGTTGCTCGACACCCGCTCGAACAGCGCTTCCTTTGAGCCGAAGTACCGGTAGACCAGCGCCGCGTCCACTCCGACGTCCCCGGCGATGTCGCGCACGCTGGTGCCGTCGTAGCCGTACCGGCCGAAACGGAAGGCGGCGGCGGACATCAGGGCGGTGCGCGTCCGCTCGGCGCTGCGCTTGCGCGCAGGCGTGCAGTCGGGCGTGGCGGCTGCCCCGCAAGTCCGGTCGTTCTTCGGTTCGTTCACCCGATAGCTCCTCGCGCAGATACGGCCGTTCGCCGGTCGCCCATCCTCCTGGCTCTGCCGACTGTCTCAAAGTCACCGATCGTTGTCAGCGCTTGTTGACTTTCCACCGAACGCACCTGCACGATGATCGATAAGTCAACGATCGATGACTTATGGGGTTGGGAGATCATCTGTGTCTGAACGACGTGTCGCCGTCATCGGAACCGGCTATGTCGGACTGACCACCGGCGCCTGTCTGGCGTCCCTCGGCCACCACGTGGTGTGCGCGGACGCCGACTCCCAGAAGGTCCAGCGGCTGCGGCGGGCGGAGGTCGACATCCTCGAACCCGGCCTGCCGGACCTCGTCCGGGACACCGTGGCCACCGGCCACCTGGAGTTCACCCAGGACACCGCGGCCGCCGTGGCCGACGCGGACGTCGTGTTCCTCTGCCTGCCGACGCCCATGGGGGCCGGTGGCGCGGCCGACCTGGCCGCCGTCGAGACCGTGGCCGGGGAGATCCGTACCGTCCTGCCGCAGGACAGCGTGGTGGTCAACAAGTCCACCGTGCCCGTCGGCACGGCGGAGCGCGTCGCGGAACTGCTCGGCCGCCCGGACGTGACGGTGGTGAGCAATCCGGAATTCCTCCGCGAGGGCCGGGCCGTCCACGACTTCCTCCACCCGGACCGCATCGTGATCGGCGCCGCGGACCGGGAGGCCGGTCAGCGCGTGGCCGACCTGTACGGCACGCTGGACGCGCCCGTCGTGCTGACCGACGCCGCCAGCGCCGAACTCGCCAAGTACGCGGCCAACTTCTTCCTGGCCATGAAGCTGTCCTTCGCCAACAACCTGGCCACCCTCTGCGAGCACTTCGGCGCCGACATCGGCGACGTCACCGACGGCATCGGCTACGACCCCCGCATCGGCCCCGCGTTCCTGCGGCCAGGACCCGGCTGGGGCGGCTCCTGCCTGCCCAAGGACACCCACGCCCTGCTGACGATCTGCCAGCAGGCCGGGGTCGACTTCCCGCTGCTGCGGGCCACCATCGAGACCAACGTCGAGCACCAGCACCGGCTGGTCGAGCGCATCGTGACCGGACACGGCTCCGGTGACGGCTCGCTGCACGGCGTACGGCTCGCCCTGCTCGGCCTGACCTTCAAGGCGGGCACCTCCGACCTGCGCGACTCACCGGCCCTGGCGATCGCCCGGCTCCTCAGGGAGCGCGGCGCCGAACTCCTCGCCTACGACCCGGCGTTGCAGGGCACCACCCGCCCCGACCTGAGCGATCTGCTCACCCTCGTGGACGACCCGCTGGACGCGGCGGCCGGTGCGGACGCGTGCGTCGTCCTCACCGAGTGGCCGCAGCTGCGGGACCTCGACTGGGAGGCCGTCGCGGCTCGGCTCGCCACACCCACCGTCCACGACTTCCGCAACCTCCTCGACCCGGACCGGCTCGAGCGGGCCGGGCTGCGGTGGCACGGCGTCGGCCGCGCGCCCGCCCTGGCGTCCCAGGGCTGAGCCGTCCGCGACGCAGCCCGTCCCCGAGCCGTACGCGACGCAGCCCGGCCACGTAACCGAACCGACCGACAGAAAGGTTCACCCCATGCGGGTCCTGTGCACCACAACCGGCAGCGCCTCCCACGGGCGCGCCCAGCTGCCCCTGCTCCGCGCGCTCGCCGCGGCCGGACACGAGGTGCTGGTGGTCACCAACCCCAGCCTGGCACCGGTCTTCCAGGACGATGACGTCCGCGTGAGCACCATCATGCCCGACCTCGACCCCCGCGCCCGGATGGAGGAGCACTCCGCCGATCTGGCCAAGCTGCCCACGGACGACACGGCCGCGCTCCACACCGCGATGGGGAAGCTCATGTTCCGCGGGATGGCCGGGGGCGGTGCGAAGATCTCCCTGGAGAGCGTCTTCCCGACCGCGAAGGAGTTCCAGCCCGACCTCATCCTGCGCGACGGCATGGACATGGGCGCCTGCCTGATCGCCGAGCGGCTGGGCATACCCCATCTGCCCACCCCCTCCGGCGCCGTGAACATCGTCGACCCGGCCGATGTGCTGCCGTACCTCAACGCCACCCGCGAGGAGGCCGGGCTGCCCACCCACGACGACCCGCTGTCCATCGCCCCGTACGGGCGCGTCGACTGCGTACCGCCGGAGCTGACCTTCGCCCGGAACCTGCCCCCGACGTTCTCGTACCGGCAGACCGTGGACGTCGAGCGGGCCTCCGTCCTCCCGCGCTGGGTCGCCGAACTCCCCACCGACCGGCCCCTGGTGTACGGCGCCATCGGCACCGCGATGCCGAAGATGCTGGAGATGATGGGGGCCGCCGAAGGAGGTCCGGAGCTTCCGCCCGGCTTCCCGGATCCCACGGCCACGCTGCGCACCATCGCCGACGCCGTGTCGCGGCTGGACGACTGCACCGTCGTCCTCACCACCTCGGGCGTCCCCCTGGACACCGAAGGACTCCCGCCGCACGTCCACGTCACCGAGCGGCTGCCGCAGCCGATCCTGCTGGAGTCCGTCGACGTCTTCCTCACCCACGGCGGCTTCAACAGCGTCCGTGAGTCGCTGCGCACCGCCACCCCGCTGGCCGTCCTGCCGCAGTTCGGCGACCAGCACTCCAACGCGCGCCGGGTCGAGGAGCTGGGCATCGGACGGCACGTCACCGACACCACCCCCGAGGGCATCGCCGCCGTCTGCCGGGAGGTCCTCGCCGACGACTCCATCACCGCCCGCGCCCGCGCGGCACGGCTGGCGATGCTGGCCACGCCGGGCATCGAGACCGCGGTCGGCGATCTGGAGAAGCTCGCCGCATAACCCCGCCCTGCACGCCGAACGGTACGACGCGACCCCCGGGAAGAGACGGACCTCCTCGTGACCACCTCCGACACGACCGAGCGGGGCCCGGCCCCCGACGCGGACGGCCCGCCCGTACGGCTCACCCACCGCCAGATCACGACCGTCATGTCGGGTCTGGTGCTCGGGATGTTCCTGGGGGCGCTCGACGGGACCGTGGTGTCGTCCGCGCTGCGCACCATCGCGGACGACCTCCACGGCCTCACCGCCCAGGCCTGGGTGACCACGGCCTACCTGATCACCGCGACCATCGCGACGCCGCTGTACGGCAAGCTCTCCGACATCCACGGCCGCCGCCCGGTCTATCTGTGGGCGATCGGGCTGTTCACCCTCGGCTCGCTGCTGTGCGGAATCGCCACCTCGATGTACGAGCTGGCGGCGTTCCGGGCGGTCCAGGGCCTGGGCGGCGGCGGGCTGATGTCGCTCGCCATGACGATCGTCGCCGACATCACCTCACCCCGGGAACGCGGCCGCTACCAGGGCTACTTCATGGCGGTCTTCGGCGGCTCCAGCATCGTCGGCCCGCTGGTCGGCGGGGCGCTGGCGGGCCGGGAGACCCTGCTGGGGATCGACGGCTGGCGCTGGATCTTCCTGATCAACGTGCCGCTGGCGATCGTGGCCGTCACCGTGATCCTGCGGGTGCTGCACCTGGTCCCGCACCGCCCGGTGCGGCACCGCCTGGACTACGGCGGCGCGGCGGCGCTCGCCGTCGGTCTGGTCCCGCTGCTCACGGTGGCGGAGCAGGGCCGCAGCTGGGGCTGGGGTGCGCCGCTGTCGCTGGCCATGTACGTGATCGGGGTGCTGGGCCTGGCCGCGTTCGTCCTGGTGGAGCGGCGGATGGGGGACGCGGCGCTGCTGCCGCCGCGGATGTTCCGTATCAAATCCTTCCGGCTCGGCACGACGCTGCACTTCATCGTCGGCATCGGCATGTTCGGCGCGATGACGACGCTGCCGCTGTACTTGCAGCTGGTGAAGGGCATGAGCCCGATCGGGGCCGGGCTCGCCACGCTGCCCACGGTGGCGGCGAACCTGACGGTCACGCTCGTGGTCGGCCGTCTGATCTCCAAGACCGGGCGGTTCAAGGTCTACCTGGTCACGGGCATCGGCTCGTTCGCCGCCGCCATGGTCGTCTACGCGACGCTGAGCGTGGACAGCCCGCTGTGGCACGTCTCGCTCGGCATGGTGTTCATGGGCGCGGGGCTCGGCGCGGCGATGCAGACGCTGACCACCCTCGCGCAGAGCGAGGTGCCCCGGAAGGACATGGGCGCCGCGACCGCCGGGGTGAACTTCTTCCGCTCCAACGGCGGCACGGTCGGCGCCGCCGCCTTCGTCTCCATCCTCTTCTCGTTCGCGGGACCGAGGATCGGCGACCGCTTCACCGAGGCGCTGCGGCAGCCCTCGTACCGCGAACTCGCCGAACAGCCCGCCAACGCGGAGGCGTTGAAGGCGGCCGTCGGCCCCGGCGGCAAGGTCAACCTGGAGGACTCGGCCTTCCTCCACACCCTCGACGCGCGCGTCGCCAAGCCGTTCCTGGAGGGCTACGTCAGCTCCCTGCAGATCGTGTTCCTCACCGGCGCCGCCGTGCTGCTGCTGGCGTTCCTGATCGCCGCCTGGCGCGTACCGGACCTCACGCTCTCGGACGAGTAGGCAGGCCCGTACGTCTATCCCTGATCCGCCCTCGGTCCGGCATCGCCGTCCGAGGGCGGTTTGGGTTTGGTGTGGAGGACTTCCCGGCCCTGCTGCGCGGCGCGGACCATGGTCTCGCTGACGAAGTCGACAAAGCGGGCCATGCTTTCGAGGCGGTGGGCGGCCGGGGTGTCGGGGCCGAGGATGCCGACGCCCTGCCGCGCGACCTCGACCAGCGGGGCGTTCGCCCGGGCGCTGGCCATGATCGTCTGGTACCAGATGTCGTCGTCCACGACGTAGCGCTCGCGGCGGCGGTCGTCGCGTTCCCGGCGGACGAGGCCCTGGCTCTCCAGGAAGGTGATCGCCTTGGAGATGGAGGCCGGGCTGACCTGGAGGCGCTGGGCGAGGTCGGACGCGGTGAGGCTGCCCGTGTCGGTGATGTAGAGGCAGGCCAGCACCCGGGACGTCATCTTGGGCAGGCCCGTGTGCATGAGGACGGTCGTGAACGCCTCCTCGTACTCGCGCACGGCCTCGGCGTCGCGGCCATGGGCCTGCGGTGGCGCCTGTGGATCCCGGGGCGCGGCCTGCTTGCGGCGGGCCGCGCGGCGCTCGGTGGCGCGGTGGGCCAGGTCGGCGCGGTAGGCGGTGGGGCCGCCGTTGCGCATCACCTCGCGCGTGATGGTCGAGGTCGGACGATCGAGACGCCTGGCGATCTCCGCGTAGGCGATTCCGTCGGCCAGCCCCAGCGAGATCTGCTGGCGTTCCTGCTGGGTGAGCCTGCCTCCCGGCATCGCGCGCCCTCCTCTGTGCTCTGTGACGCGTACCAGAGTAGCTGCCCCGTCTCATCCATTGCAACACGCAGATGATCTTTCGTTGCGTTGAATTCAGAGCTGTTGCAACGAAATCCTAGGTTCTAGCTGCGATGATGCTGTTCTGGTGCAACGAAGTTGTTGCCGGATAGTGGAAAGCAACGTAGCTTTTCCATTGTTCGGAAACAGCGGGAACAACGAAGCCCAGGAGGGCACGATGCACACCTTCGACACCCCCACCCCGATCTCCGTCGTCCTCGGCATCCCCGCGGGCCACGTCCGGTTCATCGCCGCCGACCGGGCCGACACCACGGTCGAGGTGCTGCCCGCCGACGCCTCGAAGAGCCGCGATGTGAAGGTGGCTGAGCAGACCGAGGTCAGCTACAGCGACGGCGTCCTGCGGATCGAGGCCACGGCGAAGAACCAGTACCTCGGCCCCTCCGGATCCATCGAGGTGACGGTCCAGCTGCCCGCCGATTCCCGGGTCGAGGTGAAGGCGGCCAGCGCCGAACTCCGGGGCGTCGGACGGCTCGGTGACGTCGCCCTCGAAAGCGCCCACGGCTCGGTCAAGCTGGACGAGGCCGCGAGCGCCCGCCTCTCCGTCCTCGCCGGTGATGTCTCGGTCGGCCGCCTGGGCGGCCCCGCGCAGATCAGCGCCGGAAAGGGCGACATCCGGATCGATGAGGCCATGCGCGGCACGGTCACCCTGCGCACCGAGCACGGCGAGATCTCGGTCGCCGCCGCCCGTGGAGTCTCCGCCTCACTGGACGCGGGCACCTCGTACGGCCGGATCCACAACGCCCTGGGGAACCCCGGCGGCGCCACCGACCTGACCATCCACGCGACCACCGCCTACGGCGACATCACCGCCCGCAGCCTCTGACCCGCAGCCCCCGAGGAGCGTCCATCATGACCAGCTTGGCCATCGCGGCGAACGGGCTGCGCAAGTCCTACGGCGAGAAGAAGGTCCTCGACGGCATCGACCTGGCCGTCCCCGAGGGAACGATCTTCTCCCTGCTCGGCCCGAACGG
>NZ_JBHWJI010000119.1:0-8731 GCF_042731515.1 Streptomyces sp. NPDC059850
GGGTGCAGGGGCGGAGCCCCGCAATGGGGTCCGGGGCGGAGCCCCGGCGGGGGTCCGGGGGCGGAGCCCTCGGTTTCGGGAAGGGGCGGGGTGGGGGCAATTCCAGCATGCGGACGGGCGGGGGGCTTCGCGGGGCGGCATGGCATACTCGCCCCAGGTCACGAGCGACAGCGACTTCGGCCCCGGCCCGCTGTCCGGCAACCCTCCGTCCGTGGCGGGGTGCCCCGGGTGATGACCAGGCCGCACGCAGCGAGGCGTGCGGCAAGCGCGGACCCCTCGCACTAGGGGTCCTGGTGGTCGAGGGAGTTCTTCCGTGACGCAGCGAATGCGCTAGGGCCGCAGCGCCCCGTTTTCCCCCAGCTCCGCGCGGAGCCACCGTGTATCACACCCGCCCGCGCGTTGAGCGAGTTCCGCATGCTCGCACACCCCTCGCACGCCCCTCGGGAGAATTCGCCATGTCCGCATGCCCTTCTGCAGTCGAGACCCCCGCCCTGCTCCCCGTCCTCGGCAGCGATGTCACCGTGCCGCTGGTCACCGGCGGCGAGGTCACCTACGCCGCGCTCGACTACGCGGCCAGCGCGCCCGCCCTGCGCAGGGTGTGGGACGACGTCGCCGCCTACGCCCCGTACTACGGGAGCGTCCACCGTGGGGCGGGTTACCTCTCGCAGCTGTCGACGGACCTCTTCGAGAGCAGCCGCAAGGAGGTCGCGGCGTTCCTGGGGTGCCGGGAGGACGACCAGGTGGTCTTCACCCGCTCGACCACCGATTCGCTCAACCTGCTGGCCGCCGCGCTGCCGACCGGCACCGAGGTGTTCGTGTTCGAGACCGAGCACCACGCCTCGCTGCTGCCCTGGGAGCGGCGGGAGGACACCCGGGCGACCTACCTGAGCGCGCCGCGCTCGCCCCGGGAGGCCGTGGAGACGCTGGAGAAGGCCCTGGCCGGACGGGACGGCGGCGGCCCGGCGCTGGTGTGCGTGACGGGCGCGTCGAACGTGACGGGCGAGCTGTGGCCCGTACGGGAGCTGGCCGGGGCGGCTCACGCGCACGGCGCCCGTATCGTCCTGGACGCCGCGCAGCTGGCCCCGCACCACCCGGTGGACATCGCGGAGGCGGACGTCGACTGGGTGGCGTTCTCGGGGCACAAGCTGTACGCGCCGTTCGGGGCGGGCGTCCTGGCGGGCCGGGCCGACTGGCTGCGCGAGGCGAGCCCGTACCTGGCGGGCGGCGGCGCCAGCCGTAAGGTCGCGCGCCGGGACGACGGCGGGGTGGACGTCGAGTGGCACACCACCGCGGCGCGCCACGAGGCCGGTTCGCCGAACGTGATCGGGGTGTACGCGATCGCCTCGGCCTGCAAGGCGCTGTCCGAGGCCGGGTTCGACGGCCTGGTGGCGCGGGAGCGGCAGCTGATCGCGAAGGTGCGGGAGGGGCTGGCGGAGGTGCCGGAGGTGCGGCTGCTGTCGCTGTTCGGCGACGACGCGCCGCGTGTGGGCGTGCTGTCGTTCGTGGTGGACGGCTGGAACAGCTCGCACTTCGCGGCGGCGCTCTCCGCCGAGTACGGGATCGGCGTCCGGGACGGGCTGTTCTGCGCGCACCCGCTGCTGCGGACCCTGCTGGACAGCGAGCCCGACGAGCCGGGGGAGTGCGGCGCGCCCGAGGCCGCCCCGGGCGAGCGCGCGCTGAACGCGATCCGGGTCAGCTTCGGCGCGGGCACGCCGGACGAGCATGTGGAGCGCTTCGTACGGGCCGTGAAGGAGCTGGTCCGGGACGGCGCGCGGTGGGACTACCGCACGGAGGACGGCCGCTGCGTGCCGGTCTCCTAGAAGGAACTAGCTGTCCAGGCCGATCGCGAAGGCCGCTTCCAGGTCGTGCTGGGAGTACGTGCGGAAGGCGATGTGGGTCTCGGTGGAGGCCACCCCCGGCAGCTTGCTGATCTGGCCCGTGATGATGTCCGCGAGGTCGTCATGGCGGGCCACCCGCACCATCGCGATCAGATCGTGCGCGCCGGTGACCGAGTAGACCTCGCTCACGCCCTCCAGCGCGGCGATCTTCTCGGCGGTCTCCGGGATCCGGTCCACGCTGGTCTTGATGAGCACGATCGAAGTGATCACGGCTGGCTTTCTCCCTCGCTGGGCCTCGCTGCGCCGCCCACTCTATCCGGCCGCCCGAAGCGGGCCCACGCGTAGAGAAAACCGAGGGTGAAGCCCACGAGGTGGGCGAGGTAGGCCACCCCGGGGCGGGCGTCGGCCTGGCGGGCGGCGAGCCACTGGAGGGTGACCCAGAAGATCAGCACGGCCCAGGCGGGAAAGCGCAGCGGGAGGAAGAAGAGGAACGGGAACAGGCTGGTCACCCGGGCGCGTGGAAAGAGCCAGAGGAAGGCGCCGAGGACGCCGGAGATGGCACCGGAGGCGCCGACCAGCGTCTGCGGCGAGGAGGCGTGGGCGACGGCGTAGCCGAGGAGGGCGAGATAGCCGGTGCCCAGGTAGAAAAGCGCGAAGTGCGTACGTCCCATGCGCTCCTCGGTCATCGCCCCGAAGACGTAGAGAAACAGCATGTTGCCGAGGAGATGCAGCCAGTTGCCGTGGACGAAGAGCGCGGTCAGCGGGGTCAGCGGCTCGGCGGGGGTGCCGCTCCACAGGGCGCTGGGGACGACTCCCCAGCGCTCGAAGTACGAGGTCTGGGCCTGGAGAAGGTCCCCGCCGGAGCCGTAGCGGGGGTCGAGGCCGGAGGCCGGTCCGAGGACGAAGATCAGGCAGCAGGTGATGATGAGGGCGTACGTCATCACGGGACGGCCGGACCCCGCCGACTTCTCGATCATGGGCAGATCATCGCGTACCCGGCACAACCTGCACAGAGCGCCTCGCCGCCGCCCAGGGGCGGGTACGGGCCCGACACCGCCCGGGCCTCAGGCCGTAGGGTTACAGGACGCCGATGAGCCGAGAAGCGAGGACGCGACACCATGGCCGTTCCCACGCCGACAGCCGAGACCCGCTGGCGCTGCACGCTGTGCGGCAACCTCACCCGTTTCGATGTGACCCGCTCGACGAAGGCGGTGGAGTTCGTGCATCTGGACCTGGCCGGGGAGGCTCGGGTCGAGGAGCGCGATGTGGTCAGTGAGACCATTGAGTCAGTGCGTTGTCGCTGGTGCAACGCGGTCGACCAGATCGAGCTGGTGGACCGGCCGAGCACGAACGCGAAGGCCTGAGAGCAGGCCTGAGAGACGGAGCGAGGAGAAGGTCGTGGACCGGACGGGCGGGCCCGGGACGGCCGGTGACGCCGAGGGCGTCGCCGAGGCGCTGGACCGCCCCCTGCCGGAAGGGGTGCGGCGGCGCGTGGTGGCGCTGGTCGCCGACGCGTTCGGTGGGCTGACGGTCACCGAACTGCCACCCCAGCTGCGGCAGTACGCCCGGTTCACCCCGAACCGGCGCGCGAAGTTCGCGGGGAACGCGATGGCCGCCGCGGTGGAGAGCGACCCCGTCTTCCGGCAGCGGATCGGGCAGCGGCTGCGCGAGACCCAGACCGAGCTGGCCGAGGCCATCGAGGGCGGTTCGCCGCCCGCGGCCGCCGATCCGGTGGACGTGGCGGCGGTGGCGTACGTGCTGCGCCCGGTGGGCTGGGTGAAGCTGGTCGAGGCGGCGGGCGAGGAGGCCCAGCGGGCCTCGGCCGAGCGGGCCGGTGAGGAGGCGGAGCGCGAGCTGCACCGGCTGCGCGAGGAGCTGGCCGCCGCCCGCGCGGCGTCACGTAAGGAAACGGAACGGATCCGCGCCGAGCTGGACGCGGCCCGTAAGGAAACGGACTCGGTGCAGCGCAAGCTGCGCAGTGCGCAGAGCGATGTGAAGCGCGGGGCGGCGGCGCTGCGCAAGGCCGAGGGCGAGCTGGAGACCGTGCGCTCGGAGGCCGCGACGCGGCAGGCGGCCGCCGACGGCGAGGCGCGGCGGCTGCGGGCCCGGCTCTCGGAGGCGGAGTCGGCGCTGGAGGCCAGCCGGCGGGCGGTGCGCGAGGGCCGCAGCGTGGAGGACATGCGGCTGCGGCTGCTGCTGGACACGGTGCTGGACGCGGCCCAGGGACTGCGCCGCGAACTGGCGCTGCCGCCCGCGTCGATGCACCCGGCGGACACGGTGGACGCGGTCGAGCCGGGGAAGATGACGCCGAAGGACATAGCGACCAGGGCGCTGTCGGAGACGGATCCGGCGCTGCTGGACCAGTTGCTGGAGCTGCCGCAGGCGCATCTGGTCGTGGACGGCTACAACGTCACCAAGACCGGCTATCCGACGATGCCGTTGGAGAAGCAGCGGCTGCGGCTGCTGGGCGGCCTCGCGGTGCTCGCGGCGCAGACCGGCGCGGAGATGACGTGTGTCTTCGACGGCGCTGAGCTGGCGGCTCCGGTGCTGCTGGCGCCGCCGCGCGGCGTACGGGTGCTGTTCAGCAAGCCCGGCGTGACGGCGGACGAGCTGATCCGGCAGCTGGTGCGGGCCGAGCCGCCGGGCCGTCCGGTGGTCGTCGTGTCGACCGACCGGGAGGTCGCGGACGGGGTCGCGCGCGCCGGAGCGCGCCCCGTGGCATCCGCCTTGTTGCTCAAGCGGCTTGCGCGCACCTGACCCGGGTACCTGACCGTCGCTCAGCATCAGCACAGCGTCAAATGACCGTCACTGCCCGTGCGATGTTTGTAAAAGATGCGTCTGTGGCCAATTTTTTCGTCGTCGGGATTTGAACGGATCACGGCAGGGTCACTAATGTCGGCTCGAACCTTCGCGCGGTAGATCACCCATCCGGGGTGACAGCGGGGGTACCGTCGAGTCCGCGGCGTATCCGTGGAGCCGGGGTCGCTTTCCACCCCCCGGTAGGCGGCCGGAGGAAGAAGGAGATCGCCTTCGTGGCGTCCCACCGTCGACCCAAGCAGCCGAGCCGCACTCGGGTAACCGTACTCACGGCGACCGCCGCAGCCGCCGTCGCGCTCACGTCCCAGGCCGCCCAGGCCGCTCCGAAGCAGGACAAGAAGGACGTCAAGGAGCAGGTCGACAAACTCTACGAAGAGGCGGAGCAGGCGACCGAGAAGTACAACGGCGCCAAGGAGAAGCAGGAGAAGCTGGAGCAGCAGGTCGGCGACCTCCAGGACAACGTGGCGCGCGGTCAGGAGGACCTGAACAAGCTGCGCGACGGCCTGGGCTCGATGGCCACCGCCCAGTACCGCACCGGCGGTATCGACCCCTCCGTACAGCTGATCCTCTCCTCCGACCCGGACACCTACCTCGACAAGGCGTCCACCCTCGACCAGGTCAGCGGCAAGCAGGCCGAGTCGCTGCGGAAGATCGCCGACAAGCAGCGCACGCTCAAGCAGCAGCGCGAAGAGGCGTCCACCAAGCTGCAGGACCTGGCGGACACCCGGAAGGCCCTGGGTGACAAGAAGAAGCAGATCCAGGGCAAGCTCACCAAGGCCCGCAATCTGCTCAACACCCTCACCGAGCAGGAGCGCGCCAAGCTGGCGGAGGAAGAGCGCGAGCGCGCCAACCGCGCCAGCAGCCGGGTCGACCTGGGCAGCGACGTGCCCGACTCGCAGCGTGCCGCCGCCGCGCTGGCCGCCGCCAAGACCAAGATCGGCTCCCCGTACGTCTGGGGCGCGACCGGCCCGTCCTCCTTCGACTGCTCCGGCCTCACCGGCTGGGCGTACCAGCAGGCCGGGGTCCAGCTGCCGCGCATCTCCCAGGACCAGGCCAACGCCGGTACCCAGATCGGCCGCGGCGAGCTGAAGCCCGGCGACCTGGTGATGTTCTACAGCGACCTGCACCACATAGGCCTGTACGCGGGCAACGGGCAGGTGCTGCACGCGCCCAAGCCCGGCGCCAATGTGCGCTTCGAGTCGATGGACAACATGCCGTTCCAGTTCGGCGTGCGGATCTGACGTCCGTTCGGGCGAATCGGTACAACTCCCCACGACTCCCGCCCCGTCGGTGACCTGCGGTCTCCGGCGGGGCGTCAGTTTGTGTGCCCGCGATCGGCTTTGGACCCGGGGTGGTCGCGCCGCTACTGTCTGCGCGCAGTTCCTCACCGACTCCGCGGAAGGGAGTGCGGCTCCCATGGCGTCCTCTCGCCGCATCTCGAAACCCGGGCCCGTCCGGGCCACCGTCGTCCTCACCGCCGCCTCGGCGGCCGCCGCCACCGGCGCCGCGCTGGCCGCCCCGGCCGGGGCCGAGCCCCACGACACCACCTCGGTGGGCCACTCCTCGGCCCGGACCGCCGCCGACCGGATCGACCGGCTCTACGAGCAGGCGGAGCGGGCCACCGAGCGCTACAACGCGGCCAGCACCCGCACCCACCGGCTGCGCCGCCAGGTCGACCGGCTCCAGGACCGGGCGGCCCGTGGCCAGGAGCGGGTCAACCGGATGCGGGTGGCGCTCGGCGCGATCGCGGGCGGGCAATACCGCACCGGCGGCTTCGACCCCGGTCTCGCGCTCCTGCTCTCCTCCGACCCGGCCCACTACCTCGACCAGGCCGCCATGCTGGACCGCATCAGCAGCCGCCAGGCCGGTCAGCTACGGGTCCTGGCGCGCGCCCAGCGCACCCTGCGGCAGCAGCGCACCGAGGCCGCGGCGCAGCTGGTGAAGCTGGAGCGCGGCTGCCGGGCCGTCGCCCTCCACAAGCGCGAGGTCCAGCGCAAGCTGGCCACCGCGCGACGGCTGATGGGCGCGCTGCGGCCGGGGGAGTACGAGACGTACGCACGCGCCTCGCGCGCCGGAGATGGGCGCGGGTACGGGGCGCACGGCGTGCCCGGCGCGCCCTCTGGTGGCGCGCACGCAACGACCGGTCCCGGGCCGTCCTCGCCGCGCGCCGCGGCGGCCTTCGGTGCGGCGCGGGCCGCGCTCGGTCTGCCGTACGCCTGGGGCCAGGCCGGGCCCACCGCCTTCGACTGCTCCGGGCTGACCCAGTGGGCGTACCGCCGCGCCGGGGTGGCGATCCCCCGCACCTCCCAGGCCCAGGCCCACACCGGGCAGCACGTGCCGCTCTCCCAGGCCCGCCCCGGCGACCTGGTCGTCTACCGATCGGACGCCGGGCACGTCGCGATGTACGCCGGGGGCGGGCAGGTCATCCACGCGCCCTACCCGGGGGCGGCGGTCCGCTACGACCCCGTCGGCATGATGCCGATCTTTTCCATCACGCGCGTCTGAAGCGCGGCGGCGGCTCGTACGATCTATGGCGTGACGGGTCGGTGGAGATCGGGGCGATGGCGGGCGGCACTCTGTCTGCCGGTGGTGTGGGCGCTGCCGCTGGCCGCGCTCACCGCGTGCGGTACGTCCGTGCCGCCCGACGACCCCGCGGGGCGTGACGGGCGCGCCGTGCAGCGCATGCTCGACCAGCGCGCCGCGGCGGTCCGCAGCCGGGACGCGGGCGCCTTCCTCGCCACCGTCGACCGTGGCTCGGACGGCTACCGGGCCGAGCAGCGGCGGGTGTTCCGGCGGCTGTCCGCCGTGCCGCTGCGCTCCTGGACGTACCGGCTGGTGCACACCGGCGGCTTCCGGCCCGCCGACGGCACCGGCCGCCGCCTCGCCGCCCAGGTCGAACTCCGCTACCGGCTCGCCGGTTACGACACCGCGCCCGTCGTCGCCCCCCAGTACCTGACGCTCGCGCAGCGCGGCGGGCGGTGGTTCGTCGCCGACGACGACGGCCGGGTGGACGGCAAGCGCGGCGTCGACCAGCTGTGGGACCAGGGCCGGGTCGACGTCGTCCGGGGCAAGCACAGCCTCGTCCTGGGCGTCGGCCAGAACCGCCGCCTGCTGCGCGGCGTCGCCGCCACCGCCGACCGGGCCGTGCCCGCCCTGGACCGCGTCTGGCCCGGCTCCTGGGCCGGGCGCGTCGTCGTCGAGGTGCCCGCCTCGCTGGACCGGATGGCGGCCCTGCTGGGGGCCTCCGCGGGCGGCTACCGGGGCATCGCGGCCGTCACCACGGGTGAGGTGGGCGGGGCGAGCGACTCCTCGCCCGCCGACCGGGTGATCGTCAACCCCGACGCGTACCGCGCTCTTGGCGACTTCGGCCGTCAGGTCGTGATCACCCACGAGACGGCCCATGTCGCCACCCGCGCCGCCACCACCGCGGCCACCCCGCTGTGGCTCTCCGAGGGCTTCGCCGACTGGACCGGCTACCGCACCCCCGGGCGTACGCCGCGCCAAGTCGCCCCCGAACTCTCCGAGTCCGTCGCGAGCGGCCGCCTCCCGAAGGCCCTCCCGTCCGACGATGCCTTCCGCTTCGGTAGCCGCCCGGACCGGCTCTCCGAGGCGTACGAGCAGGGGTGGCTGGCCTGCCGGATGATCGCCGATCGGTGGGGGGCGGGGAAGCTCGTCGCCCTCTACCGCGCGGTGGGCGCCGCGCCGAGGCGGGAGGGGGCGGTGGAGGCGGGGCTGCGGGATGTGCTGGACGTCAGCCTGCCGGAGTTCACGGCGCAGTGGCGCAAGTACGTGGCCACAGCCCTGAGCTAGCCCCGCCGGGGCCGGGGGTTTCGTGGCCGGGTGCGGGCCGGTGGCCGGAGTTGTCCCCCACCCCGCCCCTTCCCGCAGCATCGATATGCGGCTCCGCCGCGCGGGGGGCGCTGCCCCGGGCCCCGGGGGTTTCGTCGCCGAGTGCGGGCCGGTGGCCGGGTTGTGCCCACCCGTTCCTCCCCCAGCTACCGCTGGGAGGTGCCCCCCGGCGGAACGATTGCCCACAACGCTCCAGCCTCTCCGGCGTTTGAGGAGCGGGGGTGCAG
>NZ_JBHWJI010000120.1:0-8293 GCF_042731515.1 Streptomyces sp. NPDC059850
GCCCCGGGGCCGGGCTTGGCCGCGGCCGCGCTGCCCCCCCCAAAAACCCAGAGACCCCCGGGGGGCCCCCCCCCCCCCCCCCCCCCGGGCCCACGGGGCACTCACGGTCCGGCCCCGGCGCGCCTGTGTACGCGCCGTACACAGCTACCCTTGACAGGTGACCGACGCCCAAGAGACCGCAGCAGAGACGACACTGCGAACCACCGGGGGCGCTCCTCCGGACGACCTCCCCCCGGCGCCGGTCCCCTTGCTGGAGCCGCGCGAGGGCATTCCGCCCGTCATCGCCGGCCCGGACGCGCTCGACGAGGTCGTCGCGGCTTTCGCCGCGGGCCACGGCCCCGTCGCCGTCGACGCCGAGCGCGCCTCCGGCTACCGCTACGGACAGCGGGCCTATCTGGTCCAGCTGCGCCGGGCCGGAGCGGGGACCGCACTGATCGACCCCGTGGGCTGCCCCGACCTGTCGGGTCTGGGCGCCGCCATCGCCGACGCCGAGTGGGTGCTGCACGCCGCGACCCAGGATCTGCCGTGTCTGCGTGACATAGGCATGGTCCCGGACCGGCTCTTCGACACCGAACTCGCGGGCCGGCTGGCCGGGTTCGCCCGGGTGGGGCTCGGCGCCATGGTCGAGAACATCCTCGGCTACGCGCTGGAGAAGGGTCATTCGGCCGTCGACTGGTCGACCCGCCCGCTCCCCGAGCCGTGGCTGCACTACGCCGCGCTCGATGTGGAGCTGCTGGTCGACCTGCGCGACGCGCTGGAGGAGGAGCTGACCCGGCAGGGGAAGCTGGAGTGGGCGCACCAGGAGTTCGCGGCCATCGCCGCGGCCCCGCCCGCCCCGCCGCGCAAGGATCCCTGGCGACGTACGTCGGGGATGCACAAGGTCCGGCGACGACGGCAGATGGCCGTGGTGCGGGAGCTGTGGACGGCCCGGGACCGGATCGCCCAGCGCCGTGACGTATCGCCCGGCAAGGTGCTGGGGGACGCGGCGATCGTGGAGGCCGCGCTGGCACTGCCGGTGAACGCCCGGGCGCTGTCCGCGCTCAGCGGCTTCGGCCACCGGATGAGCCGCCGCCAGCTGGAGCAGTGGCAGGCCGCGGTGGACCGGGCCCGGGAGCTGCCGGAGGCCGAACTTCCGCAGCCCGGCCAGCCGGTGGCAGGGCCGCCCCCGCCGCGCGCCTGGGCCGACAAGGACCCCGCGGCGGCGGCCCGGCTCTCGGCGGCCCGCGCGGCGGTGACGTCGCTCGCCGAACGGCTGAATCTGCCGCAGGAGAACCTGATCGCCCCGGACACCGTCCGGCGGCTGTGCTGGGAGCCCCCGGCGGAGCCGACGACAGACGCGGTCGCGGACGTACTCACCGCTCATGGCGCCCGTCCCTGGCAGATCGACCAGGTGTCGGCGGTCCTGACCGGCGCTCTGGAGGCAGAGCCCACCTGACCTCCGGCGTGATGTGACGCGCGTGGACCGGCGGCTGAGCCGCCGGTCCTCTGTCGTTCGGCTCCCCGCCCTGACCTGTGACCTTCGACGCTACGGCGGCGAAGACTGGGCAGCGTGGTTACTCATAAGTAGCATGAGGGTGTGGAGGCGCGCCGATGGCGTGCCCGCAGCAGTGCCATCCCGCACCTGGAGGAGAGCCAACGTGCCTCGTACCGCTAGGGACGTCGTCTTCGTCGACGGCGTCCGTACCCCGTTCGGCAAGGCGGGCCCGAAGGGCATCTACCACGAGACCCGCGCCGACGATCTGGTCGTCAAGTGCATCCGGGAGCTGCTGCGACGCAACCCGGATCTGCCGCCGGAGCGCATCGACGAGGTGGCCGTCGCCGCGACCACCCAGATCGGGGACCAGGGCCTGACCATCGGCCGCACCGCGGGCATCCTGGCCGGGCTGCCGCAGTCCGTCCCGGGCTACTCGATCGACCGGATGTGTGCCGGTGCGATGACCGCGGTCACCGCCACCGCGGGCTCCATCGCCTTCGGCGCGTACGACGCGGTCGTCGCGGGCGGCGTGGAGCACATGGGCCGCCACCCGATGGGCGAGGGCGTCGACCCGAACCCGCGGTTCGTCTCCGAGAAGCTGGTCGACGAGTCGGCCCTCTTCATGGGCATGACGGCCGAGAACCTGCACGACCGGCTGCCGCACCTCACCAAGCAGCGCGCCGACGAGTTCGCGGTGCGCAGCCAGGAGAAGGCCGCCAAGGCGTACGCCAACGGCAAGATCCAGCAGGACCTGGTGCCGGTCTCGGTGCGCCGCACCACCCCCGAGGGCGGCGAGACCGGCTGGGGGCTCGCGACCTCCGACGAGCCGATGCGCCCGGGCACCACGCTGGAGAACCTGGCCACGCTGAAGACCCCGTTCCGGCCGCACGGCCGGGTCACCGCGGGCAACTCCGCGGGGCTCAACGACGGCGCCACCGCCTCCCTGATCGCCTCCGAGGACTTCGCCCGGGAGCTGGAGCTGCCGGTCCGGATGCGCCTGGTGTCGTTCGCCTTCGCGGGCGTCGAGCCCGAGGTGATGGGCTACGGCCCGGTCCCGGCGACCGTCAAGGCCCTGGCCAAGGCCGGGCTGACGATCGATGACATCGGCCTCTTCGAGATCAACGAGGCCTTCGCCGTCCAGGTCCTGTCGTTCCTGGACCACTACGGCATCGCGGACGACGACCCGCGCGTCAACCAGTACGGCGGCGCGATCGCCTTCGGCCACCCGCTCGCCTCCTCCGGCGTCCGCCTGATGACGCAGCTGGCCCGGCAGTTCGAGGAGCAGCCGGAAGTCCGCTACGGCATCACCACCATGTGCATCGGCTTCGGCATGGGCGGCACCGTGATCTGGGAGAACCCGCACTTCGAGGGGAACAAGTGACTACCACCGCAGAGCTTCTCAAGGGCGCGGCCGAGCTGTTCCCTGACGAGGTCGTGACGCAGGCGCACGTCCGTCACCTCGACCTCCCCCAGGACGCGGGCCGCTTCGCCCTCATCACCCTGGACAACGGTCTCGACCACACCAAGCCCACCACCTTCGGCCCGGCCTCGCTCGCCAACCTGAACGCGGCGATCGACCAGGTGGAGAAGGAGGCCGCGGACGGCGAGATCACCGGTGTCGGCGTCACCGGCAAGCCGTTCATCTTCGCCGTCGGCGCCGACCTCAAGGGCGTGGAGCTGCTGAAGCGCCACGAGGACGCGCTCGCCATCGGCAAGGGCGGCCACGACGTCTTCAAGCGGCTGTCCACCCTCGCCGTGCCCACCTTCGCGTACTACAACGGCGCGGCGATGGGCGGCGGTGTCGAGGTCGGTCTGCACTGCGCCTACCGCACCGTCTCGGCCGCGCTGCCCGCGTTCTCGCTGCCCGAGGTCTTCCTCGGCCTGGTGCCCGGCTGGGGCGGCTGCACCCTGCTGCCGAACCTGATCGGCGCGGACCGCGCGGTCTCGGTGATCATCGAGAACTCGCTGAACCAGAACAAGCAGCTGGGCGGCAAGCAGGTCTACGAACTCGGGATCGCGGACGCCATCTTCGAGGGCGCGGACTTCCTGGAGCAGTCGCTGATCTGGACCGCGGCCGTCCTGCGGGGCGAGATCGAGATCACCCGGCCCGAGATCGACCGCGGCGACGCCTGGCACGAGGCCGTCGTACGCGGCCGCGCCATCGCCGACAGCAAGGTGCACGGGGCGGCCCCGGCCGCGTACCGCGCGCTGGAGATCATCGACGCGGCCCGCAACGGCGACCTCGCCCGTGGCTACGAGGCCGAGGAGAAGGCGCTCGCCGACCTCATCATGGGCGACGAGCTGCGCAGCGGCATCTACGCCTTCAACCTGGTGCAGAAGCGCGCCAAGCGGCCGGCCGGAGCCCCGGACAAGTCGCTGGCCCGCCCGGTCTCCAAGGTCGGCGTGGTGGGCGCGGGGCTGATGGCCTCGCAGCTGGCGCTGCTGTTCGCGCGCCGCCTTGAGGTGCCGGTCGTACTGACCGACATCGACCAGGAGCGCGTCGACAAGGGCGTGGGCTACGTCCACGGCGAGATCGACAAGCTGCTGCTCAAGGGCCGGATCAACCAGGACAAGGCCAACCGGCTCAAGGCCGCGGTGACCGGTTCGCTGGACAAGGCCGCCGCCTTCGGGGACGCCGACTTCGTCATCGAGGCCGTCTTCGAGGAGATGGGCGTCAAGCAGCAGGTGTTCGCCGAGGTCGAGGCGGTCGTGCCGGAGCACGCCATCCTCGCCACCAACACCTCCTCGCTGTCGATCAGCGAGATGGCGTCGAAGCTCCAGCACCCCGAGCGGGTCGTCGGCTTCCACTTCTTCAACCCGGTCGCGATCCTGCCGCTGCTGGAGATCGTCCGCGGTGAGCAGACCGATGACGCGTCGCTGGCCACGGCCTTCGGGGTGGCCAAGAAGCTGAAGAAGACCGCCGTCCTGGTCAAGGACGCCCCGGCGTTCGTCGTCAACCGGATCCTGACCCGCTTCATGGGCGAGATCCAGAACGTCATCGACGAGGGCACCCCGGTCGACGTCGCGGAGCGCGCGGTCGAACCGCTCGGGCTGCCGATGTCCCCGCTGGTGCTGCTGGAGCTGGTCGGCCCGGCCATCGGCCTGCATGTCTCCGAGACGCTGCACGGCGCCTTCCCGGAGCGCTTCACGGTCTCCGAGAACCTCAAGCGCGTGGTCGAGGCGGGCAAGCGCGGCTTCTACGTCTACGACTCCGGCAAGCCGGAGCTGGACCCCGAGGTCGCCGCGCTGCTGCAGCAGGGCGAGACCGTCCTGACGGAGGAGCAGGTGCGCGCCCGGGTGCTGGACGCCGTCGCGCAGGAGATCGGCATCATGCTGGACGAGGACGTCGTCGCCGAGGCGCAGGACATCGACCTGTGCCTGATCACCGGCGCCGGGTGGCCCTTCCACCTGGGCGGTCTGACGCCGTACCTGGACCGTGAGGGCGTCTCGGAGCGGGTGAACGGGAAGCCGTTCCTGGCCCCGGGAATCGCGAGCGTCCCGGCGTAACACCGTACGCCGCGCCGTTCATGGGCGCCGGGTGGGCTGACGGCCCGCCCGGCGCCCGTGTCATTCCCCTACGCGGGACCAGGCGCGCAGCGCGAGACCGCGCTCGTCCGTCTTCTGACGCGCCACCAGCAGACCGCCGTCCGGCCCGAGCGCGGCCAGGACCACCAGCCCCTGCCCGTCCAGCGCGAGCGCCGGGTGCTGGGCGCCGGGGTCGCCGGACGGTGTCCACCACACGCCCGCCGCCTCGTCCTCCGCCGGATACGCGGCGACGGCCAGCCGTCCGCTGGTGGCGTCGCGGTGGGCCAGGACGGTGCAGTCGTGGCCGTCCACCGGGGCGCGCAGCGCGGCGACCGGCCCGGCACCCGTCAGCCCGCCCAGCGGCGCGGGGGCCGGGGCGTCCGGCCGCCAGGCCAGGACCTCACCGCTGCGGACGTCGCGCCAGTAGTGGGTGACGGTGCCGGGGCTGGTCTCCACCGCGGACGCCGAATCCGGCTGGGCGTCGGCGGGTATGTCCTCGGCCCGCTTCGGGGCGGCGCCGGGCGTGGGCTGGTGCCAGCGCAGCGCGACGCCCTTCCAGGACGGTGCGAACAGTTCGAGACGGCCGTCGGCGGTCACGGCCGCCGACAGCCCGTCCAGGACGTCCGTACCCTTCCAGTCGGTCCAGCGGTCCCACGTCCCCTTCTTGGGGTCCTGCCGCCGCGCGCTCACCCCGCCCCCGGCGTTGCGGACGAAGACGCGGAGCGCGCCCGTGGAGTCCACCGCCGCGGCCGGTTCGCCGATCCGCTCCGCCTTGGCGCGGTCCTTGGGGTGCGGGGTGCCCAGGGAGTGCCACGCGGTGAGCGCGCGGCCGGTCTGGAACTGGGTCGCGTGGACGAGGTCGACCTGTGGCCCGTCCTTGCCCTCCGTGCTCCGTAGCCCCACGAGATGCGCGTAGCCGTCGGCCCCCTGAGCGGCCGTCAGCCGGGACAGCCCGGGGACCTCGATCCGCCAGGGGCCCGTCCAGTCCGGCCCGCCCCGGCGTTCTTCGGTCCAGCGGGCGACACCGCCTGCCACCAATGCGTAGGCCGTGAGCCTGCCGTCCTTGCCGCGGAGCAACCGCAACGCCATGGCCCGCCGCCAACCTTCCCGCGTCGATCTACCTGATCCCTCTCGCCCATAGTATTTTGCCTGGTCTATGAGTAGTCTCGGCGGGCTCGTCATCGTGGACGCGGCAAACGTGGTCGGCTCGGTCCCGGACGGCTGGTGGCGCGACCGGCACGGGGCCGCCGAGCGGCTGCGCGACCGGCTCGGCGCGGTCGCGGTGAGCGGCGTCCCGGAGCGCACGGGCGTCCCCGACTGGGCCCGTCAACCGCCGCTGGACATCGTCCTGGTGGTGGAGGGCGCGGCGCGCGGCGTGGAGCCCGTCGAGGGCGTACGGGTGGAGGCGGCGCCGGGGAGCGCGGACGACCTGATCGTGGAGCTGACGGCCGCGCGCGAGGCGGAGCGGCCCTGTCTGGTGGTCACGGCCGACCGGGAGCTGCGGGAACGGGTGACGGCGCTGGGCGCGGAGGTCGTGGGCCCGCGCGCCGTCCGGGGATAGACGCGGCGTCAGGACGGCGCGTCAGCGGCGGGTGCCCGACCGGGTCACCCGGCTGTGCCCGCGCCCGTACAGGACGTAGACGACGACGCCCAGCACCATCCACACCCCGAACCGCAGCCAGGTCTCCGCGGGCAGATTCACCATCAGCCACAGCGACGCCGCCACGGAGACGGCGGGCAGCACCGGCACCCACGGCGTGCGGAAGGCGCGCGGCAGGTCGGGGCGGGTGCGGCGGAGGACGATGACGCCGAGCGCGACGACGACGAACGCGAAGAGGGTGCCGATGTTCACCAGGGCCGCCAGTTCCGAGATGCTGGTGAACCCGGCGACCACCGCGATCAGGACGCCCAGCAGGACCGTCGAGCGGTACGGGGTGCCGAACCGCGGATGCACCTTGGCGAAGAACCTCGGCAGCAGCCCGTCGCGGCTCATCGCGAAGAAGACCCGGGTCTGGCCCAGCAGCAGGATCATGCACACGGTGGTGAGCCCGACCGCGGCGCCGAAGCTGATGAGGCCCGCGTAGAAGGGGTGGCCGGTCGCCTTGAAGGCGTCGGCGAGCGGGGCGTCGATCGTCAGCCGGGTGTACTTCTGCATGCCGGTGACCACGATGGACACCGCGACATAGAGCGCGGTGCAGATGAAGAGCGAGCCGAGGATGCCGCGCGGCATGTCGTGCTGCGGGTGCTTGGTCTCCTCCGCCGCGGTGGCCACCACGTCGAAGCCGATGAACGCGAAGAAGACCACGGCGGCGGCGGTGAAGATCCCGGCGACACCGAAGGTCGTCGGCTCGTACCCGGCCATCAGCTGGATCAGCGGCGCCCGCAGCCCGGAGGCGGAGAGCGTGCCCTGCGCCTCCGGGATGAACGGCCGGTAGTTGTCCGCGTCGATGAAGAAGGAGCCCGCGATGATGACGAGCAGGACGACGGTCACCTTCACCGCCACCACCACGGAGGTGACGCGCGCGGACAGCTTCATGCCGAGGACCAGGATCGCGGTCAGCACCAGCACCAGGGCGGCGGCGAGGATGTCGAAGGTGAAGCCGCTCGCCTCGTCCGGGCCGGAGAGCACGGCGGGCAGCCGCCACCCGGCGTTGTCCAGGAGCGAGCGTACGTACCCGGCCCAGCCGACCGCGACCACGGCGGTGCCGAGCGCGAACTCCAGGACCAGGTCCCAGCCGATGATCCAGGCGGGCAGTTCGCCGAGCGAGGCGTACGAGAAGGTGTACGCGGACCCGGCCACCGGCACGGTCGAGGCGAACTCGGCGTAGCACAGCGCGGCCAGTGCGCACACCACGCCCGCGACCACGAAGGCCAGCGCGGTCGCCGGGCCCGCCTGCTCCTTGGCGACGGCCCCGGTGAGCACGAAGATGCCGGTGCCGATGATGACGCCGACGCCGAAGACCGTGAGGTCCAGGGCGGACAGCGACCGGGTGAGGGCGTGCTCGGGTTCCTCGGTGTCCTGGATGGACTGCTCGATCGTCTTCGTCCGCAGATAGTCCGGCCGGGCCCTGGCCCGGGGACCGCTCCGGCCTCCGCCGCCGCCTGGTTCCTCATCGCTCACCGGTGACACCTCCTGCGCCTGCCCCCGCGCGTCATGGTTCTGCCAACCGCGCGGGAGCGGCGCACGCACACTCGGCGGCCTCGCCGATTCACCCGATGGGGGCGGGCAGGCGGGAGCGGGCTGGGCCGGTCGGAGCACGACAGGGCCCCGGCCCGGACCGCTGGGGTCCGGGC
>NZ_JBHWJI010000121.1:0-8218 GCF_042731515.1 Streptomyces sp. NPDC059850
TAAGAGACAGGCCCCAGTCGCACCGCGCGTCAGGGGCGCGCGGCGAGCGGGCGGGGCGCGGCGAGCACGCCGCACGCCCCGGCCGCCGCACGGGCGGGCACCACGCCGCGCGGCACCAGCGGCCCGGGGCCCACCAGCCCGGCCGTACGCCGCATCACGCGCGGCCCCACGAGCCCGCCGCGTCGCCCGCGCGCCCGGGGCCCCACAAGCCGCCCCGCAAGCCGGTAGGCCAGGCGCCCGATCCGGTGAAGCAGCCCCCGGCGGGGAGGCCCGGCAAGCCCGGCAAGCCCGGCGCGCCCGCGAAGCCCACCGAGCCCGGCCCCGACCGCCCCCAGAACCCCGGCAACGGCAACGGCAACGGCAACACCAAGCCCCCGGCGAACGAGCCCGAGACCCCGGTGTGGGGCCCGAGCACCCCCGGCGGCATCAACTGGCAGGCCATCCCGCAGTTCCGCAGCAGGGTGTCATGAGCGGCAGACCGCTGAAGCTGCCCCGGCCGCGCGGCCGCGGACTCCCGGCCACGGGAAAGAGCGGCAGAAGGCCCCGCTTCCGGGGGCGCCTCAAGATGCGCGCCCGCACCCGGATGGCCTTCGCGCTGGCCACGCTGCTCGCACTGGTCTGCGCCCTGCTGCTGGACGGCTATCTGTACGCCGAGATCGGCAACGACGCCCGGGTGCACGCCTCACGTTCGTACCGCAGCGTCCCCGAGCGGCTGCGCAGCGGCGGGCCGGTCATCACTTTCGACCGGAAGGGGAGGGCGACCGAGCACTCCATCCCCGCCAAGACCATCGCCCTGACCTTCGACGACGGCCCGGATCCGCGCTGGACCCCGGAGATCCTCGCCGTGCTGCACAAGCACCGCGTCCCGGGGACGTTCTTCGTACTGGGCCAGATGGTGGTCCGTCACCCGGGGCTGGTGCGCGAGATGGTGGCCGCCGGGCATGAGATCGGCGTCCACACCTTCTCCCATGTCGACCTGTCCTACCAGGACAAGCACCGGATGAACCGCGAACTGGCCCAGTCACAGCTGGCGCTGGCGGGCGCGGCGGGCGTCACCAGCTCGCTGTTCCGGGCCCCGTACGCCTCGGAGGTCTCCGCGCTGGACGACCGCACCTGGCCGGTCCAGCAGCATGTGGGCGCCAAGGGCTACGTCAGCGCGTTCGTGGACACCGACAGCGAGGACTGGCGGCGGCCCCCGGTCAAGGAGATCGTCCAGAACGCCACCCCGCGCGGCACGAAGGGCGCGTCCGTGCTCTTCCACGACGCGGGCGGCAACCGCGCGCGGACCGTGCAGGCGCTGGAGCGCTACATCGACCGGATGGCGGCGCGCGGCTACTCCTTCACCACCATCACCGGCGCGCTCCACGCCAAGAGCGCCAACCATCCCGCCCCGGCCCTGCGGGTGTGGGAGGGCCGGACGCTGATCTGGGCCGCGCTGGCCACCCAGCACGCGCTGCCGGTGCTCATCGGGATGCTGGGGGTCGTCGGGATCGCCGTGTTCGGGCGGCTGCTGCTGATGCTGGGGCTCGCCTGGTGGCACCGCCGCACCCGGGACCGGCGCCGCTACACGCTGGTGCAGGAGGTGACCGATCCGGTGAGCGTCATCGTGCCCGCGTACAACGAGAAGGAGTGCATCGCCCACACCCTGAACTCCCTGTCCGCCTCCACCCATCCGATCGAGATCCTGGTGGTGGACGACGGTTCCACTGACGGTACGGCGGACATCGTGGAGGCGATGGGGCTGCCCAACGTACGCGTACTGCGCCAGCCCAACGCGGGCAAGCCCGCCGCGCTGAACAACGGCATCGCGAACGCCCGCCACGAGCTGATCGTGATGATGGACGGCGACACCGTCTTCGAGCCCACCACCATCCGCGAGCTGGTCCGTCCCTTCGCCGACCCCCGGGTCGGCGCGGTCGCGGGCAACGCCAAGGTCGGCAACCGGCGCAGGCTGATCGGCGCCTGGCAGCACATCGAGTACGTGATGGGCTTCAACCTCGACCGGCGGATGTACGACCTGCTGCGCTGCATGCCGACCATCCCCGGCGCGATCGGCGCCTTCCGCCGCCGCGCGCTGCTGGACGCCGGGGGCATGAGCGCCGACACCCTGGCCGAGGACACCGACATCACCATCGCGCTGCACCGGGCCGGGTGGTGGGTGGTGTACCAGGAGCACGCCCGCGCCTGGACCGAGGCGCCGGGCACGCTGGGCCAGTTGTGGAAGCAGCGCTACCGCTGGAGCTACGGCACCATGCAGGCGCTGTGGAAGCACCGCCGCTCGCTGATCGACCGGGGCCCTTCGGGGCGGTTCGGGCGGGTGGGGATGCCGCTGGTGGTGCTCTTCCAGATCGTCACGCCGCTGTTCGCGCCGCTGATCGACCTGTTCACGCTGTACGGGGTGATCTTCGTGGACCCGGTGCGCTCCCTCGCGGCGTGGTGCGCGCTGCTGCTCGTACAGCTGCTGGGGGCGGCGTACGCCTTCCGGCTGGACCGGGAGCGGTACCGGGCGCTGGCCGTCCTGCCGCTCCAGCAGATCGTCTACCGCCAGCTGATGTATCTGGTGCTGCTGCATTCGTGCGTGACGGCGGCCACCGGCGCCCTGCTGCCCTGGCAGAAGCTCAAGCGCACCGGTGAGGTGGAGGCCCCGCGCACCGCCGAGACCGTACGGTGACCCACCTCACCGGTGCGCCCTCGGCGGCGCGGGAAGACGACGCCGCAGGACAGCGCTGTCCTGGACGGAGGTGTCACGATGACCGAAGAGAGCTACCGGACCGAGCACGACTCCATGGGTGAGGTACGGGTCCCCGCCCACGCCAAATGGCGCGCCCAGACCCAGCGCGCGGTGGAGAACTTCCCCATCAGCGGGCAGCGCCTGGAGCGGGCGCACATTGAGGCGCTGGCCCGGATCAAGGCCGCGGCTGCGCTGGTCAACGCCGAGCTGGGCGTGGTGGAGAAGGACATGGCGGCGGCGATCGCGGAGGCGGCCGCGGAGGTCGCCGGGGGCCGCTGGGACGACCACTTCCCGGTGGACGTGTTCCAGACCGGCTCCGGCACCTCGTCCAACATGAACACCAACGAGGTGCTGGCCACGCTCGCCACCGAGCGGCTCGGCCGCCCGGTGCACCCCAACGACCATGTGAACGCGAGCCAGTCCTCCAACGACGTCTTCCCGTCCTCCATCCACGTCGCCGCCACCGCCGCCGTCACCGCCGACCTCATCCCGGCGCTGGAGCACCTGGCGGCGGCGCTGGAGCGCAAGGAGGCCGAGTTCGCCGAGGTGGTCAAGGCGGGGCGTACCCATCTGATGGACGCCACCCCGGTGACGCTGGGCCAGGAGTTCGGCGGCTACGCGGCGCAGGTGCGGTACGGGGCGGAGCGGCTGCGCGCCTCGCTCCCCCGGCTGGCGGAACTGCCGCTGGGCGGCACCGCCGTGGGCACCGGCATCAACACCCCGCCCGGCTTCCCGGCCGCCGTCATCGCCGAGCTGGCGCGGGCCACCGGGCTGCCGCTGACCGAGGCCCGGAACCACTTCGAGGCGCAGGGCGCCCGGGACGGGCTGGTGGAGACGTCCGGTCAGCTGCGGACCATCGCGGTCGGCCTCACCAAGATCGCCAACGATCTGCGCTGGATGGCGTCCGGTCCGCGCACCGGACTCGCCGAGATCGCGCTGCCCGACCTCCAGCCCGGTTCGTCGATCATGCCGGGGAAGGTCAACCCGGTGATCCCCGAGGCGGTCCTGATGGTCGCGGCCCAGGTCACCGGCAATGACACGACCGTCGCCACAGCCGGGGCCGCCGGGAACTTCGAGCTGAACGTGATGCTCCCGGTGATCGCCAAGAATCTGCTGGAGTCGATCCGGCTGCTGACCAGCGCCTCCCGGCTGCTGGCGGACCGCACCATCGACGGGATCACCGCCGACGCGGAGCGCGCCCGGGAGTACGCCGAGTCCTCGCCGTCCGTCGTCACCCCGCTCAACCGCTACCTCGGCTACGAGGAGGCCGCGAAGGTCGCCAAGAAGTCCCTGGCGGAGCGGAAGACCATCCGCGAGGTGGTGCTGGAGTCGGGCTACGTGGAGCGCGGGCTGCTGACCCGGGAGCAGTTGGACGAGGCGCTGGACGTGCTGCGGATGACGCGTCCGTAAGCCCCTGTTGTACTGTGCGTGCGGCATAGGTCACGGCACGGCGGCCCGGTCGCACCTAAGATCTGCTCATGACAGCGGACATCGTGGAGACGACGGGAACGGCGGGCGGCGCCCGATGGGCGCCAGGGGACCACATCCTCTGGCGTTATCGCGCCAACGCCTCCGACGCCATCCACATCTGCCGTCCGGTGACCGTCGTCCGGGACACCCCGGACGTGCTGGCCGTCTGGCTCGCGCCCGGTACGGCGTGCGTCAAGCCGCAGCTCGCCGACGGTACGCAGGTGCACCGCGAGCCGCTGTCCACGCGCTACACCAAGCCGCGCACCACCGCGCTGTCCCAGTGGTTCGGCACCGGGGTGCTCAAGCTCGCCCGGCCCGGTGAGCCCTGGTCGGTGTGGCTGTTCTGGGATCCGGGCTGGCAGTTCAAGAACTGGTACGTGAACCTGGAGGAGCCGCTGGCCCGCTGGAGCGGCGGGGTGGACTCCGAGGACCACTTCCTGGACATCGCGGTCTACCCGGACCGCAGCTGGGAATGGAAGGACGAGGACGAGTTCGGGCAGGCGCAGCGGGCCGGTCTGATGCCCGGTGAGCAGGCCGAGCGGGTACGGGCGGCGGGCCGGGCCGCCGTGCGGCTCATCGAATCCTGGGACGCGCCGTTCCGGGAGGGGTGGGAGGAGTGGCGTCCGGACCCGTCGTGGACGGTACCCGTCCTCCCGGCGGACTGGGACCGTATCGACAGGGGGCGTACGTCCGCGCACTCAAGGTCCTGAACCTCTTGCTGTGTCCCGGTGTTTCAAACGTAGGATCGTCGTCCGGAACACTGCACATGCGGGAAACAGGACAGAGGCGCAACTCACGGACGATGCGCACGAACTGACGCAATGTCACAGGAGGGGCGGGAGTCGTGAGCGGTGAGGACGACTACGGCGACGGCTATGCGGGTTATGCGGACTTCGACCGCCTGGCGCTCGACCGCAGCGGTCAGGCAGAGGCGTTCGACGCGATAGGCGAGCGCTACGACGACGCCTTCCCCCATAAGGAAGGCCAGGTCACGGCCGGTCAGTGGCTGGCCGAAACGCTTCCGCCCGGCTCCCGCGTGCTCGACGTCGGCTGCGGTACGGGGCTGCCCACGGCCCATCAGCTGACCGCGGCCGGGCACCGGGTGACCGGCATCGACATCTCCCCCGGGATGCTGAAGCTGGCCCGGGACAATGTGCCGGGTGCCGACTTCCAGCAGGTGGACATCGTCGACCTGCGGGTGGGCGGCCGCTACGGCCCCGGGGGCTCCCGGGAGCTGGGCCCGTTCGACGGCATCGCCGCGTACTTCTCGCTGCTGCTGCTGCCCCGCCCGGAGATCCCGTACGCGCTGCGCGCCCTGCACGCCGTGCTGAGACCCGGGGGGCTGCTGGGCCTTGGCATGGTCGAGGCGGACGTCGACGACTTCGCCATCCCGTTCCTCGGCAACTCGGTCCGGGTATCCGGTTATCTGCGGGACGAACTTCGACAGGTCGTACGCGATGCGGGCTTCGAGATCGCCGGGGAGGACTCGCACGCGTACGCCCCGGCCAGCACGGACGTACCACCCGAGATCCAGCTCTATCTGAACTGCCGACGACGTGCCTGACACTCGGTGCGCCCCCGACGAGACGGGGGCGCACGGCCCCGGACGGATGGAAACCCACGCGTGACGGAGCACCCCACCTCCCACAACAGGCGACAGGCTGCCAGCACTGCCGCCGCCTCGGGCACGCCCGAGGACGCGCACGGCGCGGTCCCGGACCCGCGGACCGCCGTGCGGCAGACGGCCGCCCCCGGCCAGGAGCCGGGCGGCGGCCGGCCGCGTCCCGCCTTCCCGGCGGACGGCCCGGCGGCCGCCCCGGACTCCGGCGACGCCCCGGCCCCCGAGCCGGACGGAGCCGCCGAGGGAGACGCCCGGCCACGGCGCCGCGGCCGAGGCGCCGCGAAGCCCGCACCACGCGGCGGCGGGGGAACGCCGCGCGGCGGCGGCACGGCGAAGCGCGCCGGTGGCGGGACGCAGCGCCGGACCACGGCGGAGAGCGAGCAGCCGGAGCACGGCACACCGGAGGGCGAACCTGTGTGGGACGCGGACCGCAATGCCGCCAGAGGCGCGGCGAGCCGACCCGGGGCCCGGGACGACGCCCCCAGCAGCGCGGCGGGCGGACACCCGGCCCCGGCGCGGCCGGGCGTGAACGAGGCCGCGACCGCGGCTGAGGTGGCGTACAGCGCCCCCGAGGGCGGAATGCCCGCCGTGCCGCCCTCGAACGCGCCGGGCGCCGACGGCACCGCCGCCCTGCGGGACCGCAGCGGGGACCGGCTGCGGTTCGTCGGGGCGGCGACGCGGCGCATCGCGCGCGGCATCGACCTCGACGAGATCGTGCTCGGCCTGTGCCGGGCCACCGTGCCCACCTTCGCCGACGCGATCCTGGTCTATCTGCGCGATCCGCTGCCGGTCGGCGACGAGCGCCCGGTGGGCCCGGTGGTGCTGCGGCTGCGCCGCACCGACCGGATCCCGATGGACGCGGACACCGAGAGCGGACGGCTGCCGCTGATGTCCTCGCAGTCCGACCTCGCGCCCGCCGTGGGCGGCGGCCCCGCGGCCGAGCTGTGCGAGGTGGAGGCGGGCGGTCCGCTGGCCGAGGTGCTGCGCGGGGTGCGGCCGGTGTTCGGCGACTCGCAGGCCGCCCGCGCCGCGCTGCCCGAACTCCTCGGTGAGGGACCGTCGGTGGCGACCGGCCAGCGCACCGTGCTGGCCCCGCTGCGCGGCCGCCGCCGGGTGATCGGCGCGGCCGTCTTCGTACGCCGCCCGGACCGGCCGCCGTTCGAGCCGGACGATCTGCTGGTCGCGGCCCAGCTGGCCACCCACACCGCGCTCGGCGTCGACAAGGCGGTGCTGTACGGACGCGAGGTCTACATCGCGGACGAGCTGCAGCGCACCATGCTGCCCGACTCGCTGCCGCAGCCCACCGGTGTCCGGCTGGCCAGCCGCTATCTGCCCGCCGCCGAGACCGCGCGGGTCGGCGGCGACTGGTACGACGCGATCCCGCTGCCCGGCAACCGGGTCGCGCTGGTGGTCGGCGACGTCATGGGCCACTCCATGACCTCGGCCGCGATCATGGGCCAGCTGCGCACCACCGCCCAGACCCTGGCCGGTCTCGACCTGCCGCCGCAGGAGGTGCTGCACCACCTCGACGAGCAGGCCCAGCGGCTCGGCACCGACCGCATGGCCACCTGCCTGTACGCGGTCTACGACCCGGTCGCGCACCGCATCGTGGTCGCCAACGCGGGCCATCCGCCGCCGCTGCTGCTGCACCGGGGCGGCCGCGCCGAGGTGCTGCGGGTGCCGCCGGGGGCGCCGATCGGGGTCGGCGGCGTCGACTTCGAGGCGGTCGAGCTGGACGCGCCCGCCGGGGCCACCCTGATGCTCTACACGGACGGCCTGGTCGAGTCGCGGATGCGCGACGTATGGACCGGCATCGAGCAGCTGCGCGAGCGGCTGACCGCCACCGCCCGGCTCACCGGCCCCAACCCGCCGCCGCTGGAGCCGCTGTGCGACGAGGTGCTCGACATGCTCGGGCCCGGCGACCGCGACGACGACGTGGCGCTGCTCGCGGCCCGCTTCGAGGGCATCGCGCCCAGCGACGTCGCGTACTGGTTCCTCGACCCGAAGGCCCAGACCGCCGGGCAGGCCCGCCGCCTGGCCCGCCGGGCGCTGGCCCGCTGGGACCTGGAGGATCTGACGGACGCGGTGGAGCTGCTGGTCAGCGAGGTGGTCACCAACGCCGTGCGGTACGCGGAGCGGCCCATCACCCTGCGGCTGCTCCGCACCGACGTGCTGCGCTGCGAGGTCGGCGACGACGTACCGCAGCTGCCCCGGCTGCGCCAGGCGCGCCCCTCCGACGAGGGCGGGCGAGGGCTGTACCTGGTCAACCGGATGGCGCGCCGCTGGGGCGCGACCCGGCTGTCCACGGGCAAGGTCGTCTGGTTCGAACTGGCCATGCCGTAGAGGCGCGTTGGACACGAGAACGGCCGCCCGGCACCGAGAAGGTGCCGGGCCTG
>NZ_JBHWJI010000122.1:0-8213 GCF_042731515.1 Streptomyces sp. NPDC059850
CTGCTCACCCATGTCGAGGACATCGAGGAGCGCAAGCGCCATGAGCTGGCGCTCGCCCACCGCGCCAGCCACGACTCGCTGACCGGTCTGCCCAACAGCGCCGAGCTGCGCGCCCGGCTCGGCAGCAGGCTGTGCGCCCATCCGCCGCCGGGAGGCCGGGCGGAGTTCCTCGACGGGCTGGGCGGGCTGGACGGGCCGCCGGGAGCGGACGGCGGCGACGGTCCGGCCGCCCCGGCCGTCCCGGCCGCGAGCGGCTTCCCGCCCGGCTTCGACGAGTTCGAGGGCTTCGGCACCCTGCCCCCGCTCGCCGCGGGCGGCGTCCAGTTCGACCACCATGTGCACACCTTCGCGCCCAACGAGGACGACGCCGTCGACGACGGCCACAAGGGGCTCGCGGTCCTCTTCTGCGACCTCGACGGCTTCAAGTCGATCAACGACCGGTTCGGCCACCACGCGGGCGACGCGGTCCTCATCGAGGTCGCCCGCCGCCTCACCAGCGGGGTGCGGGACGGCGACACCGTCGCCCGGCTCGGCGGTGACGAGTTCGTCGTCCTCGCTGACGGCCTCGGCCGGGCGGACGCCCAGGACCTGGCCGTACGGCTGCGCAACGCGATCCTGCCGCCCATCCGGGTCGATGGCCGGGCGGTCAGGGTAGGGGCCAGTTTCGGGATCGGCTGGGCGGGCTGCGGCATGTCGGCCGAGGAGGTCCTGCACTCCGCCGACCAGCGTATGTACGTCGAGAAGCGATCCCGCTCGAAGGAGCGCAGACGGGCCGGATAAGGGCCGGGCGGGCCGTGGCCGAGACGGGCGGCAGCCCACCCTGCCCCGATCGAGGTACGCTGCGTCGATGCGGCCCTGCCGCCGACAGTGAACCGATCATGAATATTGGCCATCCGGACAGCCCACGCCCTGTTGAGGCCCTGTCGGCCCTGATATGAGCTGTCGTGGCGCGTACGCACACCTGAGCGCCGATGGCCATATGCATAGGGGAGTGACCAGGGATGACGGCCGGCAACAACGGCTCGGACACACCGGAGAACGACGACCCGTTCGCCTATCTGTACCGCTCGGAGGGCGATCAGGGCGGGCAGGGCGGCCAGTCGGGTCAGCCGGGTTCCGCACGCACCGGTGGGTACGGCTACCCCGGTCCGGCCGCACCGCAGCAGCCGGGGGTGCCCCGGACCTCGTACAACCACGTCCGTGCGGTCGGTGAGCGCAACTACGGCCAGCAGATCCCGAACCAGCAGCAGGGCTACGGCCAGCAGGGTCAGCAGGGCTACGGGCAGCAGAACGCCCACTACGCCGCCCCCGAGACGCTGCCCGGCGGCGGTGGCCCCCGCCAGCCCGCCCCCGCCCCGCGCGGTGGCGGCCGCGGCCCCAACAACCGGGGGCTGCTGATCGGCGCCGTCGCCGTGGTCGCGGTGGTCGTCATCGGCATCGGCGTGGCGATGCTCACCAACGGTGACGACGAGAAGGACCAGGGCGACCAGGCGGGCGGCAAGCCCACGGCGGCGTCCAGCGTGGAGCCCAGCGAGAAGCCGGAGCCCTCCAAGAAGCCCGCCACCAAGCTGCCCAAGGAGGACGCGGCCAAGATGCAGCTCGGCGGCGGCGCGGCCCCGGCGAGCGACATCAAGGGCGCCAAGGGCGACGGCGGCACCTACGTCGGCGGCTTCAACAGCCCGGGCTCCTCGGCCACCTGGGACGTGGACGTCGACCGGGCCAAGGCGTACAAGCTGTACGTGCGCTACGGCGTGCCCGGCGAGGACCAGAGCCTGTCGCTGACGGTCAACGGCAAGAAGTCGACCCGGCCGATCAGCATGAAGAACTTCTCGAACGCGCCCAAGGGCGACTTCGAGAAGGGCTGGACGTACTCGTGGTCCATCGTCCAGCTCAGCCAGGGCAGCAACACGATCACCCTGTCCTGCGGCGACGGTGACAAGTGTGACGTCAATCTCGACCAGATGTGGCTGAAGCGGGGCTGAGAGCGCGACGGTGGCGGCGCGTCGCGCCGCCACCCTCTCTTCCTTGATTCCGGCGTCCCCGACTCAGGCCGCCGCCGGGTGCTCGGTGACCTCGATCCGGTCCAGCAGCTCCGTGTAGACCGCCCGGTCGAACTCGCCCGCCGCCGGTGCCCGTACGGCCGCCGCCGACAGGGCCACCGCGCGCGCGATCCGCTCGGGCCAGGGCACCTCGTCCACCAGACCGGACAGCAGCCCCGCCACCGCCGCGTCCCCGGCGCCCGTCGGATTGCCCGGCAGGCGCTCCGGCGGGGCCGCGCGCCAGGCGCCCTGGGCGGTGATGGCGAGCAGCCCGTCCGCGCCGAGCGAGGCGGCCACCGCGCGCGCCCCGCGCCGCCGGGCGTCGCGCGCGGCGCGCAGCGGCTCGGTGGAGCCGGTGAGCCCGGCCAGCTCCTCGGCGTTGGGCTTGACGATGTCGGGGCGGGCGGCGACACCTCGGCGCAGCGGTTCGCCGCTGGTGTCCAGCAGGGTGGGGACGCCCGCCGCCCGGGCCTCGCGGATGAGCTGGGCGTACGTACCGACCGGGACGCCGGGCGGCAGGCTGCCGCACAGCGCGACCGCCGAGGCCTCGCGCAGCAGCGTGGCGTAGGCGTCCATGAAGGCGGCCCACTCGGCGGCGGTGACGGCCGGGCCCGGTTCGTTGAGCTGGGTGGAGTCGCCCGACGCGGTGTCGACGACGCCGAGGGTGCGCCGGGTGGTCCCGGCGATCGGCACCAGCGCGTCGGTGATCAGGCCGCCGCCCGAGGCTGTGTCCTGATCCCCGGCCAGCAGTTCACGGACCACCGTGCCGGTCACCCCTCCGGCGAAGCCGGTGACGGCGGTGCGGTGGCCGAGTGCGGCGAGGACGCGCGCGACGTTGATGCCCTTGCCGCCGGGCCGTTCGGTGACCTCGGTCACGCGGTGGCTGGCGTGCGGGCGTAGTCGGGGCACCCGGTAGGTGATGTCGAGGGCGGTGTTGAGCGTGACCGTCAGGATCACCCGGCATCTCCTCTCCCGTCCCCCCGCCGGACGGAGATTCCTGTGCTGAAAGCGTGTGGCTGGGGGCCGAGCGGCGCCCGCGCGTGAGCGATCATGCCAAAGGCTCGGCGCCCGGCCCACCCCTTTGGGATGACCGGGACGCCCAATCATGGTGCGAAATCGGCCAATTGGGATCAGCGGGGCCGGTGAGGGAGAAGGGGTGGTGAGGAGAGGGACAGCGAGAGGGGAGGGGAGGTGAGAGGAGGAGGGCAGGGAGACGAGAGGGGCGGTGGCTCTAGTGCGGGTCGACCACCCAGTCGCCGCGCCGCATCACGCCCCGCAGCCGGAAGTCCGCGTCGAGGACGACGAGATCCGCGTCCTTGCCCGCTTCCAGCGACCCCACCCGGTCGTCCAGACCCAGCACCTTCGCGGGGGTCGCGGAGAGGGCCCGGACCGCCTGGTCCACGCCGAGCCCGTCGACCGTGACGGCCCGCCGGAAGGCGTGGTCGAGGGTGAGGGTGGAGCCCGCGATGGAACCGGCCGTGGGTCCGTCGCTGATCCGCGCCACGCCGTCCTTGACCTCGACGCCCATCGGGCCGAGCGCGTAGCTCCCGTCGCTCATGCCCGCCGCGCTCATCGCGTCGGTGATGAAGGCGACCCGGTCCGCGCCCGCGCGCCGGAAGGCCAGCTGCAGCACGGCGGGGTGCAGATGCGTCCCGTCGTTGATCAGCTCGACGGTGACCCGCTCGTCCTCCAGCAGCGCGGCCACCGGGCCGGGCTCGCGGTGCAGCAGCGACGGCATCGCGTTGAACAGGTGGGTCGCCACGGTCGCGCCCGCCTCCACGGCCTCCCGGGTCGCCTCGTACGTCGAGTCGGTGTGGCCGACGGCCGCCAGGATGCCGCTGTCGGCCAGCAGGCGGACGGACTCCAGCCCGCCCGGCAGCTCGGGCGCGAGCGTCATCATGCGCGCGGTGCCGCGCGCCGCGTCGATGAGCTTCCGTACGTCCGCCGGGTCGGGGTCGCGCAGCAGCGACGGCTGGTGGGCGCCGCAGCGGTGCGGGGAGATGAACGGTCCCTCGAAGTGGACGCCCGCCAGGTCGCCCTGCTCGGTCAGTTCGGAGAGGACGGCGGCCTGCCGGGCGAGGTCGTCGAGGTCGCCGGTGACGGTGGAGCCGAGCATCGTGGTGGTGCCGTGCGCGCGGTGCGTGCGGATGACGGTCACCGCCTCTTCGGTGGTGCCCGTGGTGAACGAGGCTCCGCCGCCGCCGTGGAGGTGGAGGTCGATGAAGCCGGGGACGATCCAGCAGCCGGACAGATCCCGTACGGCGTCGCTGGGGGATGTGTCCGTACCGGCGATGCGGGTGCCCTCGATCGTCAGCCGTCCGTCCGTGACGACCCCGGACGGCAGCACCACCCGGGCGCCTGTGAGAACCGTTCGCTGGGCCATCAGTCGGATACCTCCGTGGTAGGGGATTGCCCGGCCTGCTCGGACTGCTCGGACTGCTCGGCCTGCTCGGCCTGCTCGGACTGCTCCGCGACGAGGTCCCAGGCGAGCAGGCCCGCTCCCAGGCATCCGGCGGTGTCCCCGAGCGCGGCCGGGACGATACGGGGGAGGTTCTGGAACGTGACCCGCTCCTCGACCCCCGCGCGCAGCGGGGTGAACAGCGTGTCCCCGGCCTCGGCGAGCCCGCCGCCGACGATCATCAGCTCGGGGTTGAGCAGGGTGAGCGCGGTCACCAGGCCGTCGGCGAGCGCGCCGGTCGACTCCCGCCACACCGCCTCGGCCCGCGGGTCGCCGGACTCGACGGCCTTGGCGCAGTCGGCCGCGTCCGCGCCCGGCCCGCCACCGGCCGCCGCCCAGGCGCGGCCGACCGCGGCGGCCGAGGCCAGCGTCTCCAGGCAGCCGATCTGGCCGCAGCTGCACCGGGGGCCGCCGGGGCGTACGACGATGTGGCCGATCTCGCCGGCGGAGCCGGTGGCCCCCGGTTCGAGACGGCCCTCGATGCCGATGGCGCCCGCGATCCCGGTGCCCACCGAGACGAACAGGAACCGGTCGGCGCCCCGGCCCGCCCCCATCCGCCCCTCGGCCAGCCCGCCCGTCCGGACGTCGTGCCCGAGCGCGACGGGGATGCCGCCCAGCCGCTGGGACAGCGGCGCGCGCAGCGGTACGTCGTGCCAGCCGAGGTTGGCGGCGTAGACGACGACGCCGCGCTCCTGGTCCAGTACGCCGGGCACGCCGACTCCGGCGGCCGCGGCCGGTTCGCCGAACCGCCGCTCGCCGAGGGCGCGCAGGTCGGCGGCGAAGTCGAGGATCGCGGCGGTCACGGCCTCGGGTCCGTGCTCCCGCCCGGTGGGCCGCCTGGCCTCGTGCAGGAGCGTGTGGTCCGCCCCGACCAGGGCGGCCTTCATGCCGGTGCCGCCCACATCGAGGGCGATGACGTGTCTCACAGGGGACAGTCTCCCGCGTTCGGCCGTGAGAGGTCTAGTCCACTCGCCCGGCGGTTCTTCTTCGCAGGTAAGCGAGTTGTGATGACGTGACACACGCCACGTGGGGGTGTGCGATACGTCTGACCTGGCAAGGAGAGGTCCGATACCGAAGCGATACGCCCATGGTGTAGACCTTGTGGAGGTTTGCAAGGCAGACTCGCTCGACCTTCGCGAGAAGCATCGCGGAGGATGAATCAAGCCATAGGGTGGGAAAACGCAGTGCAGCGGCGACGGTTCTTGAGTCTGACGACGGCTGGGGCCGCGACGGCGGTGGCGATGCCCACGCTGTCCGCGTGCGGCAACGACAGCTCCGCATCGGACGGGAACGCCCTGAAGGTGATCGCGGCGGATTACGGCGACAGCGGCGAGAACACCTCCCAGAAGTACTGGGACAAGCTGGCCCGGGCCTTCGAGGCCAAGCACGGGGGTATGAAGGTCGACGTCAAGGTCTACAGCTGGACCGAAGTCGACAAGAAGGTCGCCAAGATGGTCAAGGACGGCGAGAGCCCGGACATCGCGCAGATCGGCGCGTACGCCGACTACGCCGCCGCGGGCAAGCTCTACCGCGCCGACCAGATGCTCTCCATCCCCACCCAGGCCTCGTTCATCACCTCGATCGCCCAGGCGGGCGAGGTCAGCCGGGTGCTGTACGGGCTGCCCTTCGTCTCCAGCGCGCGGCTGCTCTTCTACAACAAGAAGCTGTTCGACGAGGCGGGCATATCCTCTGCCCCCGAGAGCTGGGCGGAGCTGAAGGACGCCGCGCGGAAGCTCAAGTCGGCCGGGGTGAAGATCCCCTACGGGCTTCCGCTCGGCCCCGAGGAGTCGCAGGCCGAGACCCTGATGTGGATGCTCAGCGGCGGAGGCGGCTACACCGACACCAATGGCAGCTACACGATCGACTCGACCGCCAACATCGAGACGTTCCAGTGGCTGCGGGACGAGCTGGTCGGCGAGGGCCTCACCGGCTCGCGCTCCCCGGCCCGTACCAACCGGCAGGACGTCTTCAACGCCTTCACCCGTGGCGAGGTCGGCATGCTCAACGGCCACCCGACGCTGATGCAGCAGGCCGCCGGGCACGACATCGACTACGCCACCGCCCCGCTGCCCGGCCGCAACGGCAAGTCGTCCTCGACGATGGGCGTCGCCGACTGGCTCATGGCCTTCAAGGCGAACGGCAAGCGGAAGCAGATCGGCGAGTTCCTCGACTTCGTCTACGAGGACAAGAACGTGCTCGACTTCGCCGACCAGTACGACCTGCTGCCGGTCACCACGTCCGTCTCCGCGACGATGCGCCGCGAGGAGGACCACAAGAAGCTGTGGCGCTTCCTCGACCAGATGGACAGAGCCCAGTTCTACCCGGCGGACAAGACCTCGTGGGCGTCCATCAGCCAGATGGTCAAGGAGAAGATCGGCTCGACGGTGGCCGACGGCGGCGACCCGGCGAGCGTCCTCGGCGAGATCCAGCGGGCCGCGGACGCCATGGAGACGGCCAAGCCGTGACCGCAGAACCACTCTCCGAGGAGGACTTGGCCGTGCTGGCCGTGGAGCGCGAGGGCTGGCCGGGCCCGGGCGCCAAGGAGCGGGCCATACGGGAACGGCTCGGGATCACCCCGACCCGCTACTACCAGCTGCTCAACGCTCTGCTGGACGACCCGCGCGCGCTGGAGCACGACCCGGTGACGGTGAACCGGCTGCGCCGCGTGCGGGCGGAGCGGCGCGAACGCCGCTGAGTTCGCGGGGCCCTGGCCCTGGGTGGCCGACGCCGTTCGCCGTTACGGGTGGCTGTCGGCGGGGCCGGGTAGGGTCGCCGCATGGGCAGCCACCCCCTCCCCGTACCCGCCACCGCCGCCGGACGTCAGGGCCTCGCCGCCCTCCTGGAACGGCCCGACCGGGCCGTCCTCGGGGTCGACTTCGACGGCACCCTCGCCGACATCGTCCCCGACCCCGACCAGGCCCGCGCCCACCCCGGCGCCGTCCCGGCCCTCGCCGCGCTGGGCCCCCGGCTGCGCTCCCTCGCGGTGATCACCGGCCGCCCGGCCGAAGTCGCCGTCCGCTACGGGGGTTTCGGGGGCAGCGGCGCCCCGGCCAACCTCGTCGTGCTCGGCCTGTACGGCGCCGAGCGCTGGGACGCGTCCAGCCGCGCCGTCCAGACCCCCGAACCCCACCCCGGCATCGGCGCCGTGCGGTCCGAACTGCCGGGCGTCCTGGAGGCGAACGGTGCCTGGCAGGGCACCTGGACCGAGGACAAGGGGCGTGCCGTCGCCGTCCACACCCGCCGCACCGAGGATCCGCAGGCCGCCTTCGACCAGCTCCGCGCCCCGCTGCAGGCGCTGGCCGAGCGCCACGGCCTGATCGTCGAACCGGGGCGGCTGGTCCTGGAACTGCGCCCGCCGGGCATGGACAAGGGCGTCGCGCTGCTGGAGTACGTACGCGAGACCGCCGCGGGCGCGGTGCTGTACGCGGGCGACGACCTCGGCGACCTGGCCGCGTTCGCGGCCGTGGAGCGGTTGCGGGGGGAGGGGGTGCCGGGGTTGCTGGTGTGCAGCGGCAGCACGGAGGTGATGGCGCTGGCGGAGCGGGCGGACCTGGTGGTCGACGGCCCGGCGGGGGTGGTGGCCCTGCTGACGTCACTGGCCGCGGCCCTGCGCTGAGCGCTGCGCTGGGTTTTCCCCACCCGGACCCCCGCCACCGGTGGCCGGTCCGCCGCCGTGGGGGGGGGCGGCGGGCGCGGGGGGCGGCCCCGCCGGGCGG
>NZ_JBHWJI010000123.1:0-8115 GCF_042731515.1 Streptomyces sp. NPDC059850
CGGAGGCCGGGGGCGGCCGCCGCGAGGGCCTGCGCGGCACCGTCGGCGGCCCGCCGCGCGGCGCCCTCCGCCGCCGCGGCGGCCTCAAGAGCCCGCCCCACCGCATCAGCGGCGCCCCCCGACACAACACCGTCCTCCCCAACCCCCTCCGCAGCCCGCTGAAGCGTCTCCCCCACCGCAGCCGCCGCGCCATCAGCCTCCCCCTGGGCCCGCTGCGCCCGCTCACCCGCCCGCTGCGCCTCCCGCGACCGCTCCAGCATCCCCCGCAGCGCGCCAGCCTGCGCGAGTACGGCCATGGCGGCGGCGTACGGATCACCGGCCGTCTCCCGGCGCAGCTCGGCGAACTCCCGTGACTCCACCAGCGCGGTGATGACCTGGTGGTTCACCAGCCGCGAAGGGTCCATCTCCGCGGGCTCCCGCACTCGCGGGCCGACCTTGTACGCGGCGAGGAAGACATCCACCAACAGGTCGGTGGCGTACGCGTAGCCCGCGCCCAGCTCCTCCGCCACCTCCCGCAGCCCGGCCGACTGCTCGTACGTATCGCGCCATGTGACCCGGTCGAACCGGTCCGCGACCACCGCCGCCGTGTGCCGCCGGGGCACGGCGGCGGACCGGGCCAGCCACTTCCCGCCCCGGCCCGCCAGCTCGTCGAGGGTGCTCACAGCTGGGCCTGCACCATGTTCGCGTCCATGCCGAGCGCCTCGGTGAGCACGCGGGCGCGGACCGCGCGCTGACGTCCCGTCACGCGGTCGATGGCGGCCGTGGAACGGCCCGCGCTCGCCGCGTCCGCGCGCAGCTTCTCCAGCCGCTTGCCCGCCATGGCGAGCTGGTTGTGGGCCTTCTTGATGACCCACTCGCTCAGCGCCTCACGCGACCGCCCGGCCATGGCGTCGAGCTGCGCCTCCAGCTCCTCGATGGCATCGGCCAGGTCGAGCGCCTCCTTGGCGTCGGGGTTGACCAGCTGCAGCACCTCGCGCTCGACGGTCGGGCGCTGCGCGGGCGAGTCCCACAGCACATGGGTCAGCACCGACAGATCGGTCTCGCCGACCTCGGCGCGGCCGTCGAGGTACGCGGACGCCTGCAGCAGCCCCACCGCCTGCCGCCAGCGGCGGTCGGAGGCGACGAGTTCCTTGCGCCGCAGGGCGGCCCGCAGCGTACACACCGCGTCCACGATCTCGTCGGATACGTCCACCGCCGGAACGGCCTCGCCCACCGCGTGCTGCAACGCCCCCAGCTCGACCGTCGTCCGCTCCGGCGCCGCCGGACGGCTGACGGCGGACCGCACGAGCGCGGCGAAGTTGGACGGATCCGCCAGATACCCGACCTCGATCCGCACCAGCAGCCGGTCGTAGATCGCGGCCGTATCCTCCCCGCTGGGCAGCTCATTGCTCGCCGTGATGGCCCCGATCAGCGGACACCGGATCGGCTCGCCGCCGCTCTCGGGGTGGTAGATCCGCTCGTTGAGAAACCCCAGCGTCTCGTTGAGCGCCGCCGTGGAGCACTTGAAGATCTCGTCGATGAACGCCACATGCGCGGTCGTGGCGCGGCCGTCGTACACCTGCCGGTACTCGCCCCGGGCCAGCGCCGCCACGTCGATGGGCCCGAACATCCTGGTCGGCGCGGTGAACTTCGACAGCAGGATCTCCCAGTACGCCGCCCCCTCGACCCGCCCCGTCAGCTCCCGCGCCAGCTCGGACTTCGCCGTCCCGGGCGGCCCGAGGACGAGTGAGTGCTGCCCGGCCAGCAACGTCACGATCAGCGTCCGCACCACGTCGTCCCGCTCGTAGAACCGCTCCGCCAGCTCGTCACTGATCGCCCGCAGCCGTGTGGCCGTGTCCTGCGCGTCCATACCCAACTCCACCCTTCGCTCTCCGCCTTGAACCTACGGCAGCGGGCCTTTACGAGGGATTCGAGGCACCGTACGGTCGGGCCCCATGGACTGGTTGGGGCCCGTGAACACGCTGATGGGCGCGGGCATCGGCGTCGGAGCGACGCTCCTCGCCGACCGCCTCCGCTGGCGCCGGGAGCGCGAAGCGCTCCGCCAGGACACGCGGCGGCAGGCGTACGCGTCGTTCATGGCCGCCCTGTCGGAGGCGTACACGCGCCTGCACGTGATCGCCCGCGAGGGCGGCGGGGCGGAGGAGGCGGGACGAGCGGCGCACGAGGCGTTCGCGTCCAGCAGGGTGTATTCGCTGCGGTACGAGCTGGCGCTGATCGCGCCGTGGGAGGTGATGGAGCCGACCAACCAGGCCTTCTGGAAGGTCCGCGACCTGCGCGACCTGGTGGCGACGGGCACCACCCCTGAGGACCCGGCTTTCGGCGAACACATCCGCGCCTACCTGGCGGCGGCGGAGTCCGCGCAGACGGCGATGCGGCGGGATCTCGGCACGCCGTGGCCCGACCGGGACGGGGGCCCGAGGTCACCGGGCGCCGCCACCTGAGGCGCGCACCGTCGCCCTGACCGCCGCCCCGGCTCAATCGGCAGATTCCTCCAACCACGCCAACACTCTTAGCGACTTCTCAAGATCAGGTTGATGTACCTCGGGCCATGCCCGGGCCAGCTCGTGCCGGATCTCCACCGACTCCCCGATCGCCTCCAGCGCCTCCTCCTGCCGCCCCAGATCGCCCAGACTGATGGCGAGGTTGTGCAAGCTGCCAGCAAGGGTGGGCCGGAAGGCATCCGGCCGGTCACGGGCCAACTCGCGGTACACCTCCAGCGCCTCACCGATCGCCCGCAACGCCTCCTCCCACCGCCCCAAAGCAGCCAGCCGGTTGGAGAGGTTGTTCAAGCACATCGCAACATCGGGCCGGAAGGCATCCGGCCGGTCACGGGCCAACTCGCGGTACACCTCCAGCGCCTCACCGATCGCCTCCAACGCCTCCTCCCACCGCCCCAAAGCAGCCAGGTGGATGGAAAGGTTGTTCAAGCTGCTGGCAAGGTCAGGCCGGAAGACATCGGGCCGATCCCGGACCAGGTCGCGCCGGATCTCCACCGCCTCACCAATCGCCCCCAACGCCTCCTCCCGCCGCCCCAGATCACCCAGCCGGATGGAGAGGTTGTTCAAGCTCATAGCAAGGTCGGGTCGGAAGACATCGGGCCGATCCCGGACCAGGTCGCGCCGGATCTCCACCGCCTCACCAATCGCCCCCAACGCCTCCTCCCGCCGCCCCAAGTCGCCCAGACAGTTGGAAAGGTTGTTCAGGCTGGCAGCGAGGTCTGGCAGATGGGTGGCGTCGTGGTCTGCGCGGGCGCGGTGATGTTCGGTGAGGCGTTGGGTGAGGTGGGCGGCATACGGGGCGAGGTTGTAGCTGGTGTCGGGCAGTCGGTTGACGAGGTGGTGGAGGTGGGTCAGCGGGGTGGTGGGGTTGTCGGTGATGTGGTGGAGGGCGTCGATAAGGGGTTCGGGGTGTTCGGTCTGGGTGGCTACGTCGATGGCCGGTCCCGCCAGGGTGGAGGCCTGGTCGGTGCAGAGTGTGGTGAGGTGAGCGGCGAGTTGGGGGCGGAGGGCCGGGTGGGCGGCCGCGCGGGTGTAGAGGGTCAGGAGGCGGGTGGCCTGGGGTTCGGTAACCGTGGGGGCGAGGCGGTGCGCCAGCTGGGGGCTCTGGTGGAGGTGGCGGCCGGTGAAGTACTCGGCGAGGCGGTCGGGTTGGAGCATGCCCCAGGCGAGGCGGGGAGTGGGCGCGGGGTAGAGGGCCGCGATCCAGCGGCGTACGGCGTGGATGCGGTCGGTGGGCTGGTCGGCCAAGGCCGGAACGTGGCGCAACAAGGCATCGGCCTGGTCGTCGGTGTCGGCTCCGAGAAGGTGGGCGGCCGCCAGCGCGTCGGTGAGGGTCGCGAAGGTGAGCCCCGGGTTGAGGTCGTGGGCAGCGGCGGTCGCCTTCCAGTAGCGGCGTTCGTGAACGAGCAACCGGTCCTCGACGGTGGCGCTACCCGCCCCCGCACCGGACGCGGCGTCGAGAAGGTCGGCCAGCGCCGTCATGTGCAGCGTCAGGGCGCTGTCCAGGCCAGGCCGATCCAGGCCCTCTGGGGTGCCGGTGGTGAGGCGAGCCGCTAGGGCGGGCCAGTCGTGGGGCTGCCAGTCGCGCACCTGCGGCAGATGGGCCGCGTAGCTGCGGACGGCCTGGCGGTAAGCCTCCGTGCGGGAATCGTCAGGTGAGGGTTCGAGGGCCGGAAGCAGGATGGTTCCGGTGCCGTCGAGGAGGTCTTCGGCGGCGGCCGTGGTCGCGTGCAGGTCGTTCCACCAGTCCCCATCGGTACGGGCCAGCAGCAGCAACTTGAATGCGCGGTCGCCGGAATGCTGCACGGCCGCTTCCAGGAGGGCCGTCAGCTGTGGGGTGCGGGTCTCGGCGTAGTCGACGATGACCAGGAGCGGGACGGCTGCGGCCGACAGCTCCGCCAAGGCGTGGGCGTCCGCGCGGAGCCAGAGCGTGGTCCAGCCACGCGCGGTGAGCGCATCGGCAAGGTGCTGCGCCAGCCGCGTCTTGCCCTGGCCGCCGGGCCCGTGCAGAAGCCGCGCACCGAAGCCGTCCTCCCCCGCCCAGCTGGCGAAGTCCGCGAGGAGCGTGGTCCGGCCACGGAAAGGGACGATCTGGCGGCGGGCCTGCAGCAGCGCGGCGGGAGAGTTCAACACGCGGGCGGGCGCCGCCGGTTCGATGAGGTGCTGCCACTCCACCGGTTCGAGCGCCGTGCCGACGTCCGGCGCGTGGTCGCTCAACGCGGCGCGGAAGCCGGGGTCGTGCAGGAGTACGTACGCGGGGACCGCCTCCAGGTGGGCGTGAGCCCGTCCGGCGGGGTCGGCGGCGATGACCCCGGCCAGCAGATCACCGCAGAACAGCGCCGCCCCCGACATCCCGCCCCACGGCGAGGCGCCCTCGCCCGAAGGGGCCGGGGGATGCTGGGCCAGGCTCATCACGTACCGGTTCCCGGCGAACCGTTCGCCGGGGTTGAGCGTGCCGGAGGGCTGCGCGACATCCGTCGCCCGCCCCGGCCGCTGCACCAGCTCCGCCGCACCCCAGGTCTCACACGGCGTACCCGGCCGGTGGGTCACCGTACGCCCCCACCTGACCGGCTGCCGAGGAGCCCCAACCCAGGCCGGGTCGTCGACCCGGACCAGGGCGGCGTCGTCCCGCCCGCCCGGCGTGCCCCGCCACACCACCGTGCCGTCCCAGGTCGGCTCCTGCCCCGGCCGGAACAGCCGTACCGTACGGCCGGGTTCGGGGGCGACATGGGCGCTGGTCAGCACCAGGCGCTCCGCGATCACGTACCCCGATCCCGGGCGGCCGCCCTCCACGACGACCACACGCGCCCGTTCCACCCGTTACCCCCAGCCTCGCTGTGCCGATCAGTCCGGGATACGCCCGCTCACGTCACCCGGCCCCTGCGACCGCGAGGTATCCCCGTGGACGAGGAGATCGCCGCCGTCCGGACGCTGCGGGGTCAGCGACACCGTCACCCGGTGGGTACGGGCCCGATCCACCCCCGTCTCCGCGTCCGCGCTGACCACCCACGCCTTGAACCCGGCCTTCGCCTTCGCACTGGCCCGCAACTCGACGGCGAACTCCAGCTCCACCGGCCCGACCTTGAACGCCAGATCCGGCCCCGCCCCACGCCGCGCGGCCTCCAGCAACTCATCCCGCACCGCCGCCACCGCGTCAGCCAACTCGATCTCCACGCCATCCCCCTCTGCGACTTGGACCATTACGGTATGGCAGATCACCGCACAGCAGCCACGTACTCGGGCCAAGGAGGCGCCGTGCACCATTCCGAATCCCCGGCCATCAAAGAGATCCCCGTGACCGACGAGGGAGCCGGGCCTTACGGCATTGCGGCCGGGCCGGACGGCGCCCTGTGGCTCACCTTCGCGCACAACGGTCGCATCGCGCGCCTCACCCTCGACGGCGAGATCAAGGAGTACCCCTTGGACTCGCCTTCGTGTCAGCCCACGGTCATCACCGCCGGGCCCGACGGGGCGCTGTGGTTCACCCGGTCCCAGGACCACCGGATCGGCCGCGTCACCACCGATGGTGACATCGCGTCCTTTCCCGTACCGACGCCCGACAGCGGCCCCTTCGGAATCACCACCGGGCCGGATGGCGCGCTGTGGTTCACGGAGATGAACACCGACCGTATCGGCCGCATCACCACTGCGGGAGAGATCACCGAGTTCGTCCTCCCCGTCGCATCGGGCGCCTTCCCCTCGGCGATCACCGCAGGCCCCGACGGCGCGCTGTGGTTCACCCTCAACCAGGCGAACGCGATCGGCCGTATCACCGTGCACGGCGACGTCGCCATTCATCCCCTCCCCACCCCGGGCGCCGCCCCCGTGGGCATCGCCAGTGACGGCGCGGCCGTGTGGTTCGTGGAGATCGCGGCGGGCCAGATCGGCAGGATCGCGATGGATGGCGGCGGGATCGAGGAGTTCCCACTGCCCGACCGCGCCGCGAAGCCTCACGCCATTGTCGCGGCCGCCACCGGGGACTGCTGGTTCACCGAGTGGGGCGGCAACCGCGTCGGCCGCATCACCGCGAGCGCCGGACCCGGCGCGACCGCCGAGATCACCGAGTACGACCTGCCGTCGCCGTCGTCCGAACCGCATGGCATCGCCCTGGGACCCGACGGCGCCCTCTGGGTGGCCCTTGAGGTGGGCGGGGTCGCACGGGTGGCACCGTAGCCTCGGGAGACGCGTCGCCGTACAGACCATCCGGCAGATCACCGAGGCGCTGATCGGCTGAGCGGGAATGGGGTGTTAGCGCCCAGAGAGTTCGCCCAGTCCCGACATCCACATCGCGCGGTAGTCCTTCGGCGGGACGCCGTACGCCGCGCGGAAGGCGCGGGTGAAGTTGGCGGCGCTGCTGAAGCCCCAGCGGGCGGCGATGGCGTGGATCGGGACGGCGCACAGCGCCGGGTCGGAGAGGTTGTTGCGGACGTGTTCCAGGCGTTGCTGGCGGATCCACGCGGTGACGGTGGTGCCTTGGCCCTGGAAGAGGCGGTGCAGATAGCTGCGGGAGATGGAGTGGGCGGCGGCGATGGTGCCGGGAGTGAGGTCGGGGTCGTTCAGATGCTGCTGGATGAACGCCTGGATGCGTGAGGTCAGGGCCTGTCGGTGGGTGTCGGGCGAAAGGTCGCGGTCGGCGTCCAGTTCGTGGGCGAGCAGCGCGGCCAGCAGGTCGGCCACGGCTCTCCCGAGCCGTGGCCCGTCGGCTTGCCGGTAGGTGCTCGCGTCGGCGGCGATGCGGCTGACCGTCTGGGCGAGCAGGGCGCCCATGCCCTCGCGGGCGGAGATACGGCAGTGGGCCAGCGCGCCCACCCGGTGTGCGGGGAAGGGCATCAGCGCCTTCGGCACCAGGATCGCCGTCCCCCAGTACGCGCTGTGTCCGGGATCGGCGGTCATGTGATTGGTCCCGGGGATCGAGGTGTCCTGAATGACCACGTCCTGCGCGGTGTGGCTGCTCTCGTGGTCGGACCCGGACCAGCTGACGCCCAGCCTCCCGCTGTGCGGAAACACCACCTGGTACAGCTCCGGATCGCATTGCCGGACCATGCTCGGCGGCCGGTGCCAGCGCATCGGCGGCATGCGCAGCCTGATCAGCTGGACAGGGCCCAGGGAGAGGGCGCGCGCGGAAACCTGGAGCGCGGCGGTGTCATCGACGGAGACGCCCACCGGCACCAACTGCGAAACGTGCTGCCGCCACCCGTCGGCGCGATCCGCCGGACCCAGGTCCTCGCTCCTGAACGTGGTCTCGTACACGCCCGTCCTCCGCTCTCCGTCCCTGCCACCAGTCGACCAGAGAGCCATAATCAGCCGCTGAACGCCCTGGCCCTGATATGGCCCCCGCCCTGCGGGACACCTCAAGCCCCACCGGGCCACCCCCAGCCCACCGGCACCCGAGGAACGGGCCCCAGAGGCGGAGATGCCCCACCTCCCAGCCCGCCAGGGCCCCAGCCCCGCCAGGGCACCCCAAGCCCCTCCGGGGCACCCTCAACTCACCGGCGCCCGACGAGCGGGGCCCAGGGGCGGAGATGCACCACTCCCAGCCCCTCCGGCGTTTGAGGAGCGGGGTGCAGGGGCGGAGCCCTGTCTCATAAACACATCACCGAGCCCACCAGACTAGGCT
>NZ_JBHWJI010000124.1:0-7478 GCF_042731515.1 Streptomyces sp. NPDC059850
CCGCCGCCTCCGGCGACGCCCTCGCCTCCCCGATGCAGGGCACCATCGTCAAGGTCGCCGTCGCCGAGGGCGACACCGTGGCCGAGGGCGACCTCATCGTCGTCCTGGAGGCCATGAAGATGGAACAGCCCATCAACGCCCACCGCGCGGGCACGATCAAGGGCCTGGGCGCCGAGGTCGGCGCCTCGGTCACCTCGGGCTCGGTCATCTGCGAGATCAAGGACTGACGCCCGCTCCGTAGCACGCATCCGGGCCCCGGCCGTCCACAGGACGTCCGGGGCCCGCGCGCTGCCAGGCCCTAGCGGCGCACCACATCCTGCGGGAAGGTCAGCTGCTCGCTCATCCAGCGCAGCGCCGTGGGCAGTTCGCGCCGCCAGGTGTGGAAGTTATGGCTGCCCTGGTCGAGGATGATCGACTGGGCGCGCATCGGCGGCCGTACGGCGGCCAGGAACGACCGGGTCGCGCCGTAATTCGACTCGCCCCGGCGGCTGGAGGCCACCAGCACCGACACCTCGGGCCGTGGCAGGTTCCGCAGCCGCCACATCAGGTCGTGCTCCCGCTTGCGGCGCTCACCCGCCGGACCGCCGCCGAACAGGTCCCCGGTGGTCGGGTCGTTGGCCACGCGGTAGTCGGGCGAGAGGGCCGCCGCCGCCGAGTAGACCCGCGGATGCCGCATGGCCAGCTCCAGCGCGCAGGTGCCGCCCGAGGAGTACCCCAGGACGCCCCAGGCGCTGGGGTCATGGCCGATCCGGTAGTGGCGGGTCAGCGCCTCGGGCAGATCCTCGGCGAAGTACGTCTCGGCCTGCGGCCCGCCGGGGACGTCCACGCACTGGGTGTCCCGTGGCGGGGCGATCGTCGGCCGGACCATCACGATCACGGTCGGCTGCACCGTCCCCCGGCGGATCAGCTCGCCCGTGGTCTGCGGCACCCGCAGATGCTGGGCCAGCAGAAACGACCCGCCGGGGTAGCCGCTGACCGTGACGACGACGGGGAAGCGCTGACGGGCGTACTGCCGCTGGAAGTACTGCGGCGGCAGATAGACGTACGCGGGCGTGGCCACCTGGCTGCGGCGGCCCGTGATCCGCACCGACTCGACCTTGCCCGCCCGCTCCGGCGGCCCGCCCGGCAGCCCGTGCACCCGGTCGAGACCCTGCGGCGGCGCGGCCCGCACCAGCGCCCCGGAGGCCCCGCCCGCGCCCGCCCCGCCGCCGGGTACGTCCGAGAGCGCGGCGGGAGCCTCGTCGCCCCGGCCCAGCAGCTCGTCCCAGGACCCGTAGAACTGGAAGTGCGCGTTGACCACGACCGCCAGCGCGGCGACCAGCGCGCACTGCGTCACCACCAGCGACCCGAGCCTGCCCGCCCACGCCCGCACCCCGCGCCCGGCGAAGCGCGGCCACAGCCAGACGGTGAGCGCGGCGCACACCACGGCGGCGGCGCTCAGCACCCACTCCAGCGATCGACTGGTCAGTCCCATGGGCGTTGCCGGGCGCGGACGTTGATCCGCATCCGTTTCCCCCTCCTCATCCGTTTCCGCCTTCCCCCGCCTTCTCTCGCGCCGGAGATGACGGTCTCCGCCACCCCGATGTGACGTAATGGCATGCTTGACCTACAGGCAGGTACCGCAAGGCACAGCAGGGAGGACCGCGATGGCGACCGAGACAGCCCCGGCGCAGACGCCACCGCTCCCCCGGCCCATGCGCGCCGACGCGCGGCGCAACTACGAGCGGCTGCTGGGCGAGGCGCGCACCGCCTTCACCCAGCACGGCACCGATGCCTCGCTGGAGGACATCGCGCGCCGCGCGGGCGTCGGCATCGGCACGCTCTACCGGCACTTCCCCAACCGCACCGCGCTCATGGGCGCCGTCTTCCAGGGCGAGATGAACGCCCTGCTGGCGCACTCCCGCGAGCTGGCGAGGGCGCCGCAGCCGTGCACCGCGCTGGTGGACTGGCTGCGGGCGATCGTCCACCACGCGAGCACCTACCGCGGCCTCGCGCAGGCCCTGATGGCGTGCTCGGGCGACGAGAGTTCGGAGCTGTCCCGTGGCTGCCGACTGCCGCTGCGCGAGGCGGGCAGCGAACTGCTCGCCCGCGCCCAGCAGGCCGGTGCCGTACGGCCGGACGTGGTGATCGCCGACCTGATGCAGCTGACCAACGCCATCGCGCTGGCCGTCGAACAGTCCCCGGACGACCCGGAGCTGGCGGACCGGCTGCTCGCCCTGACCTTCACCGGACTCAAGGCGCACTGAACCGGTCCCCCGGCGATCCGCCCGCTCAGCGCCGCCGGGGCGCCAGATCCGCCACCCGTCCACCGCCCGACTGCTGCTCGGGCAGGGACGCCGCGCTGCGCAGCTGGCCGGAGCCGGGCGCCTGGCCGTGCGGATTGCGGCGCGGGCCGGGCACGGGCAGCCCGTCCTCACCGGTCCGCGGGGCCGGGGAGCCCAGCCGCCCCGCCTGGCGCGCCGCGCCCGGCGGGCCGCCGCCCTCGCCACCGGCCGGGCCGGACCCCGCGCCCGGCCCCGCTACCGCGATCTGCACGCCCTGATCGGCCAGGGCCTGCAGCTCGGTCAGCGCACGGTCGTCCTGCGCGGGTGGCTCGTCGGTCACCAGCCGCGTGATCACATCGGTGGGCACCGTCTGGAACATGGTGTCGGTGCCCAGCTTGGTGTGGTCGGCGAGCACCACGACCTCCGCCGCGGCCTGGACCAGCGCCCGGTCGACGCTGGCCGACAGCATGTTGGACGTGGACAGCCCGCGCTCGGCGGTCAGCCCGCTGCCGGACAGAAAGGCGCGCGAGACCCGCAGCCCCTGGAGGGACTGCTCGGCGCCACTGCCGACCAGCGCGTAGTTGGAGCCGCGCAGCGTGCCGCCGGTCATCACGACCTCGACCCGGTTGGCATGCGCCAACGCCTGCGCGACGAGCAGGGAATTGGTGACCACGGTCAGCCCGGGGACCCGCGCGAGCCGGCGGGCCAGCTCCTGCGTGGTCGTACCGGCGCCGACCACGACGGCCTCGCCCTCTTCGACGAAACCGGCCGCGAGATCGGCGATCGCCGTCTTCTCCGCGGTCGCTAGATGGGATTTCTGCGGGAAGCCGGACTCCCTGGTGAATCCGCCCGGCAGCACCGCACCGCCGTGCCGGCGGTCGAGCAGTCCTTCTGCCTCCAGGGCCCGCACATCACGCCGTACGGTCACTTCGGAGGTCTGGACGACGCGGGCGAGCTCACGGAGCGACACCGCTCCGTTCGCGCGCACCATTTCAAGGATCAATTGGCGACGTTCTGCAGCGAACACGAAACTGACAGTAACGCCAACGACTGTCTCTTTTCAGCAGCTTGCACTAATTACCAGAAAATGTTCATCTGGGCGGGCACAAGCTGCTATAAGGGGCGCACCTCACGCCCGGGGGCCCGTCCGGTACTACCCTTCGGACGACTTACGGGTGTGCAACTGCCGCGCCACCTCGGCGATCGAGCCGGACAGCGACGGGTACACGGTGAACGCCTTCGCGATCTGCTCCACCGTCAGGTTGTTGTCGACCGCCAGCGCGATGGGGTGGATCAGCTCGCTCGCGCGCGGCGCGACCACCACACCGCCGACCACGATGCCGGTGCCCGGGCGGCAGAAGATCTTCACGAAGCCGTCCCGGATGCCCTGCATCTTCGCGCGCGGGTTGCGCAGCAGCGGCAGCTTCACCACCCGGGCGTCGATCTTCCCCCCGTCCACATCGGCCTGCGAGTAGCCGACCGTGGCGATCTCGGGGTCGGTGAAGACGTTCGCCGAGACCGTCTTCAGGTTCAGCGGCGTGACCGCGTCGCCCAGGAAGTGGTACATCGCGATCCGGCCCTGCATGGCCGCCACCGACGCCAGCGCGAACACGCCGGTGCAGTCACCGGCCGCGTACACGCCCGGCGCGCTGGTGCGCGACACCTTGTCGGTCAGGATGTGCCCGGACTCCTTCGTCCGGACCCCGGCCTCCTCCAGGCCCATGTCCGCGGTGTTCGGGATCGAGCCCACGGCCATCAGACAGTGGCTGCCGGTGATGACCCGCCCGTCCGCGAGCGTGCACTCCACCCGGTCCCCCACGCGCTTCACGGCCGCGGCCCGCGAGCGGGACATCACGTTCATCCCGCGCCGCCGGAAGACGTCCTCCAGCACCGCCGCCGCGTCCGGGTCCTCGCCCGGCAGCACCCGGTCCCGGCTGGAGACCAGCGTGACCTTGGAGCCCAGCGCCTGGTACGCGCCCGCGAACTCGGCGCCCGTGACACCGGACCCGACCACGATCAGCTCCTCGGGCAGCTCATCGAGGTCGTACACCTGCGTCCAGTTCAGAATGCGCTCGCCGTCCGGCTGCGCGTCCGGGATCTCCCGGGGGTGCGCGCCGGTCGACACCAGCACCGCGTCCGCGACCAGGGTCTCCTCGGAGCCGTCCACCGCCCGGACGATCACCTTCCGCGATCCGTCCGGCGCCTGCGCGGGCTCCAGCCGCCCGCGCCCCCGCATGACCCGCGCGCCGGCGCGCGTGACGGAGGCCGTGATGTCGTGCGACTGCGCGAGCGCCAGCCGCTTCACCCGCCGGTTCACCTTGCCCAGGTCCACGCCCACCACCCGGGCCGTCTGCTCCAGCGGCGGGGTGTCATCGGCGACGATGATGCCCAACTCCTCGTACGAAGAGTCGAACGTCGTCATCACCTCAGCCGTGGCGATCAACGTCTTCGACGGCACGCAGTCGGTCAGCACCGACGCTCCGCCCAGACCGTCGCAGTCGACGACGGTCACCTCCGCGCCGAGCTGGGCAGCGACCAGCGCCGCCTCGTAGCCGCCGGGTCCGCCACCAATGATCACGATCCGAGTCACATGCTCCATTGTCCCGTACCCACCCGCTAGGCTTCCGCCCGGGGGTTCGAGTGCGCATCCTCATACGAACCCGCCACCCCAAGAGCGCTTCCACCCCTCTCCCGTACCCTCTGATCCATGTCGCTCTACGCCGCGTACGCCGGCAACCTCGACGCGCGGCTGATGTCCCGCCGCGCACCGCACTCACCCCTGCGCGGCACAGGCTGGATCACCGGCTGGCGCCTGACCTTCGGCGGGGAGCAGATGGGCTGGGAGGGCGCTCTCCCCACCATCGTCGAAGCCCCGCGCTCGCAGGTCTTCGTCGCCCTCTACGACATCGCCCCCATGGACGAGGACTCCATGGACCGCTGGGAGGGCGTGGGGCTGGACATATACCGCCGCATGCGGATCCGCGTCCACACTCTGGACGGCGAGGAGCCCGCCTGGCTGTACGTCCTCAACGGCTACGAGGGAGGCCTGCCCTCCGCCCGCTACCTCGGCGAGATCGCCGACGCCGCCGAATCCGCGGGCGCGCCGCACGACTACGTCATGGAGCTGCGCAAGCGCCCCTGCTGACGTCCGCTCGCGCGGGGCCGACATCCGCTCGCGTTCCGCTTACAGGCGGCACGTTCCGCTTGCGCGCGGCTGGTGAAACCATCGTGCCGATATGGCCGTCCCCCTGTTCACCCGAGCGGCACCCGGTCGAGGATGCGGATTGATCGCGATCACCACCACCGAAAGCCGACCGATATGCCCGTCTTCAGGCGCCGTAAGGGCAGCCGTCCTCGTCTGGTCCCCGAACTCGACGACACCGCCCTCGGCCGGGTCCGGCAACGCCTTGAGACGAGCTGGGACCGCGGCGACCTCGACACCACGGTGATCGCCCAGGTCTCCCGGGTGGTCGAGGACGCCGGTCAGGACTGGGACCGCAAGGGCCACCGCCTGTCCGTACTCGCCGCCGCCGCGGGGCGGGCGCTGCCCGGGATCTGGCGGCGTCACCACCCCCGCGACCAGGGAGCCCTGCTGCTGCACGCCTGGTCGGACCTGGTCCGGGCCGAGACCGACCTGAGCGAGGCCCGCGAGGCCTGCCGCCTCGCCGCCGAGCTGGTCCCCGCCGACCCCACCCCGTACGTCGTGCACCTGGCCACCCTGCGCCGCGAGCGGCGACCGCACCGCGAGCTGTCGGCGATCTGGCAGGAGATCATGGCCCGCGACCCGTGGAACCGCGAGGCGCACCTGCAGGTCCTCGGCTATCTGTCCCCCGACGAGTGCGGCTCCGCCGTACAGCTCCTCGACCTGCTGGACTCGGTCCGGGGCCGCATGCCCGCCGACGCCCCCGCCGCCGCCCTGGAGCTGACCGCGATCGTCCGCAACCACCAGCGCGCCATGGCCACCGGCGGCATGGAGGCGATCAGCGCCGGGGAGCACTGGCGGCGCGAGGGGGTCGCCCCGGTCCTCGACCAGGCCGCCCAGGAATGGCCCCAGCCCGGCTTCCTCCGCCACGCCGCCGCCCTCGCGGACCTCAACGTCCTCGCGTACGCCCTGGTCAGGTCCGGCCGCATGACCGAAGCCGCGACGGCCCTGCGCGCCACCGGGGGCGTGGTGACCGCCTGGCCCTGGAACGCCGACGGCGACCCGCTGGAACGGTTCTCCCAGCCCTACGAACGCCTCGCCGCCCCCGCGTAGCGCGCCCCGCTCGCGCGCCGTCGGCGCCTCGTTCGCAACGATCCGAACACCACCCCCGGAGGCCGTCTACGCGCGTAGGCCAGGAGGGGCTACCCTCGTGCGCGTGAACGCATCTGTTTCTTCGGACAGCCAGGGCGCCCCCGCCGACCCCCACGCCGCCGCCGACGCCGCCGCCACGCGCCTGCGCGAGCTGACCGGTGCGGAGACCCACGACGTCGCCCTCGTGCTGGGCTCCGGCTGGGTCCCCGCCACCGACGCGCTCGGCAGCCCGGAGCACGAGTTCCCCGTCACCGAGCTGCCCGGCTTCCCGCCGCCCGGCGTCGCGGGCCACGCGGGCACCATCCGCTCGTACCAGCTGGACGACAAGCGGGCCCTCGTCTTCCTCGGCCGCACCCACTACTACGAAGGCCGCGGCGTCGCCGCCGTCGCCCATGGCGTGCGTACCGCCGTCGCCGCCGGTTGCAAGACCATCATCCTCACCAACGGCTGCGGCGGCCTCCGCGAAGGCATGCGCCCCGGCCAAGCGGTCCTGATCAGCGACCACATCAACCTCACCGCCGCCTCCCCCATCGTCGGCGCCAACTTCGTCGACCTCACCGACCTCTACTCCCCCCGGCTGCGCGCCCTCTGCCAGCAGGTCGACCCCACCCTCGAAGAGGGCGTCTACGCCCAGTTCCCCGGCCCGCACTACGAGACCCCGGCCGAGATCACCATGGCTCGTACCATCGGGGCCGACCTGGTCGGCATGTCCACCACCCTCGAAGCGATCGCCGCGCGCGAGGCGGGCGCCGAGGTGCTGGGCATCTCCCTGGTCACGAACCTGGCCGCGGGCATGACCGGCGAACCCCTCAACCACGAGGAGGTCCTCCAGGCGGGCCGCGACTCGGCCACCCGGATGGGCACGCTGCTGGCCCAGGTGCTGGACCGGCTCTGAGGTAGTGGGGGCTGAGGTCTTGGGG
>NZ_JBHWJI010000125.1:0-7465 GCF_042731515.1 Streptomyces sp. NPDC059850
GGGGGGGGGGCCCCCCGCGGGCCGGGGCCCCCGGGGCGGGGCCCCCCCCACGGCGGGCCGTCCCGACGAGGCCGGGCGCGGGCGGTGCCCGGCTGGCGGTGCCCGGGACGGGCCCGGGTGGTGAGGCTGCGGGGCGGTGTGCCCGGTGAACGGTGCCCCGGGGCGGGGCATCCGTCCGGGGTCCGGGGCGGAGCCCCGGTTTCGGGGAGGGGCGGGGTGGGGGACTCTAGGCCTCTTGCAGGGACCGTAGCTGGGCCAGGAACCAGTCTCGGGGTGGGAGGGCTGTGGCCGCTGCGGCCAGGCGCTTGGTGCGGTCCGCGCGCTCGCCGTCCGGGGTGCGGAGGGCCTCGTCCAGGGCGCGGGCCGTGGCCTCCACGTCGTACGGGTTCACCACCACCGCATCCGCGCCCAGCTCCTCGTACGCCCCCGCCTCCCGCGACAGCACCAGCACGCAGCCTCGCTCGGAGACGACCGGGACCTCCTTGGCGACCAGGTTCATCCCGTCCCGGATCGGGTTGACGAGGGCCACGTCGGCCAGCCGGTAGGCGGCCAGGGAGCGGGCGAAGTCGTCCTTCACATGGAGCGCGACCGGCTGCCAGCCCTCCGTCCCGTACTCCGCGTTGATCTCGTCGGCGAGCACCCGCACCCGCTCGGTGTAGTCGCGGTAGACGGCGAGGTCCTGGCGCGACGGGTAGGCGAAGGCCACGTGGACGACGCGCTCGCGCCACTCGGGGTGGGACTCCAGGAGGCGGCGGTAGGCCAGCAGCCCGCGCACGATGTTCTTGGACAGCTCGGTGCGATCCACCCGGACGATCGTCTTCCGGCCCGGTCCGATCTGCTCGCGCAGCGCGCTCAGCCGCTCGCCGACATCGGCCGCCCGCGACCGCTCCAGCAGGAAGGAGGCATCGGCGCCGAGGCCGTGCACCCCGAGCCGGGTCTCCCGGCCCTCGAAGCGCACGGCGGCCGCCGAGCCGTCGGCCGCGCGGACGACCTCCGCGCCCAGCACCGCCGCACAGCAGTCGGCGAACGCGGCGGCCCAGCGCCCGGTCAGGAAGGCGGCGCGGTCACCGCCGAGGATGCCGCGCAGCACGCCCGCCGCGACGTCGTCCGGCAGCAGCCGGTAGTAGTCCGGGGGCGCCCACGGGGTGTGCGAGAAGTGGCCGATCCGCAGGTCGGGGCGGCGGGCCCGGAGCAGCCCTGGGACCAGCGCCAGGTGGTAGTCCTGCACCAGCACCACCGCGCCCTCGGCCGCCTCCTGGGCGAGCGCGTCGGCGAAGGCCGCGTTGTACGTCTCGTACGCCTCCCACTGGGCGGCGAACTCCGCGTCGAAGACCGGCTCGATGGGGGTCTGGTAGAGCAGGTGGTGGACGAACCACAGGACCGAGTTCGCGACGCCGTTGTACGCCGCGGCGAAGACGTCCGGCGCGATGTCCAGCATCCGCACCTGCTGGCCGCCGGTGTCGGCCGACGCCAAGTGCCCGGTCCCGGCGCGGCGCGCGGCCTCGCGGTCGCCGTCGCCGAGCGCGGCGCACACCCATACGGCCCCCGCGTCGGGCCCGATCGCGCTCAGCCCGGAGACCAGCCCGCCGCCCCCGCGCTTGGGGGTGAGCGAACCGTCCTCGCCCAGCGCGTACGAGACCGGGCCGCGGTTGGACGCGACGAGGATCGGTGCGCTGCGCTCGACGGCGCGCTCAACGGCCATGTCGCGAGCCTAGCCATCGGGCATGCCGCGCAAACGTACGTACGGTTTCTTGCCCCGGAAGAGTCGGCGGACTCAGGCGGCGCGCCGCTCCGCGTACTCCGGGATCTCGATCATCGGCGGCCGCTCCTCCGTGTCCACCGCCGTGGTCCGCGGCTCGAAGCCGTTCTCGCCGCGCTCGAACTGGGTCAGCCGGGGCCGCACCAGATGGCCGCGGGCCAGCCGCAGCTGGGCGGTGCGGTAGATCGCCGCGGCCATCCGGCCGAGTGCCTTGCCGTCCTGGTGCCGGTGCTTGCGCACGCCGATGTCGACCTGGGCGAGGGCGTCGAGCCCGACCGTGTGCAGCGCGTCGACGAGCAGGCCCAGCTCGACCCCGTACCCGACGGGGAACGGCAGCCGCTCCAGCAGCGAGCGCCGGGCCGCGTACTCGCCGCCGAGCGGCTGGACGAAACCGGCCAGCTGCGGCCAGTGCAGGTTCAGCAGCGGCCGGGCGACCAGCTCGGTGACCCGCCCGCCCTGGCCCGCCGTATCCCGTAGCGGACGGTCGTACATGCCCTTGACCAGCTGCACCCCGGGGTCGGTGAGCAGCGGCCCGACGATCCCGGAGACGAAGCGCGCGTCGAATTCGCGCAGGTCGGCGTCGATGAAGCAGACGATGTCGCCGCTGGTCGCCAGCAGCGACCGCCACAGCACCTCGCCCTTGCCGGGCAGCGCGGGCAGCCGGGGCAGCAGCGCGTCGCGGTGCACCACCCGCGCCCCGGCCGCCGAGGCGACCTCGGCGGTGCGGTCGGTGGAACCGGAGTCCAGCACCACCAGCTCGTCGACGAGCGGCACGGCCTCGGTCATCAGGTCGCGGCGGATCGCGGCGGCGATATCGCCGACGGTCGCCTCCTCGTTCAGCGCGGGCAGCACCACGCTGACGCTCGTCCCCGCCGTCACTGTCCCCGCCGTCGCCGTGTCGCGCTTCGCGGCCAGCAGGCGGTCCAGCGGACGGTCGTCGGCCGACCAGGAGCGGTGCTCCAGCCAGCGCTCCACCTCATCCAGCACCTGTTTCGTCTCCCTGCTGTGATCGCTCGGCGTGATCGTCGTGATGGTCGTCGTGATGATCGTTGTGATCCATCTCGCGGTTCGGACGGCTGGCTCAACCCTCCGGGCCGTCGGTTACAGTCTTGAACAGCGCACATGACCTTCGTATGTCGGGGGCACCGTGCGGACAAACGCCCCGGGTCCGGCCCGGCGGCCATACCGCTCATCCAGAGGGGCAGAGGGAACGGCCCGTTGAAGCCCCGGCAACCCTCCAGCTGGTCTCGCGTCCTGTAGCGAGGCTCCCAGCTCGGGAAGGTGCCAATTCCGTCTCGTGGCGAAATGCGTCCCGAGGAAGATGAGGAGAAAGGGCCTCGCCTCCATGGCTGTGCAATCTGTCGAAAGCTCAACTACTTCCGCTGCCGCTTTCGGCCCCGCCGTCGCCCTGTCCTGCCGCGAGTGCGGTGAGCGCTTCGACCTCGGTCCGATCTTCGCGTGCGGATCGTGTTTCGGGCCGCTCGAGGTGGCGTACGAGCTGCCCAGCGGCGACCCGGAGGGGCTGCGGAAGCAGATCGAGGCCGGCCCCGACAACATCTGGCGCTACGCGCCGCTGCTGCCCGTCCCCGCGGACGTGGCCACACTCCCCAGTCTGAACCCGGGCTTCACCCAGCTCGTCAAGGCCGACCGGCTCGCCCGCGAGCTGGGCGTCACCGGCGAGCTGCACGTCAAGGACGACTCCGGCAACCCGACCCACTCCTTCAAGGACCGGGTCGTCGCCATCGCCGTCCAGGCGGCCCGCACCTTCGGCTTCACCACCCTGTCCTGCTCCTCCACCGGCAACCTGGCCGGTGCGGTGGGCGCCGCGGCCGCGCGTTCCGGCTTCCGCTCGTGCGTGTTCATCCCGCACGACCTGGAGGCGGGCAAGGTCGTCATGGCCGCCGTCTACGGCGGTGAGCTGGTCGGCATCGAGGGCACGTACGACGACGTCAACCGCTTCTGCAGCGAGCTGATCGGCGACCCTGTGGGCGAGGGCTGGGGCTTCGTCAACGTCAACCTGCGGCCGTACTACGGCGAGGGCAGCAAGACCCTGGCGTACGAGATCTGCGAGCAGCTCGGCTGGCGGCTGCCGGACCAGATCGTCATCCCGATCGCCTCCGGCTCCCAGCTCACCAAGATCGACAAGGGGCTCAAGGAGCTGATCAAGCTCGGTCTGGTCGAGGACAAGCCCTACAAGATCTTCGGCGCCCAGGCCGAGGGCTGCTCCCCGGTCTCCTCCGCCTTCAAGGCGGGCCACGACGTGGTGCGCCCGCAGAAGCCGAACACCATCGCCAAGTCGCTGGCCATCGGCAATCCGGCGGACGGCCCGTACGTCCTCGACATCGCGCGCCGCACCGGCGGGGCGGTCGAGGACGTCACCGACGAGCAGGTGGTCGACGCGATCAAGCTGCTCGCCCGCACCGAGGGCATCTTCGCGGAGACCGCGGGCGGCGTGACCGTCGGCGTGACCAAGAAGCTGATCGAGGACGGGCTGCTCGACCCGTCCCTGACGACCGTCGTGCTCAACACCGGCGACGGCCTCAAGACCCTCGACGCGGTGGCCCCCACCACGGGCCCCTCCGCCATCATCCGCCCCACCCTTGACTCGTTCCGAGAGGCAGGCCTCGCATGAGCGTCAACGTCCGAATCCCGACCATCCTGCGTACCTACACCGGCGGCCAGGCCGAGGTCAGTGCCGAGGGCGCGACCCTCTCCGAGGTTCTGGCGGACCTGGAGAAGAACCACACGGGCATCGCGGCCCGCGTCCTGGACGACACCGGCAAGCTGCGCCGCTTCGTGAACGTCTACGTCAACGACGACGACGTGCGCTTCGCCGAGGGCCTGGACACGGCCACGCCGGACGGCGCCGGGGTGTCGATCATCCCCGCGGTCGCGGGTGGCTGACCCCGCGCTCGGTGTCGGCTGACCCCGCGGTGATGGGTGTCCGCTGACGCCCCATCACCCCGCTCACCTCAGGAAATCGCCCCGTCCGGGAACAAACGGACGGGGCGATTCCGTGTTTGGAATCGCGATAGAGTTGCCCCGCTTCCCCCAACGGGCCCGGGCTACCCCATCCGCCCCGGCGCCGGAACCGCATATGAGAACTCGTCAACTTGTGCGCAAAGTGTGTGCGCGATTTGTCGGGTTGGCACCCTATGTCCCGCCGGGTTTGCCCGAGCTTCATAGGAATTCTCCACTTTTTACCGATCGGCCGTGCCCAGAATTCTCGTCCAATTGACCTGTTGCAGAGGGCGTTGGGACGGATACATTCAGCGGCGGTCGACGCGTTCCGGCGCACACCCCCCTCGACTCGGGGGGTGAGGTCTGACCCGGGTCCGCGGAGTGCGGTCCTGCGCAAGGGCCAGCAATAGGGGAGTTAGGAATGGCTCAGGGCACCGTCAAGTGGTTCAACGCGGAGAAGGGGTACGGCTTCATCGCGGTCGACGGTGGTGCGGACGTGTTCGTCCACTACAGTGCGATCCAGATGGACGGTTACCGCACCCTCGAGGAAGGCCAGCGGGTCGAGTTCGAGATCTCGCAGGGCCAGAAGGGCCCGCAGGCGGACATGGTCCGCGTGGCCGTAGGCTGACGCGCCGAACGCGAGGCAGCTGACTGAAACGCCGGAGGGCCCGTACCCCGTGAGGGGGCGGGCCCTCTGGCATGTCCGCGAGGGCCCCTCCGCCCCGCCCGGTCGGCTCTCTTGACGCCCCTCGGGCGCTTGCACTCTCATGGGGCGAGTGCTAATTATTGCGTTAGCACTCTGAAGGTGAGAGTGACAGAAGGATCGGGTCGGTGAGGCAAGCCGACGTCGTGCGGGGCAAGGAACCGCACGGCAGGCAGGCCGTCCGTCGCGGGCGCCAGGCGCGGTCCGGAGCAATCCACCCCGTCTTGGGAGGACCACTTCACATGGCCAAGATCATCGCGTTCGACGAGGAGGCGCGGCGCGGCCTCGAGCGCGGGATGAACCAGCTCGCCGACGCCGTCAAGGTCACCCTCGGCCCCAAGGGCCGTAACGTCGTCCTCGAGAAGAAGTGGGGCGCCCCCACGATCACCAACGATGGTGTTTCCATCGCCAAGGAGATCGAACTCGAGGACGCGTACGAGAAGATCGGCGCCGAGCTGGTCAAGGAGGTCGCGAAGAAGACGGACGACGTCGCCGGTGACGGCACGACGACCGCGACCGTCCTCGCCCAGGCGCTGGTCAAGGAAGGCCTCCGCAACGTAGCCGCGGGCGCCAACCCGATGGCCCTCAAGCGCGGCATCGAGAAGGCCGTCGAGGCCGTCTCCGCCCAGCTCCTTGAGCAGGCCAAGGACGTGGAGACCAAGGAGCAGATCGCCTCCACCGCCTCCATCTCCGCAGCCGACACCCAGATCGGCGAGCTGATCGCCGAGGCGATGGACAAGGTCGGCAAGGAAGGCGTCATCACGGTCGAGGAGTCGCAGACCTTCGGGCTCGAGCTTGAGCTGACCGAGGGCATGCGCTTCGACAAGGGCTACATCTCCCCGTACTTCGCGACGGACATGGAGCGCATGGAGTCGTCGCTCGACGACCCGTACATCCTGATCGTCAACTCGAAGATCACCAGCGTGAAGGACCTCCTCCCGCTGCTCGAGAAGGTCATGCAGTCCGGCAAGCCGCTGCTGATCATCGCCGAGGACATCGAGGGCGAGGCGCTGGCGACCCTGGTCGTCAACAAGATCCGTGGCACCTTCAAGTCCGTCGCCGTCAAGGCTCCGGGCTTCGGTGACCGCCGCAAGGCCATGCTCGGCGACATCGCCATCCTCACCGGTGGCACCGTCATCTCCGAGGAGGTCGGCCTCAAGCTGGAGAACGCCGGTCTCGACCTGCTCGGCCGCGCCCGCAAGGTCACCGTCACCAAGGACGAGACCACCATCGTGGACGGCGCCGGCGACACCGACCAGGTGCAGGGCCGCGTCAACCAGATCCGCGCCGAGATCGAGAACTCGGACTCGGACTACGACCGCGAGAAGCTCCAGGAGCGCCTGGCGAAGCTGGCCGGCGGCGTGGCCGTCATCAAGGCCGGTGCCGCGACCGAGGTCGAGCTGAAGGAGCGCAAGCACCGCATCGAGGACGCGGTGCGCAACGCCAAGGCCGCCGTCGAGGAGGGCATCGTCGCCGGTGGTGGCGTGGCCCTGCTCCAGACCGTCTCGGTCTTCGAGAAGCTGGAGCTGGACGGCGACGAGGCCACCGGTGCCCAGGCCGTGCGCCTGGCCCTGGAGGCCCCGCTGAAGCAGATCGCCGTCAACGCCGGCCTTGAGGGCGGCGTCGTGGTGGAGAAGGTGCGCAACCTGACCCCGGGCCACGGCCTCAACGCCGCGACCGGTGAGTACATCGACCTCATCGCCGAGGGCATCATCGACCCGGCCAAGGTCACGCGCTCCGCGCTGCAGAACGCCGCGTCGATCGCCGCGCTGTTCCTCACCACCGAGGCCGTCATCGCCGACAAGCCCGAGAAGTCCGCTCCGGCGGGCGCCCCGGGCGGCATGCCGGGCGGTGACATGGACTTCTGATCGGCTTCGGCGCCCCGCGCGCCGGTCGGTCATACCGTCCACTGACGACGGCGGGGCGGCACCCTTTCTCCCAAGGGGTGGCCCCCCCCCGGCGTATTTTTATTCCTTTTTTGGACTGGCGGCGTCGGGGGCGGCCCCGAGCTGGCCCGTCGGCGCGGCGTCGAACATCACGGC
>NZ_JBHWJI010000126.1:0-7284 GCF_042731515.1 Streptomyces sp. NPDC059850
AGGACCTGCCCTTCGAACGCCTCGTCGACCTCATCAACCCCGAACGCTCCCTCTCCCGCCACCCCCTCTTCCAAGTCATGCTCACCCTCAACAACGAGCGCGAGCACACGGCGAACGCCGTGCCCGACGAACTGGGCGGGCTGACCGTGGCACCGGAGGCCGTGGGCATCGGCAGCGCCAAGTCCGACCTGGTGTTCGGCTTCGCCGAGTTGCACGGGGACGACGGCAGCCCTGACGGTGTGCAGGGGCTTCTGGAGTACAACACCGACCTGTTCGACCGGGACACCGTCGTCGCCCTCACCGAGCGCTTCACGCACCTGCTGGCATCGCTCGCCACGACGCCCGACCGCGTCCTGTCCGACGTTGACGCGCTCACTCCCGCCGAGCGCGACAAGGTCCTGAGGGAGTGGAACGACACCGCCTACGACCCCGGGGACACCACGCTGACCGGCATGTTCCGCCGTGTCGTGGCCGAAGTCCCCGGCGAAACCGCCGTCGTCTTCGCCGGACGTACGCTCACCTACGCCCAGCTCGACCGGCTGTCCGACCGGCTGTCCGGGCTGCTGGCGGAGCGAGGGGTCGGCCCGGATACGTTCGTCGCCGTCGCCCTGGAGCGCTCCGAGCTGTGGGTCGTGTCGCTGCTGGCCATCGTCAAGGCCGGGGGCGCGTTCGTCGCACTCGACCCCGCCTATCCGGCCGAACGCATCCAGCTGATGCTGGAGGACAGCGAGCCGGCGCTGATCCTCACCCAGGCCACGCTGCGGGAGTGGGTTGCCCAGGACGACACCGTCCCGGTGCTGCTCCTGGACGACCCTGCGGTCGCGGAGGCAATCCTCGACGGTGGCCCGCGCCCGAAGGCCTCCCCGGCGGTCGTCTCCCCGCTGAGCGCCGCCTTCATGGTGTACACCTCCGGGTCCACCGGGCGCCCCAAGGGTGTGGTGATACCGCACGAAGGCATACCGAGTCTCGTGACCGCCTCCGTCGACCGGCAGGGCATCGAGCGTGGCAGCCGCATCCTGCAAATGTCGTCCATGAGCTTCGACGCTGCCGTCTGGGACCTCGTCAGTGCGCTGCTGGCCGGTGCCACGGTGGTCCTGCCACCGGGGGACCAGCCGCTGGGCATCGATGTCGCACGGCTGGTCGAGGCCACAGGGGTGACCCACGTGTTTCTGCCGCCCGCGGTCGTCTCCAGCCTTCCGGAGGAGGAGTTCCCGAGCGGACTGACGGTCACGATAGGCGGCGATGTGTGCCCGCCGGAAACCGCTCGTCGCTGGTCCGGACGGCACAGGGTGATCAACGCATACGGGCCCACCGAGATCACCGCAATTGCCACCGCCTGGGAATACCGGCCCGACCAGGGGAACGGCGTCGTACCGATCGGCACATCTCTTCACAACAAGCAGGTGTACATCCTGGACGATCGGCTGCGCCTCGTGCCGCCCGGTGCCATCGGCGAAGTGTGGATCGCCGGATGGGGACTCGCCCGTGGCTACCACCGTGCCCCGGCCCGGACCGCGGAACGGTTCACCGCCAATCCGTTCGGCCCTCCCGGGAGCCGGATGTACCGCACCGGGGACCTCGCACGCCACCGGATGGACGGCGCGGTGCAGTTCGTCGGACGCCGCGATGGACAGGTGAAGTTCGGCGGCTTCCGCGTCGAACTGGGCGAAGTGGAAGCCGCCATCCTCCGCTTTCCCGGGGCCGCGCAGGCCGTGGTCACCGTGCGGGAGGACCAGCCCGGGCAGCGCAGGCTCGTCGGCTACGCCGTACCGGAAACCGGGGCGGTGCTCGACCCGGAGGAACTGCGCGAGTTCGTCGCGACCGTACTCCCCGCCTACACCACACCCTCCGCGTACGTCGTACTGGACGAGTTGCCGCTCACGCCGAACGGCAAGGTCGATCGCAAGGCGCTGCCCAAGCCACGGCACGAGGGGACGTCCGCACCACGCGACCCCCGCGAGGAACTGCTGTGCAGGCTGTTCGCCGAGGTGCTGGGCCTCGACTCCGTCGGGCCCGACGACCGGTTCTTCGACCTCGGCGGTGACAGCATCTCGTCGATCCAGCTGATCGGCCGCGCCCGCGCCGAAGGACTCGGCCTCAGCCCCCGTGATGTCTTCAGCCACCAGACCCCGGCGACACTCGCGGCCGCCGCCTCGTCCGCGGCGGCGCCGGAGGCCGGTCCGCTGACCGGCGACGAGGACGGCCCGCTGCCCGTCTCGCCCGTACTCGCCTGGTTCACCGGGCGTGGCGGCCGGGCCGAAGGGTTCGCCCAGTCACGGCTGCTGGAACTGCCCGCCGGCGCCGACATCGAGGCGCTCCGCACCACCGTCGAGACGATCGTCCGGCGCCACGACGCACTGCGGCTGCGCCTCGTCGGGGAAGGCGGCGGGCAGTGCCTGGAGATCCAGGACCCGGACGCGGTGGACTTGGCCGACGCCATACGCCGAGTCGACCTCCCCACCGACCCCGACGACGCGGCCGCCCGCATGGCAGCGGAAACCGACGCTGCCAGGGACCGGCTCGACCCCCGCACGGGGCGCGACGTCGAGGTGGTCTGGTTCGACCGGGGTCCGGCGGCGCCAGGGCTGGTACTGCTGGCCATCCACCACTTCGCCGTCGACGAGGTGTCCTGGCGCATCCTGCTGCCCGAGCTGATCGAGTGCTGGAACGCGCTGCGCGAGGACCGGGCTCCCGACCTGCGCCCCATCGGCACCTCACTGCGCCAATGGACGCGCGCCCTGCACACCGCCGCCCGCAGCCCCGAGCGGGTGGCCGAGGCAGCGGTGTGGAAGCGGCTGCTCGCGGGCCCCGACCAGCCGCTGGGCACGCGGCCGTTCGACGCCACCCGCGATGTGGCCGGGGCCTCGGCACGGCTCTCCCTGACCCTGCCCGCAGACGTCACCGAACGGGTCCTGACCACCGTCCCGGCCGCGTTCCACGCCGGTGCCGACGACGTCCTCCTCACCGGCCTCGCCCTCGCGGTCACTCGCTGGCGCGGCGAGGGAACGGCGCTGCTGGTGGACGTAGAGAGCCATGGCCGGGACGAGGAGCTGATGCCCGGCGCCGACCTGACGACGACCGTCGGCTGGTTCACCAGCGTGCACCCGGCACGCCTCGATGTGGGCGGCGTGGACGTCGATGACGCCCTGAGCGGCGGAGTCGGCGCCGGGCAGGCGGTCAAGACGGTCAAGGAGCAGCTGCGGGCCGTACCCGGAGCGGGCACCGGCTACGGGCTGCTCCGCTATCTCAACCCGGACACCGCGGACGACCTGGCGGAACTCCCCGCCCCGCAGATCGCCTACAACTACCTCGGGCGCGCCAAGGGACAGACGGCGGAGCCCGCGGCGCGCGGCGCGGGCACGGCGGAGGACTCGCACACCGCGCTGCTGCACCCGGTGGAACTGAACGTCCTGGTGCGGGAGTACGAGGACGGACCCGCCCTCACCGCGACCTGGACCTGGGCCACCGGCCTGTTCGAACCGGATCGGATCGCCGACCTCGCCCACGGGTGGTTCGCGGCCCTTCAGGCCTTGGCCGACCACGCCGACAACCCCGACGCGGGCGGCCGTACCCCCTCGGACCTGCTGGGTGCCGGGCTGAGTCAGAACGAGATCGACGCCCTCGAGGCCGAGTGGAGGACTTTGTGAGCACGTCAGGTCTGCAGGACATCCTGCCGCTCTCCCCGATGCAGGAGGGCATGCTCTTTCACCGGCTCTACGACCAGGAAGCCCCCGACGTCTACGCCGTACAGCTCACCGTCGACCTCGAAGGCGAGCTGTCCTTACCCGCACTGCGCGCGGCCGCGAAAGCGCTGCTTGCCAGGCACCCCGGGCTGAGGGCCGCGTTCCGCCACGAGGGGCTGAGCCGACCGGTGCAGCTCATACCGAAGAGCGTGGAGCTGCCCTGGTACGAGCACGACCTGAGCGACCGGCCGGAAGCGGAGCGCGAAACACACCTCGCCGAGCTGCTGGAGGCCGACCGGTACGAGCCCTTCGACCTCATGACCCCGCCACTGGTGCGGTTCCGGTACATCCGTCTCGCCGCGGAGCGACACGTCTTCGTGATGTCCCACCACCACCTCCTGTTCGACGGATGGTCGCAGCCGATCGTGCTCCGCGATCTCGTCGCCCTGTACGGCACGGGCGGCGATGCCTCCGCACTGCCCGCCGTACGCTCCCCCCGCACCCACCTCGAATGGCTGTCCCGGCGGGACCGGGCCGCCGACCGCGCCGCCTGGGCCGAAGTGATGGAGGGATTCGACGAGCCGTCCCTGCTCGCACCCCCCGTCGCCAAGGCGGTGCCCGCCCTGCCCGAGCAGCTGGAACTGGCCCTGGACGCGGACGCCACGTCATCGCTGACGCGCCGGGCCAGGAGCCTCGGCGTCACCACGAGTTCCGTGGTGCAGACGGCCTGGGCGCTGGTCCTGGCCCAGTTCACCGGCCGCGACGACGTGGTGTTCGGCGCCACCGTCTCCGGACGCCCCGCCGATGTCGCGGGAGTCGAGGCGATGGTCGGCCTCTTCATCAACACCCTGCCCGTACGGATTCGGCTGCGCCCGGCCGAAACGCTCGCCGACCTGGTGACCAGGGTCCAGCGGGAGCAGGCCGGGCTCCTCGCCCACCACCACTACGACCTGGCATCCATCAAGCAGCTCTGCGGACTGCACGCGGACACCCCGCTGTTCGACTCGCTCCTCGTCTACGAGAACTACCCCTCCGCGCCGGGCGGAGCGGCCGGGGGACCGGGCGAGCTGCGCATCGTGGGCATCAGGGGCCGGGACGCGACACACTACCCACTGACCTTGATGGTCCTCCCCGGAGCCGAGCTGTCCCTGCGCCTCTCCCACCGGCAGGACCTCCTCGACCGGGCGGCCGTCGTCGCCCTGGGGGAGCGCCTGCTGCGCGTGCTGCGCACGTTCGCGAGCGACCCGGCATCGCCCGTGGCGCGGCTGGATGTGCTGGCCGGACAGGAGCGGGCGCTTCCCGCCGAGCATCGCGGACCGGTGGTCGCCACGCAGTCCGTTCCGCTGCCGGTGTTGTTCGAGGAGCGGGTGGGTGTCGTTCCGGATGTGCGGGCCGTGGTGTGTGGTGAGGTGGCGCTGTCCTATGCGGAGTTGGACGCGCGGGTGAACCGTCTCGCGCGGCTGTTGGTGTCGCGTGGCGTGGGGGTGGAGTCGCGGGTTGCCGTGGCGATGCCCCGGTCGGTGGATGCGGTGGTGGCGCTCCTGGCGGTGTTGAAGGCGGGTGGGGCGTATGTGCCGGTGGATCCGTCGTATCCGGCGGAGCGGGTGCGGTTCATGGTGGAGGACTCGGCGCCGGTGCTGATGCTGTCGGTGTCCGGTGCCATGGACTGGGCCGAAGCGATGACCGTTCCGGTGATACTGCTCGACGACCCGGCTGTGGTGGCGGAGCTGGAGGCGGTGTCTTCGGTCTCGCTGGGTGTGGTGCCCGCGTTGTCGTCGGCCGCGTATGTGATTTATACGTCGGGTTCGACGGGGCGGCCGAAGGGTGTGGTGGTGCCGCACGGTGGCCTGGTGAACGTATTGGCGGGTCTGCGGGGTGTGGTGGGTGCGGATCGTGTGCTGGCGCTGACGACCTTCGCGTTCGATATCGCGGTGGTGGAGTTGTTCGCGCCGTTGGTGTCGGGCGGGTGTGTCGTGATCGCTTCGTCCGAGGTGGTGGCGGATGCGGAGCTGCTGGTGGGGTTGGCGGTTGAGGCGCGGGTGTCGGTGATGCAGGCCACTCCGAGCCTGTGGCGTGAGGTGCTCGCGGTCGCCGGTGACCGGCTGAAGGAGGTACATGCCCTGGTGGGCGGCGAGGCGTTGTCGCGCGAACTGGCGTCATCCATGGTGAGCGGCTTGGCGTCGGCACTGAACGGATACGGACCGACGGAAACCTCGGTGTACTCGACCAACGCGCCGGTGCCCTCGGAGGGCGCAGTATCGATCGGTGGACCCGTGGCGAACACACGGGTGTATGTGCTGGACGCGTGGCTGCGTCCGGTGCCGACCGGGGCGCGGGGCGAGCTGTATATCGCGGGTGCGGGTGTGGGGCGTGGCTACCACGGTCGGCCAGACCTCACGGCGGAGCGCTTCGTGGCGTGTCCGTGGGGTGGCGGTCGGATGTATCGCACGGGGGATGTGGTGCGGTGGCGGGCTGACGGCGTTCTGGAGTATGTGGGGCGTTCGGATGCCCAGGTCAAGGTGCGGGGGTTCCGTATCGAGCTGGGTGAGGTGGAGTCGGGGCTGTTGGCGGTCGAGGGTGTGGGCCGTGCGGTGGCGGTGGTTGATCAGGGTGTGCTGGTGGGGTACGTCGTGCCGGAGCCGGGTGCGGTCGTGGACCCGGCTGAGGTGCGCGAGGGGGCGCGTTCGCGGTTGCCGGAGTACATGGTTCCTACGGTGGTGATGGTGCTGGATGCGGTGCCGTTGACGCCGAACGGGAAGGTGGACCGGCGGGCCCTGCCAGCTCCTGACTCCACACGCCACCAGGTGGGGAGCCGGGTGGCGCGGTCGGCACGGGAAGACATCGTGTGTGGTCTTTTCGGTGAGGTGCTGGGCAGGCCCCGGGTGGGGATTGATGAGGGGTTCTTCGATCTGGGTGGTCATTCACTGCTGGCCACACGGTTGGTGTCGCGGCTGCGGTCGGTGCTCGGGGTTGAGGTGTCGATCCGGCAGTTGTTCGAGAATCCGACGGTTGCTGGGCTGAGTCGGGTGCTGGATCAGGCTGGTGGGGCGCGTCCGGTGTTGCGGGCGGGTGCGCGGCCGGAGCGGGTGGGGTTGTCGTTCGGGCAGCAGCGGTTGTGGTTCCTGCACCGTCTGGAGGGGCCGTCCGCGACGTACAACGTTCCGCTGGCGCTGCGTCTTTCGGGGAACCTGGACCAGCCAGCGTTGCGTGCGGCCCTGGCCGATGTGGTGGCCCGGCATGAGAGTTTGCGGACGGTGTTCGCGGAGGACGTCGAGGGCGCCTATCAGGTGGTGCTGGACGACGTGGAGGTGCTGTGGGAGATGGCCACGGTCACCGAGGACGAGGTGCCCGCTCGCCTGGCCGCCGCCGCGCGCCACGCTTTCGACCTCAGCACAGACATCCCCGTACGGGCCACGCTCCTGGAAACCGCACCCGACCAGCACGTTGTTCAGTTCTGCATCCATCACATCGCTGCCGACGCCTGGTCGGTGCGGCCCCTCATCGAAGATCTGGCCGCCGCGTATGAGGCGCGGGTGGCGGGTGAGGTGCCGCGGTGGTCGCCGCTGCCGGTGCAGTACGCCGACTACGCGCTGTGGCAGCG
>NZ_JBHWJI010000127.1:0-7259 GCF_042731515.1 Streptomyces sp. NPDC059850
CGGCGAAGGCGGTCGCCGCGCCCGTGCTGCCGATGAGGGCGATGGCGGCGGCCGTGCCGAGGACGATGGCGCGGGGGGTGAGGGTGCGCTTGGCGTTGGCCTTCATGGTGACGGTTCCTCCGGTTCGTATCGCGTGGTGCGTTCCGTCGGCGGGGCTCTCTCGCGCGCCCTTCCGACACCCACTACGTTGCCGAACCGCACCTGAAGCCAGCCTGAAATCCTGAAGCCCTCTTCAGGTTAGGACGCGCAGCGAGGCCGGAACGACCGTGCGGGCGCGCTCGTGGAGTTCGCGCGCGGCCTGGTTTTTCAGGTGGGGCCGGATCAGACGCAACATGGCCGCCATGCGTTGATCCGCGCGCCCCGACTGCACCAACGGGTAGTCATCCAGGGTCTGATGCCAGGTCGCGCAGGCTGCTTCCAGGTGGCCGATGTGCAATTGGCGTTCCGCAAGTGTGGCGCGCTGGCGAACCCTCCCGCGCCGATAGACGCTGGCGCGAAGTGCGTCCGCCTGCATCATGGCGTCGATCGATCCCCGCACATCGCCCAATTCGTAACGCACTTGGCTCGTGTGGTAACTCAATGACGACGGGTCGTAAGAACCGAACGCCTTCTCTCGGGATTCGGCCTTCTCCATGGCCGATTCAGCCTCCGCGAGATACCGCAAGGCGTCGGCGCGGTCACCGATCTGGGCCGCCGCATGCGCCTGTTGGCCCGCCAGAAACGCCCTCATCCGGGGCCCTGCCTGCGGCGACGCGGCGGCAGCGGCGTCAGCGAGTCGCATCGCGTGTTTGCCGTGCCCCAGATCGACGGCCTGCACGCTCATGCCACGCAGCGTCGTGCAATAGGTCGAGTGGTCGTCCGCAGCTGCGGCTAATTCCAACGCCTTGAGGTAATACTGCTGCGCAAGCCCATGATGCCCTTCGTCCACGGCCATATAGCCCGTCAGATAGCAGAGGTCGGACGCGGCCGACATCATCGCCTTCCGAACCGGCTCCGGGGCATCTGCCCCGAGGTATGGCGTGACCGTGTTGACGAGAAAGGCGGCGGCCATAGGGCGCGCATGCCGACCGCCGAATTGGTCGTCCAGCTCGGACAGCCGCTCGGTCATGGCGATGACCGTGTCGACGTCGCTCATTCCGATGCGCTGCGTCTGATCGCTCCGGGCGCTCTCCATGCGACCGACCGCGTCGGGCCAGTCGGGCACGGTCATCGCGACAGAAAAGAGGCTCACGCCAAGAACGCTGCGACGAGAAGGGTCCATATCCTGCCTCCCGAGGTCGACCAGCCCTTCCACGGTACTCGGGCGAGCGTTCGACTCCAGGGCGAGTGACGAGAATCCGGCGTCCGCATGGGTGATCGGCCGGTGCAGCCTGCGGGCCAGCGCTTCGAGGATCAGCACGTGTCGTTTCTCGTTCGGGGCGTGCCCCTTGAGCCAGGTGTGAACGGTCTGGGGGGTGTGTGCAGTCGGGGTCCCGTACTCCGTACCGACGCGGTTCACCGCTTGGGCGAACTGGCGGAGCGTCCACCCTGTCTCGCGGAACAGCCGCTCAAGGTCCTCGTTCGGCGTCCGGTTCCCCATGACCTCAACCCTCCACAACCGCAGAGCTTTTGAAGCTTTTGAAACCTGCTGCGGTCGCCACAGTACCGCGCTGCGTAGTGGACCGGTTGCCTAGAGCGAGAAGAGACCCCCGCGACCGTGCGACCGGTCCGGGGGCGTGGCCAACGCTGAAATGGAGCGTCAACGTGAAGAAGGCTATCGCCCGGATCCTCGAATGGGGGCTACGGCTGGTGTTGCCCGCCCCGGGCCCCCACGAGGCAGCCGCTGCCCCGGAACGTACTCCCGTACCGGCTGCCCGACCCCGCTTGTCGGTGACTGTCTGCGCCGTGGACCCTCCGACGCTTTCGCTCCCGCGCATCCCGGTCGCCGACCGGTTCCCCATCGTGTGGGACACCGAACCCGTGCCGCTCTACATCGTCCGGTACGAGGAGCACCGAGCGCTGGAAGCGGCGCGGTGAGCGCGGACGCACCGCCTCCGCCGGAGCGGCCCACTCCGAAGGAGTTGGACCAGCGTGCGGAAGCCCTGAAGAAGAAGATCGACAAGCACCTCGGGCGGGGGACTGGAGCATGACCGAGGAATCCCCGCCCTGCGCGGAGTGCCAGAGGTGTGCCGAGCTACGCGAGCAGGCGAGACAGGCCCGGAACTACCGGGTGGCGGCCGACTACGAACTGCTGCGCCGTCGGCACCCCACCCACGAAGCACCGCATGCGATGGCGCGTTGGGGGCTGCCGACGTGACCGAGTCGACGCCGTACAAGGGCCTGCGGCCAGGCCAGGACGCTTACGACGCCGCCACGGGGTGGGTCGGTGTTCTGCAGGCCATCTGTCACATCAACGAACTCGTCTTCGAGCACGGGATGCCGGGCCCGCTCGTCGCGTTCCTCCGCCCCGCGAAGGGCGGACAGGAGTGGACGACGGACCCCGAGCACCTCCGCTGTCCCGAGTCAGCTGGTGGACTGACCGAACGCCCTCCACCAACGCGTGCGAGTGAGCCGACACCGTGTGCGCCGAAAATCAGCAGCAACCGGAGGCAGAAATGAGCGTGGTAGCAGTGCCGTGGGGTCTGACGCGCATGAGGCCCTACCCCGAGGCAGTGGTCCTTCCCGCTGCGCGGGCCGTGCTCGACCCGGTGACCCAGACGGGTCGATGGGGCGGGTCCGACGGCCTGGGCGTGCCCTTCACCGGCAAGCACAAAAGGTCCGAGACGAACAAGGAGACCCAGAGCAAGACAAGTCTGGACGGTAATCCGGACGAAGGCAGCGACCAGGAAGGCGATACGGATTGACTCCGGCCGCGCCCGTCCTCGTGGTGTCGCAGGTGGAGGACGTCACCGCCGATTCGGTCACCGAGGTACTGAACCGGCGCCGGGTTCCCGTCGTACGCCTGGATCCGGGAGATTTCCCCACGGACATCTCCCTCGCGGCCCGACTGGACAACGCCGGGTTGTGGGGAATCGCTGGGACCCGGACCCGGGTCACCGACCTTGACCGGGTTCGATCCGTGTACTGGCGCCGACCGCGCCCCTACGCGGCTCCACCCGGGCTGGACAAGCGGGACGCCCACTGGTGCCGGGAAGAGGCTCGCTACGGTCTCGGGGGCGTCCTCGCTTCCCTCCCCTGCGCGCATTACGTCAACCACCCATGGCGGAATCGGGACGCCGAGCACAAGCCCGCCCAGCTCGCCACCGCAGCGCGTTGCGGCTTCGACATCCCGCCGACTCTCCTCACGAACGACGAGACTTCGGCCAGGGAGTTCGCCCGCGACCACGGCCCCGTCATCTACAAGCCACTGCGCAGCACGCACTACCAGAATCCCGACGGCCGGGCTCTGACCGTATGGGTCGAGGAAGTCGATCCCGCTGACCTGAACGCCGGGGTCAGCCAGACCGTGCACCTGTTCCAGAAACGTGTGCAGTCCGTCGCTGATCTGCGGGTGACCGCCGTGGGCGAGGAAGTCTTCACGGTCCGGATCGAGGGTTCGCCCGGCCTGGACTGGCGACGCCACTACGACGCCCTGTCGTACTCGCTCATCGATACACCGCCGACCTTGGCCAAGAGCATGCGCCAGTACCTGGAAGCCTTTGGGCTCGTCTTCGGAGCCTTCGATTTCGGCGTGGACGGGGACGGCCGGATCTGGCTGTACGAGTGCAACCCCAACGGCCAATATGCATGGTTCCCTGAATCGATCACCAGCAAGATCGTCACCGCCGTCGCCGACCAGCTCCAGCACGCAGGAGAACACCGTGCCCGCTGACCTCGCCGCGCTCCGCCTGGCCCTGGCCGAGGAGGTTGCCGCTGCCCATCCGAACCTCGACTCCGGATGGCGCGATGCCGTCGCCGCGGTCCCCCGCGACCTGTTCCTCGGCACCGCCGCATTCCGTCTCACCAGCGCCGGATGGGAACCCGTATACCGGGGCGACGTCGGGGAGGACGAGTGGCTGCGGATGGTCTACTCCGACCAGACGTGGGTCACTCAGGTCGGGGAGAAGGATGCCGCCGATGCCACAGGCCCCGTCTCCGGCAGCCCCACGTCCTCGGCAACTCTCCCTTCCCTCGTGGTCCGAACCGCCCAGGTGGCAGAACTCCGCCCCGGTCAGAAGGTCCTCGAAGTGGGCACCGGCACCGGCTACTCGACCGCGGTCCTGTGTCACCGGCTCGGGGCGGGGAACGTCGTCAGCATCGAGTACGACGCCGTTCTCGCGGCAAGAGCCGCCGCGCACCTGCGGCAGGCCGGATGCGCGCCGACGCTCGCGGTGGGGGATGGCCTCCAAGGGTGCAAGAAGCACGCCGACTACGACGCCATCATCGCCACCTGCTCCGTGCGATCCATCCCCCACTCGTGGTTCTGGCAACTGAACGACGGCGGATCGATCACCACCACCATCTGCGGCTGGATGCTCGCCGCCGGGATGATCCGTCTCGTCCTCGATGACGAGGGGACCGCCCATGGTCGGTTCATCGGCGACACCATCACCTATATGCTCGCCCGCCCCCACGAGCGGCCCCCGTCCCCGTCCTTCTTCCGACTGGAGGGCGACTGTCGTCATACCCGCCTGGACCCCGGGCTCCTGGAGGAGTGGGCGGGACGGTTCGTCGCCCAGCTCGCCGCACCCTCTGCCGAGTTGATGACCACCCGCTCCGGCATCATCCTCCGCGACGTGGCGACTGGCTCGCAGGCATGGACGGAACCCGATGTCGAGGGATGGAGGGTGCACCAGCACGGCCCGCTCCGCCTCTGGGACCAAGTGGAACAGGCCCTCTTCGTGTGGCGGGATGCGGGGGCGCCGGACCTGACGCAGTTCGGGATGACCGCTACCCCCTTCCTGCAGACCGTATGGATCGGCTCTCCCCAGGGGCCGAACTGGCAACTCCCCGTCTGACCGTTGTCACCCGAACCGAGCGTCAGCGGCTAGGTGTGCTGCCCGGTCGATCATGTGACTGAGGGAGCGTCGGCAGGTGATTGACCGGATTCCGTACCCGCCCTTGTCGGGTACCAACGCCAACTCCATCCTGGTCAACGAATCGGCATTCAGGGGTTAAGGGGGCACGTGACTACCGGAAGAGGCAGGACGCAACGGACGCGGAGAGTACAGATGGCCCTGGTGTACGGCCTCCTCGGACTTGGACTGCTGGGTCTGATCACTTCCACACCGTTCGTGCTGGCTGCGTTGGCTCCAGCGAACACCGACTGGGGAAAGCTCAGTGACATCAGCCAGGCATACGGGGCCGTGTCCGTTGTGCTCTCGGCCATTGCTCTGGCCGGAGTGGCTCTCTCACTCCTGTACCAGGCCCGTCAAAGTCATACGAGCAACGAGCAGGCCATTAGAGACAGCCATCTCCAACTCGCGACACTCGCGCTGAGCGACCCGGATCTCCTCCAGGCATGGTCACCGCCCGCTGCACCGGTCACCTTGAAGCGGCATCAACAACATCTGATCACGTCACTCGTTCTCGGTGAGTTGCTGCAACGCTTTCGTATCGGCCACCTGTCTGTCGAGAAGCTCGCCGTGAAACTCGACGGGCACTTCCGCGGTGAGATCGCGCGCGAACAGTGGGAACGTGAAGGGCTTGGTTGGCGCCGCACCATGGAGGCTGGTGATCGCCGCGACCGCGTGTTCGTTCGCCTGGTGGGTGAGCGCTACCAGGCTGCTCTAGCCGCAGGACCGGCGCTTGCTGTCATGGAGTTCCAAGATCGGCCGGACAGGCCCTAGTCGATGTCGATGGCCTCTACCGCGTCGGGGATGAGCGCGACCTGTTGGGGGTCCAGCAGTCCGAGCGCTCGGTGGCCACTTCGGCCGTGCAGACGAGGCACACGAGGTTCGGGCCGTCGCAGCCGTCCAGGCCGCAGCAGCCGTTTCGGCGTCCGAGCAGGGAGGTCAGTTCGGTGCCGTGCACATCGGCCTTGGCCAGGACGATGCCGTTCAGGTTCGCGCGGGCCGCTGGGTGTTGCTCCCCGGCCTCCGGCGGATCGCAGGCGAAGGTGCCCGGACGCATGCGTGGCGGGCATTCCTCGTCCTCCGGCAGCGTGCACGGCGGCCGAGCGCTGTCCGCGTCGGGGAGCGGCACCTCCCGTACGGGTGCGGTGAGTTCGACGTGGCAGCGGCGGCGGAAGACGACCATGCGCGCCATCGTCCGGTCCCACGCGGGACCGGCGCCTCCGAATTCCGCGCTATCGGCGCGGAGTCGCCGCTGTCGAGATCACGGATGCGCGGTAAGCGGAGGCACGGCTATTGGCGCTTGTTCGCGCTTTAACACAGTCGGCGTAAGGACTAGACCTATAGCTGAGGGGGCTCGCCCGCGTCCCAACGTGCAGCGGATTGGCTGAGATCTGGTCCGGCGGTATACGGAGTAATGGGTTTCGCATAGCCCGCGCTGGTCAACAGCGGTGCGCATTTGCCACTCGCTCGCGCGCCGGGTGATGAGCAAGTGGATTTTAAGACATGAGTGGATCATGCTCCGGGAGTAAATCTGTGGGCACGTCTGATCACGTGTGTTAGGAATGTTAGGTCATCGGGGGATGCGCCATCCATGACCAAGGTGGCGCCCTCCTCACTCATTTGTGAGCGGAGGTAGATGTATGCGTAAGTTCGCTGTGACAGGCGTTGCGGTTCTGGCGCTCGGCGGTTCTCTGGGATTGATGGGGACGCCGGCTGTGGCCGCCCCTCAGACGCAGGTGGTGACGGCTGGGGACGTTAGTGCCCAGGGCGCCGTTCCCGGCTGCGTCAAGGTCAAGAAGACCCTGCAGGACCAGGGGTACAAGTCGTTCCGCGTCAAGAACAACTGCGCCGGTACGAAGAAGCTCAGGGGCGTCTTCAAGTACGGGTACGACTCGGCCTGCACGTCCGTGAAGCCCGGCAAGACCAAGCTGCTCTCGTCCATGCAGCCGTGGGTCGACTACGACAAGGTCGTGACCTGCTGAGCCTGTTTGGCAGGTCTGCCGTTTGAACAGCGACACTGACGCCTCCCGGGGATCCGATCGGATCCCCGGGAGGCGTCAATGTATTCAGGGGTGCTGTTCAGTCGTCGTCGCCGTCGTTGTCGTTCTGGTCGTCGTCCTGGTCGATGTGCTGGTTCAGGACCTTGCCGTTGGTGGCGTCGATGGTCACTTCGTGGCTCTTGTGGTCCTTACCGAGGACGTCGATCTCGTAGACGGCGGAGTTGGCGCGGTCGGTGTCGTCGAGGCCGTAGGAGGTCAACGTGCC
>NZ_JBHWJI010000128.1:0-7093 GCF_042731515.1 Streptomyces sp. NPDC059850
GCGCCCCCCCCCCCCGCCGCCCCCCGCGCCCCTCCCCCGGGCGGGCGCGGGCGCGCCCCCCCGGGCGGGGGCCGGGGGCGCAGCCCCCGTTTCGGGAAGGGGCGGGGTGGGGGCTAGGCCCCCCGCAGGGGACGGCGCATCGCACGGTGCGGGATGCCGCTGCCCTCGTCGAACTCCGGCCCGAACGCCTCGTACCCCAGCCGCTCGTAGAACGCCAGCGCGTGGGTCTGCGCCTCCAGGTAGACCTGGGTCAGCCCCCGCCGCCCGGCCTCCGCCTCGACGGCCCGGACCAGCGCCGCACCCAGCCCCGTGCCGCGCGCCGCGGAAGCCACGGCGAGGCGGCCGAGGACGGCGGTGGTGGCGCCGTTCACCCCGGCGTGGGCGTACTTCTTGTCGGCGGCCGCACCGTGCAGAAAGCGGACGGTGCCCACGGGGCGGCCCGCCGAGGAGGCCAGGAGGTGGACGGCGTGCGCGTCGTACGCGTCCATCTCCTCCTCCACGGAGATCCCCTGCTCGACCACGAAGACCTCGCGGCGCACGGCATGGCAGCCCGTGAGATCGCCGTCGGTCACGACCTCGATCACCACCGGCAGGCTCACGCACTCTCCGACCGCACGATGTCCAGCGACCGCTGCAGATCGTCCGGGTAGGGGCTCTCGAACTCGATCCAGCTGCCGTCCGACGGGTGCTCGAAGCCGAGCCGCATCGCGTGCAGCCACTGCCGGGTCAGCTTGAGCCGCTTGGCGAGCGTGGGGTCGGCCCCATAGGTGAGGTCGCCGACACACGGATGGCGGTGGGCCGACATGTGCACCCGGATCTGGTGGGTGCGCCCGGTCTCCAGCTTGATGTCGAGGAGGCTGGCGGCGCGGAAGGCCTCGATGAGGTCGTAGTGGGTGACGCTCGGCTTGCCGTCGGCGGTCACGGCCCACTTGTAGTCGTGCTGGGGGTGGCGCCCGATCGGCGCGTCGATGGTGCCGCTCAGCGGATCGGGGTGGCCCTGGACCAGCGCGTGGTAGCGCTTCTCGACCGTACGCTCCCGGAACTGCTGCTTGAGCAGGGTGTACGCACGCTCGGACTTGGCGACGACCATCAGCCCGGAGGTGCCCACGTCCAGCCGGTGGACGATGCCCTGGCGCTCGGCGGCGCCCGAGGTGGCGATGCGGAACCCGGCGGCGGCGAGCCCGCCGATCACGGTGGTGCCGGTCCAGCCGGGGCTGGGGTGGGCGGCGACGCCGACCGGCTTGGCGATGACCACGATGTCGTCGTCGTCATGGACGATCTCCATGCCCTCGACGGGCTCGGCGACGATCTGGACCGGCGGCGCGGCCTGCGGCATCTCGACTTCGAGCCAGGCCCCACCGGAGACCCGGTCGGACTTCGCGGCGGTACTGCCGTCGACCTGCACCTTTCCGGCGGCGGCCAGCTCGGCCGCCTTGGTCCGCGAGAAGCCGAACATGCGGGCGATCGCGGCGTCGACGCGCTCGCCCTCCAGTCCGTCGGGTACGGGCAGGGTGCGGATCTCGGGAATCGTACTCACCCGTCGAGTATGACGGACCGCGCGGACCGGTTCGTACGCCCGTCGGATACCGGGCCTATGCGGGCAGCGCGGTCAGTCCTTGTGGACCGTGCCGTCCGGGTCGAGCCCGCGGAACGACAGGATCACGATCAGGAAGCCGCCGCACACGATCGCCGAGTCGGCGAGGTTGAAGACCGCGAAGTGGGCGGGCGCGATGAAGTCGACGACCGCGCCCTGGAGATGGCCGGGCGCCCGGAAGACCCGGTCGGTGAGGTTGCCGAAGGCGCCGCCGAGGAGCATGCCGAGCGCGATGGCCCAGGGCAGGCTGTAGAGCTTGCGGGCCAGCCGCGCGATGACCACGATCACCGCGGCCGCGATCACGGTGAAGACGATGGTCATCGCCTCGCCCATACCGAAGGCGGCGCCACGGTTGCGGATCACCTCCAGCTGCAGCCAGGTGCCGATCACCTCGACCGGAGCGTGGTGCTCCAGCTTGGCGACCACGGCCAGCTTGCTGCCCAGATCCAGGAGGTACGCGAACCCGGCGACCGCGACCAGCACCCCGATCCGCCGCTTCTTCCCGGCCCCCGCCGCGGCCGCGGCGGCGCTGGTCCCGGCGCCCTCCTCGGCCTTCCCCGCATCTGGCGTACCGATGGCCTGCTCCGCCTCTGTCAACGTGTGTCCCTCATCGTCCGGGCCAGTCTCCCCCTGGCTCAGGACGAGGGTACGGCACAGGCGTGCGGACGGTCAGCGGCGCTCCTGGCGCTGTTTGCACTCGACGCACAGCGTGGCGCGCGGGAACGCCTGCATCCGGGCCTTCCCGATGGCGTTTCCGCAGTTCTCGCACAGCCCGTACGTCCCGGCGTCCAGCCGCTCCAGGGCGCGCTCGGTCTGCAGCAGCATCTCGCGGGCGTTCCCGGCGAGGGCCATCTCGTGCTCGCGCGTGATGTTCTTGGTGCCGGTGTCGGCCTGGTCGTCGCCCGCGCCGTCGCCGGAGTCGCGCATCAGCCCGGTGATCGCCTGCTCGGAGGCGAGGATCTCGGTGCGCAGGCGGCCCGCCTCGGTCAGCAGCTCGGTGCGCGCCTCCTCCACCTCCTCCGCCGACCAGGGGTCCTCACCGGGACGTACGGCCAGCTCGGCGGGGTCGACGGGGCCGCCCGAGACCCGGGCCTTGGGCACGCCGGAGGGCGGGAACGGCGGCGCGGCCTGCTTCGCGGTCGGCGCGCCGCCCGGGGTCTTCTTCGCAACCACTTTCCTGGCTCCCGTCTTCTTCGCGGGCACCGCCTTCTTGGCGGGTGCGGCCGATCCGGTCTTCTTGGCCGTGGCCTTCTTGACCGTGGCTTTCGTGGTCTTGGTGGCCGTGGTCTTCGCGGCCTTCTTGGCCGTGGCCTTCTTCGTGGCCTTCGCGTCCTTCGCGGCCTTGTCGTCCGGCGCGGCGCTCTTCTTCGCGGACGCGGCCTTCGTCGCTTTCGCAGTGCTCTTCTGCACGGCGGTCTTCCTCGCCACCATGGCCGCGGCCCCTTCACATATTGTGATCTTGCTCGCGAATCGTTCCGGAACGATAAATCGACTCCGGTCACGCGGCAACGGGGCACGCCGCCCGATTCGCCCGGCTTGCCCGTACGGCAATCCGGTCTCCACCGTCATGCCCCACCCGCCGCCCGGTAATCCGGCCGGGAACCGGTACCGGAGAGTGACGTGCGACGGCTCCCGGGCTGCAGCACCCGGCGTATCGGCATTCGGGTCATCTCGGGTGGGGCCCGTACGCCAGTCGGCGCAGCGGCGTAAAGCGGTCGGCCGCGGTCCGTCCGGCCCCGTACACTGGGCCCAGCGAAAGGCGTGGATGGGGACGAGTAGCGTCGTACGCGGCCATCAGCGACCCGGGGACGGTGTGAGCCCGGGGGCGAGCGCGATGTGAAGGATCACCCCTGAGCCGCCGGAAGAACACCCGTACTGGGCCAGTAGAACCGGCATCGCGACCCCAATGAGGGGGCCGGGAGCGCACCGCTCGCGGCCAAGGAGGGTGGTACCGCGGGAGCGCTGACGGCTCTCGTCCCTCCGACGGAAACGATCGAGACGTATCCGCCGGAGGACGTATTCCGATGACGCAGTACCGCCAGGTGCCCGCCCAGGTCGACCTGCCCGCTCTTGAGCACGCCGTGCTCGACTTCTGGCGCGAGAACAAGATCTTCGCCCGTACCCTCGAGCAGTCCGAGGGCCGGCCGGAGTGGGTCTTCTACGAGGGCCCGCCCACCGCGAACGGCATGCCGGGCGCGCACCACATCGAGGCCCGCGTCTTCAAGGACGTCTTCCCCCGCTTCCGCACCATGCGCGGCTACCACGTCGCCCGCAAGGCGGGCTGGGACTGCCACGGCCTGCCGGTCGAGCTGGCGGTCGAGAAGGAGATGAGCTTCAACGGCAAGAAGGACATCGAGGCGTACGGCATCGCCGAGTTCAACGCCAAGTGCCGGGAGTCGGTGACCCGGCACACCGACGCCTTCGCCGAGCTGACCCAGCGCATGGGCTACTGGGTCGACCTGGACGACGCCTACCGCACGATGGACCCCGAGTACGTCGAGTCGGTGTGGTGGTCGCTCAAGGAGATCTTCAACAAGGGCCTGCTGGTCCAGGACCACCGGGTCGCCCCCTGGTGTCCGCGCTGCGGCACCGGTCTGTCCGACCACGAGCTGGCGCAGGGCTACGAGACCGTCGTCGACGCCTCGGTCTATGTGCGCTTCCCGCTGACCTCCGGCCCGCTGGCGGGCGAGGCGTCGCTGCTGGCCTGGACGACCACCCCGTTCTCGCTGGTCGCCAACCTCACGGTCGCCGCCCACCCCGAGGTGACCTACGTGGTCGCCACGGACGGCAACGAGAAGCTGGTCGTCGCCGAGTCGCTGGTCGAACAGGCGCTCGGCGAGGGCTGGACGACCACCGGTCAGAGCTTCACCGGCGCCGAGATGGAGCGCTGGACGTACCAGCGCCCCTTCGAGCTGGTCGAGATCCCCGACGCGCACTTCGTCGTCAACGCCGACTACGTCACCACCGAGGACGGCACCGGCCTCGTCCACCAGGCGCCCTACGGTGAAGAGGACTTCAAGTCCAGCCGCGCCTACGGCGTGCCGATCGTCAACCCGATCCGCACGGACGGCACCTTCGAGGACGAGCTTGACCTGGTCGGCGGCCAGTTCTTCAAGAAGGCCGACGAGGCGCTGGTCCGCGACATGGACGAGCGCGGTCTGCTCTTCAAGCACCTGGCGTACGAGCACAGCTACCCGCACTGCTGGCGCTGCCACACCCCGCTGATCTACTACCCGCAGCCGTCCTGGTACATCCGCACCACCCAGGTCAAGGACGCGCTGCTGCGGGAGAACGAGAAGACCAACTGGTTCCCGGACTCGGTCAAGCACGGCCGCTTCGGCGACTGGCTCAACAACAACATCGACTGGGCGCTCTCCCGCAACCGCTACTGGGGCACCCCGCTGCCCATCTGGCGCTGTGAGGAGAACCACCTGACCTGCGTCGGCTCGCTCACCGAGCTGTCCGAGCTGACCGGCACCGACCAGACCGGGCTCGACCCGCACCGCCCGTACATCGACGAGGTCACCTTCACCTGCCCCGCCGAGGGCTGCTCGCTGGACGCCGTGCGGGTGCCGGAGGTCATCGACGCCTGGTACGACTCGGGTTCGATGCCGTTCGCGCAGTGGGGCTACCCGTACCGCAACAAGGAGATCTTCGAGAAGCGCTACCCGGCGCAGTTCATCTCCGAGGCCATCGACCAGACCCGCGGCTGGTTCTACACGATGATGGCGGTCGGCACGCTCGTCTTCGATCGGTCGAGCTACGAGAACGTGGTCTGCCTCGGTCACATCCTGGCCGAGGACGGCCGGAAGATGTCCAAGCACCTGGGCAACATCCTGCAGCCGATCCCGCTCATGGACCAGCACGGCGCCGACGCCGTGCGCTGGTTCATGGCCGCGGGCGGTTCGCCGTGGGCGGCCCGCCGGGTGGGCCACGGCACCATCCAGGAGGTCGTGCGCAAGACGCTGCTCACCTACTGGAACACCGTCGCCTTCCAGGCCCTGTACGCCCGCACCTCGGGCTGGGCGCCGTCCGCCACCGACCCGGCCCGCGCCGAGCGCCCGATGCTGGACCGCTGGCTGCTGGGCGAACTGGGCACCCTCACCGAGCAGGTCACCCAGGCGATGGAGGCGTACGACACCCAGCGCGCCGGGCGGCTGCTGTCGGCGTTCGTGGACGACCTGTCCAACTGGTACGTGCGCCGCTCGCGCCGCCGCTTCTGGCAGGGCGACGCGGCCGCGCTGCGCACGCTGCACGAGGTCATCGAGACGGTCACCCGGCTGATGGCCCCGCTGGTCCCGTTCATCACCGAGCGCGTCTGGCAGGACCTGGTCGTCCCCGTCGCCCCGGACGCCCCGGCCTCCGTCCACCTCACCTCGTGGCCGGAGGCCGACCAGGCCATGATCGACCCGGCGCTCTCGGCTCAGATGGCCCTCGTACGGCGGCTGGTGGAGCTGGGCCGGGCCACCCGTGCCGAATCCGGCGTCAAGACCCGCCAGCCGCTCTCGCGGGCGCTGGTCGCCGCGTCCGGCTTCGAGGCCCTGGGCGCCGAGCTGCGCGCCCAGATCGAGGAGGAGTTGAACGTCTCCTCGCTCGCCACGCTGAGCGAGGTCGGCGGCTCGCTGGTCGACACCACCGCCAAGGCCAACTTCCGTGCCCTGGGCAAGCGCTTCGGCAAGGGCACCCAGCCGGTCGCCAAGGCCATCGCGGACGCCGACGCGGCCGCGCTGTCGGTCGCCCTTCGCGAGGGAACCGCCTCAGTCCAGGTCGACGGCGAGACGGTCGCCCTCTCCCCCGACGAGGTCATCATCACCGAGACCCCGCGCGAGGGCTGGTCGGTCGCCTCCGACTCGGGCGCGACGGTCGCCCTCGACCTGGAGATCACCCCGGAACTGCGGCGCGCGGGCCTGGCCCGGGACGCGATCCGGATGATCCAGGAGGCCCGTAAGAACAGCGGCCTCGACGTCGCCGACCGGATCGCCCTGCGGTGGCAGTCGTCCGACGAGGAACTCCGCCAGGCCCTCACGGACCACGCGGAGCTGATCGCCGACGAGGTCCTCGCCACGGACTTCGCCCCCGGCGACCCCGCCCCCGCCTACGGCCCCGCCTTCGAAGACCCGGCCCTGGGCCTCACCTTCCACCTCCACAAGGCGTAAGTCCGGGCGGGGGTTTGTCCCCCACCCCGCCCCTTCCCGAACCGGGACTCCGCCCCGGGCCCCACCAGGCCCGGGGCTTCGCCGTCAAGCGCGGCCCGGTGGCCGCGTTGTGCCCACCCGTCCCGCCCCACGGAACGATTGCCCACAACCGGTCACGAGCGCTCGCACAGCAGCCCATCCGGCGCTTGAGGACCCCAACCCAGCCCGTCCGGCGCTTGAGGACCACGCCCCAGCCCGTCCGGCGCTTGAGGACCGGGGTCCGGGGCGGAGCCCCGGTTACGGGAAGGGGCGGGTAGGGGAAAGAAGCGCCGCACAGCAAAGGGCCGGGCCCGGGAGCTTCAAG
>NZ_JBHWJI010000129.1:0-6553 GCF_042731515.1 Streptomyces sp. NPDC059850
ACCGCACCTGGGGTGCCGGCGGGGCCCGCCAAACTACACCCCCCCCACGGGCCCCGTCCTGGGCGGGGGCCCCCGGGGTTTGGGGCACCCCGGCGGCCCGCCCCGGGCGCTTACGCGGGCACCGGCCGCAGCCGCAGCGTGATGATCTGATGCGGCCGCAGGGCCAGGCTCAGCCCGGCCGGGCCGGTGGCGGCCGGGTGGAGCGGGCGCTCCAGGAGGTCGGTGACGTCTGCCGAGAGGACCGGGAATCCGGCGATGAGCGTGCCCGCCGCGCGGCCGCCGTGCGACTCGTACAGCCGCACCACCACATCCCCGCTGCGGTCCTCGGCGAGCTTGACCGACTCCACCGTGATCGCCGGGTTGTCGACGGAGAGCAGCGGCGCGGGCCCGGTCGGGCCGCTGGGCAGGGGACGGAGCGGCAGGTTCAGGGCCAGGCCGCCCTCGACCGCGTCGCCGACGCTCGCGCCGGGCAGCAGCGCGTAGCGGAAGTGGTGGGTGCCGAGGTCCGTCTCGGGGTCGGGGGAGTGCGGGGCGCGCAGCAGCGTCAGCCGTACGGTGGTGCCGAGCACGTCCCCGTCCTCGTCCCCGTCGTCGGCGGAGTGCGCCGTACGGGTCACGTCGTGGCCGTACGTCGAGTCGTTGAGCAGCGCGGCCCCGTACCCCGGCTCGGCGACCCGCAGCCAGCGGTGGGCGCAGATCTCGAAACGGGCCGCGTCCCAGCTGGTGTTGGTGTGGGTGGGGCGCTCCACATGGCCGAACTGGATCTCCGCCGTGGACTCCCGGGCGTGGACGTCCAGCGGGAACGCCGCCTTGAGGACCTTCTCCGACTCCTGCCAGTCCACCTCCGTCGCGATGTCGAGGCGCCCGCTGCCCGCCGCCAGGGTCAGTTCCTCGACGATCCGCGAGGCGCCGAAGACCCGGACGACGCGGACGGTCGCGCGCAGCGGACCGGACTCGGTCAGCTCGACGGACTCGGCGGCGGTGAGGTCGGTGTGGCTGCGGCGGTAGTGGCGGTCGATGTCCCAGGCGTCCCAGTGGTTGGGGTGGTCGGGGTGGAGCTGGAGGAGGTTGCCGCGCGCGCCCGGGGCCAGCACCTCGCGGCCCGCGCTCAGATCGAGGACGGAGGTGAGCAGCCCGTCGCCGTCGATGGTGACCCGCAGCAGATCGTTGTCGAGGACGATGGCGTGGCCGTCGCTCAGCGAGGTCACCGGCGGCGCGGTCCACGCCGTACCGGCGAGGTCCGCCGTACCGGTGAGGGCCGCCGTGCCCAGCCCGCTCACCCGGACCCCGGCCGCCGCGCGCCCGTCGCCCAGCGGCTGCACGGGGATGTCGGTGGGCAGGGCCGCCGCCGTCTCGGCGTCCAGCACGGCGACCTCCTCGCGCTCGTACGGCGAGGCGTTGAGCACGGCGGGAGTGCCGGGGCCGCCGAGGGTGCTCAGCGCCCGGAGCGCGTCCGCGACGATCCCCTCCAGCTCGGTGCGCACCCGCGCGTACGTCTCGCGCGCCTCGCGGTGCACCCAGGCGATCGAGGAGCCCGGCAGGATGTCATGGAACTGGTGCAGCAGCACCGTCTTCCAGATCCGGTCCAGATCGTCGTACGGATACGCGTACCCGGGCACGTGGAGCGCGGCGGCCGTGGCCCACAACTCGGCCTCCCGCAGCAGGTGTTCGCTGCGCCGGTTGCCCTGCTTGGTGGCCGCCTGGGTGGTGTACGTGGCGCGGTGCAGCTCCAAGTACAGCTCGCCCGACCACACCGGCGCCTTCGCCCCGTACTCCCGCTCCGCCTCGGTGAAGAACACCGACGGCTTGTGGATCTCGACGCGCGGCGAGCCCTCCAAGGAGCCCAGCCGCCGCGCTTTCTCCAGCATCTCGCGGGTGGGACCGCCCCCGCCGTCGCCCCAGCCGAACGGGACGAGGGAGCGGGTGGCCAGGCCCTTGTCGGCGAAGTTCTTCTCGGCGTGGGCGAGTTCGGAGGCGCTGAACTGGGCGTTGTAGGTGTCGACCGGCGGGAAGTGGGTGAAGACGCGGGTGCCGTCGATGCCCTCCCACCAGAAGGTGTGGTGCGGCATCTTGTTGGACTGGTTCCAGGAAAGTTTCTGGGTGAGGAACCACTTCACCCCCGCCAGCTTGGCCAGCTGCGGGAACGCGGCGGTGTAGCCGAAGGAGTCCGGCAGCCAGATCTCCTCGGTGTCCACCCCCAGCTCCTCCAGGAAGAACCGCTTGCCGTGCACGATCTGCCGGGCCAGGGCCTCGCCGCCGGGCATGTTGGCGTCCGACTCGACCCACATCGAGCCCACCGGCGCCCAACTGCCTTCCGCCACCGCCTTCTTGATCCGCTCCCAGATGTGCGGCTGGTTCTCCTTGACCCAGGCGTACTGCTGCGCCTGTGAGCACGCGAACACCAGCTCCGGGTAATCGCCCGCGAGCGCCGTGACGTTGGCGAACGTACGGGACGCCTTGCGCACCGTCTCGCGCAGCGGCCACAGCCACGCCGAGTCGATGTGCGCGTGCCCGGTCGCCGAGACCCGGTGCGCGCTGGCGTGCGCGGGACGCTTGAGCACCTCGGTCAGCTCGGCGCGCGCGACGGCCGCGGTGGCGGGCACGTCGTGCAGGTCGAGCGCGTCGAGCGCGTTCTCCAGGGCGCGCAGGATCTCGTGGCGGCGCGGCCGGTCCGCGGGCAGCTCGCGCATCAGCTCGGACAGCACCTCGATGTCCAGGACCAGATGCCATACGTCCTCGTCGAGAACGGCCACATCGGCGGACGCGAACCGGTACAGCGGCCGGTCCCCTGCGGTGAGGACGTCGCCCAGCGGGGTCGGGGTGAAACCGTCGCGCAGCACGTGCGGATTGGCGGCCGCCTCCAGCAGGAGCCGTACGGGCTCGCCCCCGGCGGCCGGGGCCGCGAGCGGGATGTGGCGGTTACGGGGGTGGATGCCCTTGATCGGCACGCCGTGCGCGTCGTACACAAGACCCTCGGCCTGGAAGCCCGGACCGTCGTCCGTGAAGCCGGGGTCGATGACGACCTCGACCCGCCGCCCCGCCCACTCCGGCGGCACCGCGCCCTCCAGCCGGAACCACCAGGTCGACCACGGCTCGCCCCACTCCGTACCGGCCTCGAACCGCTCGTAGGTCCCATCGAGGGCCTCGGCCACCGGGACCGGCTCACCGGGGGCGCGCCAGGCGTAGAGGGACAGCGGAACGCGCGCCGGGTACTGGGCGGGCCGGATGAACTGGTGCAGCGCCCGTTCCAGGCGCCCTTCCACCAACAGTCGGTCGTCGTGCATCACGGCTCCTCGGGCTCGGCGCTCAGTGGATCACTCGATCACTCGGGAGGTGTCTTTCCCCGGTGTGTGGCGCGGCAACAGACGGGAATGCATTCCGTGAGCGTGTTCGACGGCTTTCGACGCTGGCCGCGCCGAGGCGGCGGCCGGGGCGGGGGAGGATGAAGCGTCAGCCAGTACGGCAGGGCCGGATGACCAACCGGCCGGACTCTGGGGCGGTGGCCATCGAAGGGGAGCGGGGCCGGGCCCTCAGCAAGCGACTGAGGCATGACGACTACGCGGCGGTGGCCGACGTCCGCGCCGCGCTGCGCGAGATGCTGCGGCACTGGGGCGGGCCCGGTCGGGCCGATCTCGCCGAGCTGCTGACGAGCGAGCTGGTGACGAACGCACTGGTGCACACCGACCGGGGTGCGCGGGTCAGGGCCACCCTGGGTGGCGGGAGCGCCGGGCCGGTGGTGGGCCGATTACGGGTCGAGGTGCGGGACTTCGTGTCCCGTCACCCGACGCTGCGCGGCCACCCCCCGGAGGACAGCACCTCCGGGAGGGGCCTGCTGCTGGTGCACACGCTCGCGGACGCGTGGGGCGTACGGGCCCACGGCGTGGGCAAGGCGGTCTGGTTCGAGCTGGACGCGGACGGCTGACCTCAGGCTCGGCCTCGGGTTCAGCCTCAGGCCCGGCTCAGACTCAGGTCCGGCTCAGCCTCAGCCGAACTGCCGCTCGATCTCCGCGAGCTTCTCCTCAAGGGAGTCCAGTCGCGGGATGGTCAGGGTGTCGTCCTCGGCGGTGAGGTCGACGGTCCGCGCCCGGTCCGTGTCCTTGTCGTCCTTGGCGTCCTTGTCCTTCGCCTTGGACTTGTCCTGGTCGGCTTCGGTGGCGTCGGCGTCACCGAAGCCGAAGCTGAAATCCAGGTCACGGCTCCAGTCCCGGCCCCGGTCCTCGCGACGGTCGTCGCGGTGACCGGACTCAGCCGCGTCCGCGGACTGCAAGGCGGGCCGAGCTGAGGGCGCTGACAGCTCGGCCGCTTCGGCTTTTCCCAGCGCGTTCTCCTCAAGGGAGGAGTCCGCGGTGAGCTGCGGAGGCTGTGCCGCGGGGGTGATGTCCACCTGGCGGCCACCGCCCCGGCCCCACGCCCGGTGCTGCCGGTTGAGCGCCCGTATCCGGGCCTTGTCCAGCTTCTCCTTGTCCCGGCGGCGGTCGCGCTTCTGCTCCTTCTCGCGCCGGTCCTCGCGGACCTCCTCGACGGCCTCGTCCAGCGTCCGCACGTTCTCCAGCAGCATCAGCGACCACGCGCCGAAGGTCTCGCGGGGCGCCCGCAGCCAGCGGACGATACGGATCTGCGGCAGCGGGCGGGGCACCAGGCCCTGTTCGCGCAGCGCCGCCCGGCGGGTCTGCTTGAGCGCCCGGTCGAAGAGGACCGCGGCCGACAGCGACATGCCCGCGAAGAACTGCGGGGCGCCGTCGTGGCCCATGCCGCGCGGCGCGTGCACCCAGTTGAACCAGGCGGCCGCGCCCGCGAACAGCCACACCAGCAGCCGCGAACCGAGCGCCGCGTCACCGTGGCTGGCCTCGCGCACCGCGAGCACCGAGCAGAACATCGCGGCGCCGTCCAGCCCGAACGGCACCAAGTACTCCCAGCCGCCCGAGAGGTTCAGGTTCTGCTGCCCGAAGCCCACGAGGCCGTGGAAGGAGAGCGCGGCCGCGACCGCGGCGCAGCAGAACAGCAGGACGTACGAGGCCATCCCGTAGATGGCCTCCTTGCGCCGGCGGCGCTCCTCACTGCGCTCCCAGGAGTCGGTGATCCCGCCCTCCTCCTTCTTCCCGTTACGGCCGCGCGCGAGGACAACTCCCGCCCCCACGACTCCGACGAGCGCTATGACGACTGGCAGGGCCCAGCCCAGCGATATGTCCGTCAGTCTCATCCGGTGCCCCTTGCCTCGCTTCCGTGAAGTTCTGGCCGCAGTACGGCCCTACTCGCGCGACATCCTGGCGGAATCGTGCCGGGCCTCAAGCGGTTTCTGGACAAGAGGCCGCCAAGTGGGCGGGGGGACACGCGGATAGGTGCGATACGGTTCGAACGCTCGCTCGTTGCAAGCGGCTTGATTCTATTCACGGAACCCGAGCGCGGGTAAATCCGATCGGTCGGCCTACCGTCGGCTTGTTGTCGGATCTCCGTCGGCCGTTCGAACCGCTTGGTGATCTTTCCCCGCCGCTGTCCGGTAGTGGGTGCTTCGGGGCCCCGTATCCGTGGCTGAAACGTATCGATCGCCGGTTCCGGTCCGGCCGGGGAGTGTGGTCAGGGTCATGCCGGTTTTCCTGTCCACTGTGTGTGGGCTTTGTCCTTGGGCGCCATCCGCATATCGTTCGATGGGATGTCAGGAGGACCCGAGTGGAGCAGGCCAAAGCCGAGGCGGCGACGGAGCCGCGGGACCCGTCCGGCGTGCCCGCGGCGCGCCGGTCCCCGCGCCGCCACTCCGTGCGCGGGCAGATCCTGGACGCCCTGCGGGACGCGCTGGTCGGCGGTGAGCTGACCCCGGGCGAGGTGTACTCCGCCCCGGCCCTCGCCGACCGCTTCGGCGTCTCGCCCACCCCCGTACGCGAGGCCATGCAGCAGCTCGCGGGCGAGGGCGCGGTCGAGGTCGTGCCGAACCGGGGCTTCCGGGTGGCCCGGCGCAGTGCGCGCGAGCTGGCCGAGCTGGCCGAGGTCCGCGCCCTGCTGGAGGTCCCGGTGATGCTCAGCCTGGCCCGGGCGGTCGCGCCCGAGCGCTGGGCGCGGCTGCGGCCGTTCGCGGAGGCGACGGCGGTGGCGGCGGCGAAGGGGGACCGGGCGGCCTATCTGGAGTCGGACCGTACGTTCCACCAGATGGTGCTGAGCCTGGCCGGGAACCAGCAGCTGGTCGTCGTGGCCGACGAGCTGCATCGGCGGGCGCAGTGGCCGCTGGCCTGCGGTCGTGCCGTGCGCACGGCCGACCTTGTCGCCGACGCGGCCGAGCACATGGCGCTCCTCGACGCGCTCGCCGCCGGCGACCTGGACGTGGTGGAGTCGCTGGTGCGCGAACACTTCACCTCCGGCGCCTGACCGGCGGGTCTTCCCCCACCCCGCCCCTTCCCGTAACCGGGGCGCTGCCCCGGGCCCCGGTGCTGCTTGGGGTTTCGTTGTCGGGTGCGGGCCGGTCTTTCAGCCTCTCCGGCGTTTGAGGAGCGGGGGTGTGGGGGCGGAGCCCCCACCCGGGGGGCGGGGCGGAGCCCCGGGTTCGGGGCGGGGCGGGGTGGGG
>NZ_JBHWJI010000130.1:0-6527 GCF_042731515.1 Streptomyces sp. NPDC059850
TTATTTTTTTAAAACCCCCCTGGCACAACCCAAACAACCCCCACTCGCGGTAACGGGGCGGGGGTAAACGCGGCGGGGGCGCGGCCCCTCCCCCGCCCCCCCCCCGCGCCGTACCCTCATCGCGTCCAGGGGCCGGGCTCAGCCCTTGCTGACCGCCGCCAGGATCTCCGGCAGCCGCCCCACCGTCCGTGGCGCGGCCAGCCGCAGACCGGCCTCCGCGAACGCCGCGCCGTACGCCACGCCCAGCGGCAGCAGCACCCACAGCAGGTCGTGGTTCCCGCTGACGTGCAGCCAGATCGTCAGCCCCAGCAGCGGCGCGCACAGCAGGGCGCCCACGATCATGCCGCCGAAGAGGCTCATCCACGCGAGCGAGCCCTGCCCCGGTGCCACGTTCTTGGCGCTGTCCTGCGGGATGGAGTACGGGAGCAGCGCCGAGCTGAGCGCCCCGGTCGCCATCAGCGCGCCGAGCAGGCCGTACGCGAGCCCGAGCGCCTCGGGGATGGCGGGCAGATCCTTCAGGAAGACGGCCGAGCCCACCACCGCCAGGAGCACATACGGCACCCCGACCAGCGCCACCGCGAACGCCCGCCCGCGCAGCTCCAGATAGGCGTCCCGGGTCGTGGAAATGGTCTGCGCGACCATCCAGAAGGCGGAGGAGTCCTGACCGAACTGGTTGTACATCTGCATGCCCAGCATCCCGGCGGCCCAGCACGACCAGTAGATGCTGCCGTTGCCCTGGACGGAGGTGAGGAGCGGCATCAGCAGGCCGACCCCCAGCGCGCTGACCCAGCTGGTCTTGGCCTTGGGGTCCCGCACCGCGTACCGCAGGGTGCGCAGCATGGCCGTGCCGCTGCGCCCTGCGGGCAGCAGCTTGCCGAGCGGGCCGGGCGTGGCGGTGGACGAGCCCGCGCCCCCGGCGCCCCGCCGGGGCTTCTCCGGCTGGATCGTGGAGCTGTCCGGCGTGGTCATCAGATGCGTGAGGCTGCGCGACCACCACCACATCAGCAGCGCCAGCACGGCCGCGCTCAGGGCGAACTGGGCGGCGGCGATCCCGTACGCGCCCTCGCTCACGCCCTGTACGGCGTCGATCGCCGACGCGGGCGGCACCCAGCGCAGGACGTCCGCGGTGGGCCGCAGCACGCCGAGCCCGCCCTCGCCGGACAGCTTCTGCACGCCCACGTTCACGAGTTGCAGCCCGATCGCCACGAACAGACCGCTCAGCAGCGCGAGGTCGCGGCCCTTGCGGCTGCTCAGCAGCCGGGAGTTGGCGGTCGCGACGGCCCGGGCCAGTGCCACGCACGTCAGCACGGACAGCACGCCCGCCAGCAGGGCCGCCGCCGAGGCCGCCGCCCCGTGCGCGATCGCGATCAGCGACCCCACCACCAGCGTCAGCGTGAACAGCGGGCCGACGCCGATCAGCGAGGACACCAGCAGCGCGCCGATCAGCGGCCGGGGCCGCAGCGGCAGCATCACCAGCCGGGTCGGGTCCAGGGTCTCGTCACCGCTGGGGAAGAAGAGCGGCATCACCGCCCAGCCCAGTGCGAGCACCGCGGTGAGGACGGTGACCAGCGCGTCCGCGTCGTCGTTGCCGCGCAGCAGCACCAGGCCGAGCAGCTGGAGGGCGGCGAAGAGGACGGTGAAGACGATCGAGGTGATGTACGCGGCGCGGCGGCCCGCGGACTGCCGCAGTCCGTTGCGCATCAGCGACAGCTTCAGCTGGACGAAGACGGGCAGCGGCGAACCGGTGGGGACCGCCGGGGGAGCGGGCGCCGCGGTGTCGAGCGGGCCCTTGGCGTCGAGCGGATCGGTGAGCGTCATCGGGCGCCGCCGCCGAGCCAGTCGAGGTCGTCCCCCGAGCGCTGGTCGCGGGCGCCCACCAGCTCCAGGAAGGCGTCCTGCAGGGACGGCGCCTCGCCCCGTACGTCGGCCAGCGCGCCCTGCGCGCGGATCTTGCCGCGCGCCATCACCGCGACCCAGTCGCACAGCGACTCCACCAGCTCCATGACATGGCTGGAGAAGACGACCGTCGCACCGGAGCGGGTGTACCGCTCCAGCACGCCGCGGATGGTCTGCGCGGAGACCGGGTCGACGCCCTCGAAGGGCTCGTCGAGGAAGAGGACCTCCGGGTTGTGCAGCAGCGCGGCGGCCAGGCCGATCTTCTTCCGCATACCGGTCGAGTAGTCCACGACCAGCTTGTTCTGCGCACCGGCCAGGTCCAGGACGTCCAGCAGCTGGGTCGCGCGCTTGTCGACCTCGTCGCCGGGCAGCCCGCGCAGCCGCCCGGTGTACGCGAGGAGTTCGCGCCCCGACAGCCGCTCGAACAGCCGCAGCCCCTCCGGCAGCACCCCGATCCGCGCCTTGACCTCGGCCGGGTCCTGCCAGACGTCGTGCCCGCCGATCTCGACCGTGCCGGAGTCGGGGCGCAGCAGCCCGGTGATCATCGAGAGGGTCGTGGTCTTGCCCGCGCCGTTGGGGCCGACGAGTCCGATGAACTGCCCGGCCGGAATCTCAAGATCGATGCCCTGGACCGCGATCTGCTCCCCGTACCGCTTCCACAGACCCCGCACCTGCACGGCGGGCCGCTGCGGCGTCGCGGGCCCGGCCGCGCCATCGGCGGGTGCGTGTACGTCTGCGTCTGCGTGTGCGTCCGGCACTGAAATCCCCGTCTCCCAACGTCAGGCTGGTACGGGGACTGGTCGCGTCCCCGTCCGCGACCACGATACGGGGGGCCGGGGACAAGGCCCAGGCGCGTCAGCGGCGCTCGGGGGAGCGCGTGTCCCGTCCGCGCGGCTCCCGTCCGCGGGGTTCGCGTCCGCGCGGTTCGCGTCCACGGACCTCGCGTGCACGGATCTCGTACCCACGGGTGTCGTGCGCACGGGGCTCGGGTGCGCGGGTTTCGCGTCCGCACGCGTAGGCGAGCGTGCTCACCAGCTCCTCGGCGTCCGGCAGCCAGCGGTTGGCGGCGGTCGGGCGGCGGGCCCACTGGGTCGGGCCGTGCCGCCCGACCCGGGTCGGGGGAGCGACCACGTAGTCCCCGTCGCCGCGCGCCGCCAGGTCGACCGAGGACGGCGGCCAGCCCAGGTTCCGCAGCAGGTCCGGGATCTTCGCGGCGGCGCCGGGGAGCACGAAGAAGAGCATCCTGCGGTCCGGGGTGGAAGTGACCGGGCCGAGGTCGACGTTGCGGCGCTCCATCCGGGCCAGCGCCAGACAGCCCGCCGACTCCGGTACGTCCAGCGCGTCGAAGGTACGGCCGGTCGGCAGCAGGATCGACGCGCCGGGGGCGCGGGCCCACATCCGCCGGACCACGACCGGGCTGCCGGTCGCCTGGTTCACCCAGTCCGGGGCGGTCGGATGGGCGCCGGGGGCCGGGCAGTCGGCCTGGCCGCAGGAGCAGCACTGCAGGCCGCCCACGGTGTCCAGCCAGGCTCCGGCGAGCACGTCCCAGTGGCGTTCCTCGGCGTAGCGCACGGCGGAGTCGAGCAGCCGTTCACCGCGCTGCTTCGGAATGTGTGGTGCTGCTGTCACGTCCATGGTCTCTTCCACGACAACACAACTTCCGCCGTCAACAAGGGTTACGGCCCGGTCCCCCGCCTGTACGCCGGGGCCCGCGCCCCGGGCGCGCGGCGCTGGCATGCCGGGGCGCATGGGTGCATGGGTGGGGGCGCGTATGGGGTTCCGGCTGTGTAAGCGGGTAGCCACCATGCGTGACAGGCGTACGAGGGCGTTTTGGCGCGGCCGTACGCACGTACGTGAACCAAGCGGTCTATGTGGTTAATACGGGCAAGTTCCGCATTCGCCGTATACCTGCGATACCCGCGGGGAACTGATCAACAGGGACGGCATCCGCCGAGAACGCACAGCAGTCACTGGGGGTAAAACCATGGCCGCTAGGCCGCTTGTGGCGCGACAGCCGAACGAACGGCTGCAGGCGCTCATTCAGGAAGCCGCGTGCTCCAATGCCGGTTTGGCCCGCAGGGTCAACATGTGCGGTGCCGAGCACGGTCTCGATCTGCGCTACGACAAGACGTCGGTCGCGCGCTGGCTGCGCGGGCAGCAGCCCCGGGGTCGCGCCCCGGGCATCATCGCCGAGGCGCTCGGCCGCAAGCTCGGCCGTACGGTCACGATCGACGAGATCGGCATGGCCAACGGCAAGAACCTGGCGTCGGGCGTGGGGCTGCAGTTCTCGCCGACCGTCCTCGGCGCGATAGAGCAGGTCTGCGAGTTGTGGCGCAGCGATGTCGGCCGCCGCGACTTCCTGACCGGCTCGACGGTCGCCGCCTCGGCGCTCGTCGAGCCCAGCCGCGACTGGCTGATCACCGGCGCGGACGCGCAGGTCGCGCGCACCGCCGGGGCCCGGGTCGGCCGCTCCGACGTCGCCGCGGTGCGGGCCACCACGGACGCGCTGGTCGAGCTGGACCACCGCTACGGCAGCGGCCATGTGCGCCCCGTCGTCGTCCACTACCTCAACAGCGTGGTCTCCGGGCTGCTCGCCGGGTCCTACCGGGAGTCGGTCGGGCGCGAACTGTTCGCGGCGGTCGCCCGCTTGACGGAACTGGCCGGGTACATGGCGATCGATACCGGCCAGTCCGGGCTCGCCCAGCGCTACTACATCCAGGCGCTGCGGCTCGCGCAGGCCGCCGGGGACCGGGGATACGGCGGCTACGTGCTGGCCGCCAGCATGAGCCACCTCGCCGCCCAGCTGGGCAACCCCCGGGAGATCGCGCAGCTGGCCAAGGCCGCGCAGGAGGGTTCGCGCGGCCAGGTGCCGTCGCGCGCCGAGTCGATGTTCCTGGCCGCCGAGGCGCGCGGGCACGCGCTGATGGGGGACGCCCCCGCCTGCCAGCACGCGGCCGGGCGCGCCCTGGACGCGATGGAGCGGGCGGTGGGCAGCGGCGGTCCCTCCGGGGACGAGCCGCCGTGGATCCAGCACTTCGACCACGCCTATCTGGCCGACGAACTCGCCCACTGCCACCGCGACCTGGGCCAGGCCGAGCCCGCCCGGCGGCGCGCCGAAGAGGCCCTGGCGGGCCACCCCGAGGGGCGGGTGCGGCGCCGCGCCATCGGGCTGCTGCTGCTGGCCACGGCGCACGTCCAGGGGCGCGAGGTGGAGCAGGCGTGCCATGTCGGCGGCCAGGCGGTGGATCTGCTCCAGACGCTGCGCTCCAACCGGGGCGCGGAGTATCTGGACGACTTCCAGCAGCGGTTGGAGCCGTACCGGGACGAGCCGGTGGTCCGGGAGTTCGGGGCGAGGCTGGAGGTGCAGGCCGCCTGAGCCCTTGCCGTTGCCCGTGTCGTTGCCCTGTGCTCGGCCGGTGACCAGTCTCTCCCTCCGGCGGGCTCATACCCCCGCGGGTAACCGGTAGCGTGAGCCGACGATTCGGCAATCGGTTATTCAAGGAGACCCGGTGACGCAGAGCGGACAGGGTAACGAGCCGCACCTGCCTGCGGTCCGTGAGGGCGTCGTACTGCCCGCTCAGGGCGGCCAGTGGCCCCCGGAGGCCTCTGAGCCTTCGGGGCCTTCGGGGCCTTCGGGGCCGCAGCACGGCGCCCCGGCCGGTGGTCAGGCCTGGGGCGAGCCCTGGGGCCCCCAGGCCCCCGCCCCGTCCGCTCCCGCCGGACCCCCCGCAGGCGCAGGCCCCCTGCCCCCCGAGGACGCGCCGTACGGCCAGCCCAGCGCCTCCTTCGGCCCGCCGCAGCCTTCCGGTGCGCCGCCGCAGGGCGCTGGGCAGCCGTACGGTCTGCCGCAGGCCCCGGAGCAGCCGTTCGGTGCGCCGCAGGGCGCGGGGCAGCCGTTCGGTGCGGCGGAGCAGGGCGGCGGACAGTCGTTTGGGGCGCCTCCGCAGGGCATGGGCCAGCCGCCGCAGCAGGGGCTGGATCAGTCGTACGGTCTCCCGCAGGGTGCGGGGCAGCCGTACGGTTCGCCGCAGGCGCCGGATCAGCCGTACGGGCCTCCGCAGGGCGCTGGGCAGCCCTCCGGTGCGCCGCAGCAGGATGCCGGGCAGTCGTTCGGTCCGCCGTCGCAGGGCGCGGGGCAGTCGTTCGGCTCGCCGCAGGCCCCGGAGCAGCCCTCTGGGGCACCGCAGTTGGGCGCTGGGCAGTCGTTCGGGGCGCCGCAGGGGGACGCGGCGGGGCAGGGCTGGGCGCCGCAACAGCCGCTGCCGCCGCAGCAGCCCGCGTATCAGCAGCCGCAGACCCCGCAGCAGCCCCCTGCGTACCAGCAGGCACAGCCGTACCAGCAGGCGCAGCCCCAGCCGCAGCAGCCGGACAGACGGGCTCAGCCACAGCCGGAGCCCTACGCCGGGGCCGCCGACGAGACGCAGTTGCTGCCGCCGCAGTCTGCGGGGGACGCCGAGGCGACCCAGTACATACCCCCCGTGCCCGGCGCCGGAGGCGCTCCGCAGGCGTCCGCCAGCGCGCCGCTGCCGCCCGAGAACCGGCCCGCTAAGGCCGAGGCTCCCGGCGAGTCCACCACCCAGCTGCGCACCGGGCGCCCCGGCCGGGGCGCGCACCGGGGGCGCGGGCAGCAG
>NZ_JBHWJI010000131.1:0-6131 GCF_042731515.1 Streptomyces sp. NPDC059850
CTCCACACAGCGGCCAGCGACACCATGACGGCCCACAGGACAGGCTGTACGACATCGACACGGCCGAGGTCGGCGGCGTCAGGACCGGCGCGCAGGACTTCGGTGAGCGACCAGTCCACGTAGGGGGCGAGGGCTTGTTCGCACTCGGCCACGCGGGCGGCGAATACCGGGGAGTCGTCCAGCAGTGCGGCGCCCATTCCGGCCCACTGCGACCCCTGTCCGGGGAACACCAGCACCGGGCCCGCCCCCGACACAGCGGTGGCGGCCGGACTGCCGGGCTCGACCACTCCGGGGTGGGTGTCACCAGCGGCCAGGGCCGTGAGCCCGGCCATCAGCTGGTCGCGGTTCTCGCCCACGACCACCGCGCGGTGGTCGAACACCGACCGGGTGCGGACCAGCGACCAGCCCACCTCGGCAGCCGTTAGGTCCTCGTCGGCGGCCACGCGCTCGGCCAGCGCCCGCGCCTGACCCCGTAACGCCGCGTCGCTGTGCCCCGACACCACCCACGGCACGACACCGACGTCATCGGCGTCCGGCTGCCCGACCGCCTGCTCCGCCTCCTGCGGCGCCTCCTCCAGGATCAGATGGGCATTGGTGCCGCTGATCCCGAAGGAGGACACCCCCGCGCGGCGTGGGCGGTTGTCCGCCACCCAGGTGACCTGCTCGGTCAGCAGCCGAACCTCACCAGCGGTCCAGTCCACATGCGGGGTCGGAGCGTCGATGTGCAGCGACGCGGGCAGCAGCTCATGCCGCATCGCCATCACCATCTTGATGACACTGGCCACCCCGGCGGCGGCCTGCGTGTGCCCGAGGTTCGACTTGACCGAGCCGAGCCACAGCGGCCGCCCGTCCGCCCGGTCCTGTCCGTACGTGGCCAGCAGCGCCTGGGCCTCGATCGGGTCGCCGAGCGTCGTACCGGTGCCATGCGCCTCCACCGCGTCCACCTCGCGGGGCGCCAGCCGGGCGTTGGCGAGCGCCTGCCGGATCACCCGCTGCTGCGACGGCCCGTTCGGCGCGGTCAGCCCATTGCTCGCACCGTCCTGGTTGACCGCCGAGCCCCGTACGAGCGCCAGCACCCGGTGGCCGTTGCGCCGCGCGTCCGACAGCCGCTCCAGCAGCACCAGCCCGACACCCTCGGAGAAGCCGGTGCCGTCCGCCGCCGCCGCGAACGCCTTGCACCGCCCGTCCGGCGACAGCGCACGCTGACGGGAGAACTCGGTGAAGCCGCCCGGCGTCGCCATCACCGTCACCCCGCCCGCCAGCGCGAGGGTGCATTCGCCCTGCCGCAGCGCCTGCGCCGCCATATGCGTCGCCACCAGTGACGACGAACACGCGGTGTCCACCGTCACCGCCGGTCCCTCCAGACCGAAGGAGTACGACACCCGCCCCGACACCACACTGCCGAGGTTCCCGGTGGCGACATAGCCCGCCGCGTCGCTGGTCGTCTGGCCGATGAGCGACAGATAGTGGTACGAGTCCACCCCCGCGAACACCCCGGTGTCGCTCCCGCTCAGCGCGTCGCGCCCCAGACCGGCGCGCTCGAACGCCTCCCACGCCGTCTCCAGCAGCAACCGCTGCTGCGGGTCCATCGCGGCGGCCTCGCGCGGGCTGATCCCGAAGAAGTCGGCGTCGAAATCGGCCACATCACGGAGGAAACCGCCCTCGCGGGCGCTGCTCGTCCCGGCGCGCTCGGGATCCGGGTCGTAGAGCCCGTCCAGATCCCAGCCGCGGTCCTCGGGAAAGGAGGAGATGACGTCCGTACCCTCGCTCACCACCCGCCACAGGTCCTCCGGAGACGCCACGTCGCCGGGGAAGTGGCAGGCCATCCCGATGATGGCGATGGGCTCCCGGGCCCGCTCGTCGGCCTCGCGCAACTGCCTTTTGGCCAGGCGGAGATCGGCCGTCGCCCGCTTCAGATAGCTGCGGAGCTTCTCGTCGTCCGTCATGTCACATCAACCCGATCGTCACGGCCGTCTGGATTCATCGGAGGTGGGAGAGGGAGGTCAGTGGAGACCGTCGTCTACGGGGGCGTTCAGTTCGCTGTCGAGCACCTGGAACAACTCCTCGTCGGTGGCCGACTCCAGATCGCCCTCGTCGGTCTCCTCCTCGGCATCGCCGTCCACCCTGCGAAGCAACTCCCGCAGCCGCTCCGCGATCCGCGCCCGCTGCTCCCGGTCGTCGGCCACCGCGCCCAAGGCCGCGCCGATGGCGTCCAGATCCGCGAGGAGGGAGCCGCCCCGGGCCACCCCGGCCGGGATCAGCAGTTCGTCCAGGAGCCGGACGACGGCGGTGGGCGTGGGGTGGTCGAAGACCAGAGTGGCGGGCAGCCGCAGCCCGGTGGCGGCGCTCAGGCGGTTCCGCAGTTCGACGGCGGTGAGGGAGTCGAAGCCGAGTTCCCGGAAGTTCTGCGCGGGGTGGATGGCCTCCGCCGCGTCGTGGCCCAGCACGGTCGCGGTATGGCCGCGCACCAGCTTGAGGAGCGCCTGCTGCCGGTCCTCCGCCGAGAGCGCCGCGAGCGACTGCGCCGGGTCCGTGGCGGACACCCCGGCCGCTGTGGCGGCCGCCTGCGGAGCGCCGCCGCGCACGAGGGTGCGGAAGAGGGCCGGGGGTTCGGCGTCCCGGGCCTGACGGCGCATGGCGGCCAGGTCCAGGCGGATGGGCGCCAGCGTGGGCAGCCCGCTGGCGAGCGCGATGTCGAGCAGCGCGAGGCCCTGCTCGGTTTCCAGCCCCACCATGCCCGCCCGTGCCAGCCGGGCCCGGTCGGCGTCGGTCATGTCCCCGGTCATCCCGGTCGCCTGCTCCCAGTAGCCCCAGGCCAGCGAGGTGGCGGGCAGGCCCTGGGCGTGGCGGTGCTGGGCCAGGGCGTCCAGGAAAGCGTTGGCGGCCGCGTAGTTGCCCTGCCCTGCGGCGCCGAGCAACCCGGCGGCGGCGGAGAACAGCACGAACACCGCCGGAGCCGTCTCACGGGTCAGCTCGTGCAGATTCCACGCCGCGTCCGCCTTCGCCCGCAGGACATCGTCCACTTGAGCGGGGGTCAGCGCCTCGACCGTGGCATCGCGCAGCAACCCTGCGGCATGGACCACCGCCGTGAGCCGATGACGCTCGGGAAAGGACGCCAACAGCTTGGCGAGGGCCGCCCGGTCCGCGGTGTCACACCCGGCGACGGTGACCTGCGCGCCCAGGTCGGCCAGCTCGGCCGCCAGTTCGGGAGCGCCCGGTGCGTCCAGTCCCCGGCGGCTGACCAGCAGCAGCCTCCGTACGCCGTGGCGGGCCACCAGATGGCGGGCGGTGGTCGCCCCCAGGGTGCCGGTGCCACCGGTGATCAGGACGGTGCCCTCCGGGTCGAGGGCCTGGGGAATCGACAGGACGATCTTGCCGATGTGGCGTGCCTGGCTGAAGTGGCGGAACGCCTCGGGAGCCCGGCGGATGTCCCACACCGTGGTCGGCAGAGGGTGCAGTGTGCCGTTCTCGAACAGCACCGACAGCTCGGCCAGCATCTCCTGGATACGGTCCGGACCGGCACCGCTGACGAGGTCGAACGCACGGTAGCGGACCCCGTCGTACTCGGCGCCGACCTGGTCGGGATCACGGAGGTCGGTCCTGGCCATGTCGATGAAGCGACCGCCGGGCGCCAGCAGCCGCAGCGACGCGTCCACGAAGTCACCCGCCAGCGAATTGAGCACCACATCGACGGACCCGGCGGCCTCGCGGACACGGTCCTCGAAGTCGAGCGCGCGGGAGGAGGCGATGTGGCGGTCGTCGAAGCCACGGGCCCGCAGCGCGTGCCACTTGCCGGGGCTCGCGGTGGCGTACACCTCGGCCCCCCAGTGCCGGGCCAGCTGCACGGCCGCCAGACCCACGCCGCCGGTGGCCGCGTGCAGCAGCAGCCTCTCGCCCGCGCGCAGCCCCGCGAGATCGGCCAGCCCGTAGTACGCGGTGAGGAAGGCCGACGGGATGGTCGCCGCCTGCGCGTACGACCAGCCGTCCGGCATCCGGGTGATGAGCCGACTGTCGGTGATGACCAGCGGTCCGGTGCCGTTGAACAGGCCCATGACCCGGTCGCCCACGGTGAACCGGTCGGTGTCCGGGCCCACTTCGACCACCACGCCCGCGCCGTCGCCACCGAGCGGCCGGGGGTCCTCCACCATGCCCAGCGCCACCACGACGTCATGGAAATTCACCCCGCCCGCGTGCAGCGCCACCCGCACCTCGCCGGGGCCGAGCGGGCGCGTGTTGTCCGGGCAGTCGACCAGGGCGAGATGGTCCAGGCTGCCGTGCCCGGTGAGCCCCAGCCGCCACGCCGCCGGGCCGTCGGGCGGGGTGAGCCGCTTGGCGGCGTCGTCATGGACGAGCCGGGCTACGTACGCCTGGCCACCCCGCAGCGCGATCTGCGGCTCACCCGAGGCGACCGCGCCCGCCACTGTCTGCGGCGACAGGTCGTGCTCGTCCAGGTCGAGCAGCAGCAGACGGTCGGGGTTCTCCGACTGGGCGCTGCGCACCAGACCCCAGGCGGCGGAAGCGGGCAGGTCGTGGATGTCGTCCTGGCCGTGCGTTGCCACCGCGCGCCGGGTGACGACGGCCAGCCGGGAGCCCGTGAACTCGGGTGCGGCGAGGAAGCGTTGGAGCAGCGCGAGCACGTCCGTGGCGATGCGATGCGTGTGCTCGACCGGGTCGGCGTCCGGTTCGGCGTCCGGGGGAGTGGCGACGGTGGCGAACACGACGTCGGGGGCCGGTGTCCCCTCCGCCGTGGCCGCCCGGATGGCGTCGAGTCCGGGATGACGGGCGGCATCGGGCAGTGCGGCGGCCAGCGGTTCCGCGCCGGATCCGAGGACGGCCGTACGAAGCACCGGCCCGCCCTCGGGCAGGGGCGCCGGTGCCCAGCCGAGCTGGAACAGCGCGTTGCGGCCCGCGGCCCGGGCCCGGCCGAGCCGCCTGTCTTCCGGTGCGGGCCGCAGGATCAGGTCGTCCACGGTCACCACTGGTGTGCCGACCGGGTCGCAGACCCGCAGCGCGAGCCGGTCCGCCGCGGTCGGGGTGATGCGTACCCGCAGGGCGTCGGCACCGGTGGCGCACAGCCGCAGACCGCTCCAGGCGAAGGGGAGGAGGACCTGCCGCGCCTCCTCGGAATCGGGGGCGACGTCCAGGGCGCGGGCGTGGAGGGCGGCGTCGAGCAGGGCCGGGTGGATGCCGTACCCGGTGGCGGAGGTACGTTCGCCTTCGGGTAGCGCCACCTCGGCGTACAGGTGCTCGCCCAGCCGCCACGCGGCCGTGAGCCCCTGGAACGACGGGCCGTAGGCGTAGCCGTGGTCGGCGAGCCGGGCGTAGAAGTCCCGCACGGGCAGTGGTGTGGCCCCCGGCGGCGGCCACGCACCGTCGAGCGGCGCGACGTCGAGCGGCACGACGGGCGCGGTCGCGGGCGAGGGGGCGAGCACACCGGTCGCGTGCCGCGTCCACGCCGCCGTGTCGCCGCTCTCGACGGCGGGACGGGAATGGATGGTGAGAGGGCGCTCGCCACTGTCGCCGGGGGTGCCGATGGCCACTTGGACATCGACCGCCTCGCCGTCCGGCACGACGAGCGGCGCGGCCAGGGTCAGCTCGGACACGTGGTCGCAGCCGGTCCGGGCGGCGGCGTGCAGGGCGAGTTCGGCGAAGGCGGTGCCGGGCAGCAGCACAGTGTCCAGCACCCGGTGGTCGTTCAGCCAGGGGTGGGTCTGCGGGGACAGCCGCCCGGTCAGCAGCTGGGTGCCGCCCTCGGCCACTTCCACGGCGGCGCCGAGCAGCGGATGCCCAGCGGACACCAGCCCCAGTTCGGCCGGATCGCCACTGGGTCCGCCCCGGCGGTCGAGCCAGTACCGGTCGCGCTGGAAGGCGTACGTCGGCAGGTCGACGACGCGCGGGGTCGGGTCGTCGGGGAACCGACGGGTCCAGTCCACCTCGCCCCCCGCCGTGAAGGCTTGGGCGATGGCGCGGACCAGCTGGGCACGGCCGCCGTGATCGCGGCGCAGGGTGGGCACGGTGGCGGCCTGGACTCCGGCCTCCTCGAAGGTCTCCTGCAGGCCGACGGTGAGGACGGGGTGGGTGCTGGCCTCGATGAACACGCGGTGGCCGTCGTCCAGCAGGGCCCGTACGGC
>NZ_JBHWJI010000132.1:0-6042 GCF_042731515.1 Streptomyces sp. NPDC059850
CTGGGGGGTTTTGATTTTGTTCATCCGCTCGTTTTGGGGGCCGGCGCCGCAGCCCCCGCCCCCCCCCCCGGGGGGGGGGGGGGGGGGGCCCCCCCCCCCCCCCCCCCCCCCCGCCGTAGCAGCGTCGCGGTCCCGCGCGGTGTCCTACGCCGCGGCCTCCTCGGGCCGCGCCCCCTCCTGCTCGGCCTCCACCTGCTGGTTCCACTCCCGCTTCGAGGCCTGCCAGCCGTCCTCGTTGTGGCCGCGCCGCCAGTAGCCGGAGATGGACAGCCACTCGCGCGGCACCTCGCGCTCCACCCGCAGATAGCGGCGGATCTCCTTCACGAAGCCCGCCTCGCCGTGCACGAACGCGTGGATCTGACCGGCCGGGAAGTCCAGCCCGCGGACGGCCGCCACCAGCGCCTCGCCGACCGGCGCGCTGCCCCGGTGCAGCCACACCACCTCGGCCCCCTCGGGCACGGCCAGTTTGTGCTCCTCCTCCGGGCCCTCGACCTCGATGAAGGCATGCACCGGAGAGCTGCCCGCGCCCTGCGGCCGGTGGGCCAGCCGCTCCAGCGCGGCGGCGATCGCGGGCAGCGCGCTCTCGTCACCGGCGAGCAGATGCCAGCCGGCGTCCTCGTGCGGGGCGTAGGCGCCGCCGGGTCCCTGGAGATAGATCTCCTCGCCGGGCCGCACCCGCGCCGCCCACGGCCCGGCCAGGCCCTCGTCGCCGTGGACCACGAAGTCGAGGGTCAGCTCGCGGGCCGCCGGGTCCCAGGCCCGCACCGTGTACGTACGGGTGACCGGCCACTGCTCGCGCGGCAGCTCCTCGCGGATCCGCTCCAGGTCCAGCGGCTGCGGATACGCGGCGCCCGCGGCGGGGAACAGCAGCTTGACGTAGTGGTCGGTCCATTCACCGGCGCTGAATTCGGCGAGGCCGTCGCCACCGAGCACCACCCGCACCATGTGCGGGGTCAGCCGGTCGGTGCGCACCACCTGTGCCCGGTGCGGCCGCGGACGCTTACGGGCCGGACGTTCCGCCATGGCGGCCTCCTTGATCGACAATGGTTAGGTAAAGCTAACCTAACACCTTATCCCTCAAGGGTGGAGAGCACTCGCCGCAAGGATCCCCCTAGTCCCCAGCGCTCCGCGAGCGCGTCCACCGCGCGCGGGTCGCGCGGCGCCCGCGGTACGGCGGCGTCGAACGGGGGCAGCGGGACGTCCGAGGCGACGCGGACCACCTTAGGGGCGACCGCGAGATACGGCCGCGCCTCGTCCAGCCGCTTGCGCTGGGTGGGGGTCAGCTTGGAGCCGGGGTCGTCGACCGCGGCCATGATCCCGGCCAGATCGCCATGGGCGGCCAGCAGCTTGGCGGCGGTCTTCTCGCCGACCCCGGGCACCCCCGGCAGCCCGTCGCTCGGGTCGCCGCGCAGCAGCGCCAGGTCCGCGTACCCGCCGCCGTCCACTCCGTACTTCTCGCGCAGCAGGGCCTCGTCCACCAGCTGCAGCGTGCCGACGCCCTTGACCGGGTAGAGCACCCGCGCCCGGCGCTCGTCGCTGACCAGCTGGAAGAGGTCGCGGTCGCCGGTGACGATGTCGACCGGCCCGGTCGCGCGCCCGGCGAGCGTGCCGATCACGTCGTCCGCCTCGTAGCCCGCCGAGCCCACCCGGGCGATACCGATCGCGTCCAGCACCGCGTCGATCACCGGGACCTGCGGGGAGAGGGTGTCCGGAACCTCCTCCTGGTCGACGCCTGCCCCTTCCGGCGCCTCCTCGGCGACCCGGTGCGCCTTGTACGTGGGGATCAGCTCGACGCGCCAGGCGGGGCGCCAGTCGAAGTCCATACAGGCCACCAGGTCGTCCGGGTGGTGGTCCTGGACGAGCCGGGCGATGAAGTCGAGCAGCCCCCGTACGGCGTTCACCGGAGTGCCGTCCGGAGCCCTGACCGAATCAGGCACCCCGAAATAGGCGCGGAAGTACAGAGAGGCGGTGTCAAGAAGCATCAAACGTCGGGTCACATCTCGATGATGCCGCACTCCACTGACACTGCCGGACTGGGAATGTGAGGTGGATCACCGTATGGTTTACGCCATAAGGAGCGGGGCAGGCGCGCAGCCGGAGCGAGGCACTTGCGCAGTCAACTATTGCGTAGGGCATGCGGTCCGGTGCCGTGCTGTTCCACGACCTGCCGGCGGGGGTGGCGGGTCGTTTTTTGGTGCGATCTGAGAGGTATATGTGTCCAAACTGCGAGCTGAAGGCCTCTACAAGGTCTTCGGCAGAAGACCCGATGAGGCGGTAGCCGACCTCGAGGGCGGTGCGGACCGCGAGAAATTGCGCGCGGAGGGTACGACGGCCGCGGTCGTCGACGCCTCCTTCGCGGTCGAGGCGGGCCAGACCTTCGTCGTCATGGGTCTGTCCGGGTCCGGGAAGTCCACGTTGCTGCGCATGCTGAACGGGCTGCTGGAGCCGACCGCCGGACGCGTCCTCTTCGACGACGACGACCTCACCGCGCTCACCCCCCGCGAACTGCGCCAGGTGCGCTCCCACAAGATCAGCATGGTCTTCCAGCACTTCGCCCTCTTCCCGCACCGCAACGTGCTGGAGAACGCCGGGTACGGCCTGGAGGTCCAGGGCATACCGGCCGAGGAGCGCGAGAAGCGCGCCACCGAGGCCCTGGAGATGGTCGGCCTGGCCGGCTGGGAGAAGTCCTGGCCCGACGAGCTGTCCGGCGGTATGCAGCAGCGCGTGGGCCTCGCCCGCGCCCTGGCCACCGACGCCGACGTGCTGCTGATGGACGAGTCCTTCAGTGCGCTCGACCCGCTGATCCGCCGCGATATGCAGGACCAGCTGGTCCAGCTGCAGAAGCGGCTCAAGAAGACCATCGTCTTCATCACCCACGACCTGAATGAGGCCATGCGCCTCGGCGACCGCATCGCCGTCATGCGCGACGGCCGGATCGTCCAGATCGGCACCGCCGAGGACATCCTGGTCACCCCGGCCAACGACTACGTCGCCTCGTTCACCCAGGACGTCGACCGGTCCCGGGTGCTCACCGCCGGGGCGATCATGTCCGACCCGGCCGAGGTGCTGGGCACCACCACCGACGACGGCACGCCGCTCCGTACCGAGCAGGACGTGCTGGACGCCGCCCCCGCCACCGTCACCACCAGCACCCCGATCGCCGAGCTGTTCACCCCCTGCTCGCGCAGCGGCACCGCGGTCGCGGTGACCAACGGTGACGGCACCCTCGTCGGCGTCGTCGGCCGTGGGCGGCTGCTCGCCGTCCTCGGCGACGGGGACACCGGAGGCGACGGCGCGACGCCGCCGTCCCCGGGCACCCCGGACGCCCCCGAGTCCGCGAAGAAGGTGATCACCGGTGCCTAGGCTCGAACTCGGCGACTGGATCAATTCCGGCGTCAACTGGCTCCGTGACAACCTGAGCTGGCTCTTCGACTTCATCTCCTCCGTCGTGCAGGGCATGTACGACGGGGTGAACTCGGTGCTCAGCGCGCCCGAGCCGCTGCTGCTCGCGGGCATCCTCGCGGTGCTCGCCTGGTGGCTGCGCGGGCTGCTGCCCGCCGTCCTCGCCTTCCTCGGCTTCGCGCTCATCGATTCGATCGAGCTGTGGGGCGAGGCGATGAACACCCTCGCGCTGGTGCTGGTCGCCGGTGTGATCACCATCGTGTTCGCGGTGCCGCTCGGCATCTGGGCGTCCCGTAACCGCGCCGTCAGCGCGGCGATCCGCCCGGTGCTGGACTTCATGCAGACGATGCCCGCCTTCGTCTACCTGATCCCCGGCATCTTCTTCTTCGGCCTCGGGGTCGTCCCCGGTGTCGTCGCGACCGTCATCTTCTCGATGCCCCCGGGCGTCCGCATGACGGAGCTGGGCATCCGCCAGGTCGACGCCGAGCTGGTCGAGGCGGCCGACGCCTTCGGCACCCATCCGCGCCGCACCCTGATGCGCGTCCAGCTGCCGCTGGCCCTGCCCACCATCATGGCGGGCATCAACCAGGTCATCATGCTGGCGCTGTCCATGGTGGTCATCGCCGGTATGGTCGGCGCCGAGGGCCTGGGCTCCACGGTCTTCCAGGCGATCAGCTCCGTCGACGTGGCCATGGGCTTCGAAGGCGGTATCGCGGTCGTCATCCTGGCCATGTACCTGGACCGGATGACCAGCGCGCTCAATCAGCGCGTCTCCCCGCTCGCCCGCCGCGCGCTGGCCAAGGAGCGGGCCAAGGCGCTCAGCGGTTCGCGGGTGCTCCACTGGCGGCCCGCGACCTCGGTCGCCATGGTCGGCGTGGTCGTCCTGGCCCTGGTCGCCGGTGGCATGAAGATGTTCGCCAGCGACGACACCGGGCCCACCGTCTCCGCCAACGTCGGCAAGGGCCAGTCGGTCAACCTCGGCTACATCAACTGGGACGAGGGCGTCGCCTCCACCTTCCTGTGGAAGGAGCTGCTGGAGCAGCGCGGCTTCAAGCCCAAGGTGCAGTCGTACGACGTCGGCGCCCTGTGGACCGGTATGGCCGCGGGCAACATCGACCTGCAGACCGACGCCTGGCTCCCGGCCACCCACGCCACGTACTGGGCGAAGTACAAGGACAAGCTGGAAAACCTCGGCTCCTGGTACGACAAGACCTCGCTGGAGGTCGCGGTCCCGTCGTACGTCAAGGGCGTGAAGTCCCTCGACGACCTCAAGACCAAGTCCGGCACCTTCAAGAAGAAGATCATCGGCATCGAGCCCGGCGCCGGTGAGATGAAGCTGATGCAGGACAAGGTCATGCCGGGCTACGGCCTGGACAAGGACTATCAGCTGGTCAAGGGCTCCACCGCGGCGATGCTGTCCCAGCTGGACCGCTCGTACGCCAAGAAGGAGCCGATCGCGGTCACCCTGTGGTCCCCGCACTGGGCGTACAACAAGTACAAGCTCACCAAGCTGAAGGACCCCAAGGGCGCCTTCGGCAAGGGCGACCACATCGACACGATCGCGCGCAAGGGCTTCGCGAAGAAGAACCCGCAGATCGCGAAGTGGATGAAGGACTTCAAGCTGAGCGAGAAGCAACTCACCAGCCTGGAGGCGGCCATCCAGGACGCCGGTAAGGGCAAGGAGCAGCAGGGCGTGCGCGCCTGGCTGAAGGACAACCCCGGCATCGCGAACAAGCTCGCCCCGGTGCCCGGCGGCGCCGACCAGAAGGGCAAGGACGCGGGCGCCGCGCCGAAGATCGGCTACTTCCCGTGGGACGAGGACATCGCCACCACGTACCTGTGGAAGAACGTCCTGGAGAAGCGCGGCTACAAGCCGTCGATCAAGCAGTACGACGTCGGGTCCATGTTCACCGGGATGAGCACCGGGCAGATCGACGTCGAGTTCGACGGCTGGCTACCGGTCGCGCAGAAGCAGTACTGGGACAGATACAAGAAAAACCTGGTCGATGTCGGAGCGTGGTACGACAAGACCTCGCTGGAGATCGCCGTCCCGTCGTACGTCAAGGACGTGAAGTCCCTGGCCGACCTCAAGGGAAAGTCCGACCTCTTCGGAGGCAAGATCGTCGGCATCGAACCGGGCACCGGCGAGATGAAGATCCTCAAGAGCAAGGTGCTGAAGCAGTACGGCCTGGACAAGGAGTACAAGGTCACCGACGGCTCCTCCCCGGCGATGCTGGCGGAGCTGGAGCGCTCGTACGCCAAGAAGGAGCCGGTGGCCGTCGTCCTCTGGACCCCGCACTGGGCGTACAGCAAGTACAAGCTCACCAAGCTCGCGGACCCGGACAAGGCTTTCGGGGCCAACAACCAGCTCCACACGCTCGCCAACAAGTCCTTCCCCAAGAAGTTCCCCGAGTTCAACGGGTGGCTGAAGAAGTGGCACATGACCGAGAAGGAGCTGGCCACGCTGGAGCAGTCCATCCAGGACGCGGGCAAGGGCAACGAGGAGGAGGGCGTCCAGAAGTGGATCGACGCCAACCCCGGCATCGTCGACAAGATGGCGCCGGTCACCCCCTGATCCCCGTTCCTTCCTCGCGGTAACGCCATCCGCCGCCGCGGACCGGAGCCCTTTTAGCTCCTGTC
>NZ_JBHWJI010000133.1:0-5965 GCF_042731515.1 Streptomyces sp. NPDC059850
CCGCCATCACCCGCATCGCCCCCGAGACAGGCGCCTTCCTGGAACTGGGACCGGACCCAGTCCTCGCCACCGCCACACAACACACCCTCGCCCACACGCCTACGGACACCAACCCCCTGGTGGGGGCCACGCTCACCCGCAAACGACCCGAAGCCCAAGCCTTCGCCAACGCCCTCGCACGGCTCCACACCGCCGGGGTCGACGTCGACTGGACCAGCTGGTTCCCGACCGACCCCACGCCGCAAACGGTGGAGTTGCCGACGTACGCCTTCCAGCGCGAGCGGTACTGGCTGTCCGCTGCCGGTGGAGTCGGCGATGTGGCTGCCGCCGGGTTGCAGCGTGTGGAGCATGCGTTGCTGCCCGCCGCGGTGGGGCTGGCCGACGGCGGGGTGGTGCTCACCGGCCGTATCTCGGCTGCGGGCACCAAGAACTGGCTGGCCGAACACGTGATGGCCGGGGCGGTGCTGGTGCCCGGTGCGGCGCTCGTGGAATGGGCGCTGAGGGCGGCCGATGAGGCGGGGTGCGGCGGTGTGGAGGAGCTGGCGCTCCAGGTGCCGCTGGTGCTGCCCGCGTCGGGTGGTTTGCGCGTACAGGTGGTGGCGGGCCCGGCCACCGAGGACCGGCGGCGCGATGTGCGCGTCTACTCCCGCCCCGACCGCGATGCCGAACCGGGCGCCGACCCCGGATGGCTGTGCCACGCGGAAGGTGTGCTGAGCCCGCCGTCTGCCGATGGCGAGGCGGCGGACCTGCCCGGGGTGTGGCCTCCGGCGGAGGCGGAGCCGGTGGACGTGACCGGGTTCTACGAGCGAGCGGCGGCGGCCGGATACGCGTACGGCCCGTCCTTCCAGGGCGTACAGGCCGTGTGGCGGGACGGTACGGACGTCCTTGCCGAGGTGGCGCTGCCCGAGGCTGCCGGTGACCGCGACGGCTTCGGTATCCACCCCGCACTGCTGGACGCCGCCCTGCACCCGGCGCTGCTGCTCGACCCGTCCGAGCCGCAGCCCGAGCCCGAGCCGGAACGGGACGGAGCCCGGGTGTGGCTGCCGTTCGCCTGGCGGGGCGTGTCGTTGTGGGCAAGTGGCGCTACGACCGTACGGGTCCGGCTCTCCCCCCGGTCGCGGCAGTCGGAGGACGGCGCGAAGGGGGAGCGGGGACTACAGGTCGTCGTGGCCGACGCGGTGGGCGTTCCGGTGCTGACGGTCGATGCGCTGGTGATGCGATCGGCCGACCCGGAGCAGCTGCGGGCCGCCGCAGGGCCCGATGCGGACGGACTGTTCACCCTGGACTGGACGCCGCTGCCGACGCCACCGGAAGACCACGACGCCCAGTCGGAGACCGCCAACTGGGTGGTGCTGGGCCAGGCGGGCGCGGCGGACCCGATCGGGGAGGACACGGTCTGCCATCCGCATCTGGAGTCGCTGATCGCCGCGCTCGATGGCGGAGCGCCCGTTCCCTCGGTGGGCATCGTCTCTCTATCGGCGCCCTCCCCGGACGGCGACATGGCGGATGCCGGACTGGCCCTGACCCAAGAGGCGTTGGCGCTGACGCAGGGCTGGTTGGCCGAGCCACGGTTGGCCGATGCCCGGTTGGTGGTCGTCACCCGGGGCGCGGTCGCGGTCCCGGTCGGCGCGTCCGAGGACGAGGGACAGGGCGACGGCGGCGTGAACGCGGCCGGTGCCGCGGTGTGCGGGCTGGTGCGCAGTGCGCAGGCGGAGAACCCGGGCCGCTTCCTGCTGCTCGACCTCGATCCAGCTGGTGAGCCGGTCGGCGCGGTACCCGGCCACAGCGTGGTGGACGGCGTACTGCGGGCCGTGGCGATGGACGAGCCCCAGGTGGCGCTGCGCGCCGGGCGGATGCTGGTGCCGCGCCTGATGCGCGCCGGTGGGGCGAGCAGCGGGGGAGTGGTGGGGCTCGCGGGGCAGCCCGCGTGGCGGCTGGAGCTGACGGGCACGGCGACGCTGGACAACGTGAAACCGGTGCCCTGCCCCGAGGTGCTGGAGCCGCCGGGCGCGGGTGAGGTGCGAGTCGCGGTGCACGCGGCGGGCATCAACTTCCGCGACGCCCTGATCAGTCTGGGCATGGTCCCCGGCCAGACCGGGCTGGGCGGCGAGGGCGCCGGAGTGGTGGTCGCGGTCGGCCCGGGAGTGAACCAGGTGGCGGTGGGCGACCGGGTCATGGGTGTCTTCGACCGCGCGTTCGGCCCGTTGGCCGTGACGGACGCGCGTATGGTGGCGCCGATTCCCACCGGGTGGAGTTTCCAGCAGGCGGCCGCGGTGCCGGTGGTGTTCCTCACCGCGTGGTACGGGCTGGTGGAGCTGGGCGGCCTCCGCGCGGGCGAGTCGGTGCTGATTCACGCGGCAGCCGGTGGAGTGGGCATGGCGGCGGTGCAGATCGCCCGCCACCTGGGCGCCGAGGTTTACGCCACGGCCAGCCCCGGAAAGCACCCGGTGCTCGAAACCATGGGAATCGACGCCGCTCACCGGGCTTCCTCGCGCGACCTGGACTTCGAGCACGCAGTACGGGAGGCAACCGGCGGCCGTGGCGTGGACATCGTCCTGAACAGCCTCGCCGGACCCTTCGTCGACGCTTCGCTACGGCTGCTGCACAAGGGCGGCCGACTGCTGGAGATGGGCAAGACCGACATCCGTGATCCGGAGCGGATCGCGGCCGACCACCCGGGTGTGCGCTACCAGGTCTACGACCTGATCGGGGACGCCGGACCGGACCGTATCGCCCGGATGCTGGCCGAACTGGGCGCGCTCTTCACCGCCGGGGTCCTGGAACCGCCGCCGCTGCGGGCCTGGCCGTTGGACCGCGCGCGGGAGGCACTGCGCTACCTCAGCCAGGCCAAGCACACCGGCAAGCTCGTGCTGGACATCCCGGCCCCCGTCGACCCCGACGGCACCGTACTGATCACCGGAGGCACCGGCACCCTCGGCGCCCTGGTTGCCGAGCATCTGGTGCGCACGTGGCACATCAGGCATCTGCTGTTGGCCAGCCGCAGCGGCCCCGACGCCCCAGGCGCGAAGGAACTGGCCGCCCGGTTGGGTGAACTGGGCGCACGGGTACGGATCGAGGCGGCCGATGTCACCGAGGCCGCAGCGGTGTCCGCTCTGGTGGCGGGAGTCGACCCGGAGCACCCGCTGACCGGGGTGATCCACGCGGCCGGTGTCCTGGACGACGCGGTGCTCACCTCGCAGACACCCGAGCGACTGGCCCGGGTGTGGATGGCCAAGGCCCGGGCGGCGGCGTATCTGCACGCGGCGACGGCGGGCCTGCGGCTCGGCATGTTTGTGATGTTCTCCTCCGCGGCCGGAGTGATGGGCAGCTCCGGACAGGCCAACTACGCTGCGGCCAACGCCTTTTGCGACGCGTTGGCCGCCCGTCGCCGGGCCGAAGGGCTGCCGGGGGTGTCGGTGGCATGGGGGCTGTGGGCCGCGTCCAGTGGGATGACCGGAAACCTCACCGAAGCGGACCTGGCCCGCATGGCCCGCTCCGGTATCGCCGCGATGAGCGGAGACCACGCCCTGGAGCTGCTCGACGCCTCGGTCCAGCACGGCGGCCACCAGCTGGTCGCGGCCGATGTGAACACGCGCGTCCTCGCCGCCCAGCCCCCGGACACCCTGCCCGCCGCGCTGCGCGCCCTGGTCGCGGGGGGCGCCGCTGCGGGGCGTACGGCGGAAGGGCGTACGACGGGACGGCGTACGGCGGCTGCCGCCGGTGCGCAGCCGGTCGACTGGGCGGGCCGACTGGCGGGAATGTCCGCCGATGAGCGGCGTCGGGTGCTGCTCGACCTGGTCCGTGGCCACGCGACCACCGTGCTGGGCCACGCGGACGCGGAAGCGGTCCAGGCGGACACCAGTTTCAAGGAGCTGGGCTTCGATTCGCTGACCGCCGTGGAACTGCGCAACCGGCTCGCCGCCGCCACCGGACTGCGGCTGCCCGCCGCCCTCGTCTTCGACTACCCCGAGGCGGCCATCCTGGCCGACTACCTGCTGGAACGCCTCGCCCCCGAGGAGGACGGCTCGCGGGCCCGGTCCGGTGCCGACCCGGCCCTCGGCGAACTGGCCAAGCTGGAGGCCACGTTGGCCGGTCTCGATGTGGCGGACGGCGAATCCGGGACGATCACGGCCCGGCTGGAGAGTCTGCTGGCCACGTGGAAGGCGACACGGGATCTGGCGGGGCGGAACCTGGCGGGGCGGGATTCGACTGCCGCGGAGCGGCTGGAGTCCGCGTCCGCGGCCCAGGTGCTCGACTTCATCGACAACGAACTGGGTGTGTCCTGAATGTGCCGGGCGCGACGACCGCTTAAGGCCGGGTGAAACCTCATGGTGAATGTGAACGTGAACGAAGAGAAGCTGGTCGAGTACCTGAAGCGGGTGTCCGCGGATCTGCACGATACGCGGCTGCGCCTCCGTGAGGTGGAAGAGCGCTCCCAGGAACCGGTGGCCGTGGTGAGCGTCGCATGCCGCTTCCCGGGCGGGGTGGACACACCCGAAGCGCTGTGGCGCCTGGCGTCCGAAGGAGTCGACGCGATCGGCGACTTCCCCACCGATCGGGGCTGGGACCTGGAGGGCCTGTACCACCCGGACCCGGACCACCCCGGCACCACCTATGTCCGCCGGGGCGGATTCCTTGCCGACGCCGATCAATTCGACCCCCAGTTCTTCGGCATCAGCCCCCGCGAGGCCCTGGCCACCAGCCCGCAGCAGCGGCTGCTGCTCGAAACCGCATGGGAAGCGTTCGAGCGGGCCGGTATCGATCCCCTCTCGCTGAAGGGCACCCCCACGGGGGTCTACGCCGGTACGGCCACCACAGGCGGCGCGGCCTCGGGCGGCGGACCCCCGGAGCAGGCATCCGAGGGATACGCGGGCAACGCCCCGAGCCTGCTGTCGGGACGCGTGTCCTACACCTTCGGCCTCGAAGGCCCGGCCGTCACGGTGGAGACGGCGTGCTCGTCCTCGCTGGTGGCCATCCACCTGGCGAGCCAGGCGCTGCGGCAGGGCGAGTGCACGCTCGCCCTGGCCGGTGGCGTCACGGTGATGGCCACCCCCGAGGTGTTCACCGGATTCTCCCGGCAACGTGGCCTGTCCCCGGACGGCCGGTGCAAGGCGTTCGCCGCCACCGCCGACGGCACGGGGTGGGGCGAAGGCGTCGGCCTGGTGCTGCTGGAACGCCTGTCGGACGCGCGGCGCAACGGTCACCGGGTGATGGCCGTCATCCGGGGCTCGGCCATCAACCAGGACGGCGCCAGCAATGGCTTCACGGCGCCGAACGGCCCGTCGCAGCAGCGCGTCATCCGCCGGGCGCTGACCAGCGCCCGGCTGGCCCCGTCCGAGGTCGACGCCGTCGAGGCCCATGGCACCGGCACCACCCTCGGCGACCCCATCGAGGCGGACGCGCTCATCGCCACCTACGGGCAGGACCGGCCGGAGGGCCGTCCCCTGTGGCTGGGCTCGTTGAAGTCCAACATCGGCCATACGCAGGGCGCGGCGGGCGTGGCTGGTGTGATCAAGATGGTGATGGCGTTACGTCACGAGATGCTGCCCGCGACCCTGCACCTGGACGAGCCGACCCCGTACGTGCAGTGGGACGGGGGCGGCGTACGGCTGCTGACCCAACCCGTGGAATGGCCGCTCGGCGACCGTCCACGGCGGGCAGGGGTGTCCTCGTTCGGAATCAGCGGCACCAACGCGCATGTGATCGTGGAGCAGGCCCCGGACACGCCGTCCGAGGCGGAGCCGGAGCCGGTACCCGAGCGCGGTGGTGTGGTGCCGTGGGTGGTGTCGGGGCGGAGTGCGGAGGCGTTGCGGGGTCAGGCGGGCGCTTTGGCGGCGCGGGTGGCCGATGCGGACTTGATGCCGGTGGACGTGGGTTGGTCGTTGGTGACGGGGCGGTCGGTGTTCGAGCATCGTGCGGTGGTGGTGGGTGAGGACCGCGCGGAGCTGGTGGAGGCGGTGGGTGC
>NZ_JBHWJI010000134.1:0-5360 GCF_042731515.1 Streptomyces sp. NPDC059850
TAGTGACCGAGTAGACGGGGTATCAACATATCTGGCGTTGACTTTTAGCACGCTGTTGAGTTCTCAAGGAACGATCGCTTCCTTTGAAACCGTATAACCGGTCTCTCCGGGCTTTCCTTCCGGGCCTTTCAGCCTTTCAGCTTTCCGGCCTTTCGTGTTTCCAACCTTACCAGATCCGTTTTCCGTTCCGTTTCCGGTCCGAATTCCGTTTCCGGTGGCCTGTTGGGGGCCTTTGCCTTTCGGCTGTCCTTGACTTTAGCAGAGTCGCATCGGCCGACCTAATCGGCTTCGCGATTACCTGCGGGGGGTCAAAGTGCTCCGTTGGAATTGCCTTCACAAACGAAGCGTTTCAGATGCCAACGGCTGCTGAGCAACGTACCACGCCGCTCATCGCAACCGTTAAAATCTACCTCCCCACATGGCCCGTGTCAACGGGTTTCGAGGAGATGAACACCGTACCAGCTCAGCGGGGCGCTCCGCACATCACCCGCACATCACCCGAAGGACGACGGCGGGGTCTCCAGTTCCTCCAGTTCGATGCCCGGGGCCGCGAGCACCACGTCGCCCGCGATGTGGACCGTGTGCTGCTCCCCCGTGTCCAACTCGCTGACCTGGTATTCGTCCACGGTGAGCGGGCCGACGTCGGTGGCGTGCCGGGTGCTGCCGAGCAGGGCCCAGGACTGGTCCAGGGTGCGCGGGGCGAGGACCGGGTCAGTGAAGGCGACGAGGCGGACGCGTACGGGGCTCCCGCCGGGTTCGAGCCGGAGCATGCGGGTGAGGGCGACGAGGAACGCCGGGGAGGTGCCGGTGAACGCGTGGGCCTGGGTGTTGCCCTCGGTCGCGTGCGCTCCGGACGGATCCGTACGGACCCAGGTCACGCCCTCCATCGCGCCGCCGCGGATCCGCCAGCTCGCGGCGTGCAGCTCCAGGCGGAGGGGGCGGCCGAGTTCGTCGAGGGTGAGGTCCACGGAACCGGCGTGCTCGCCGGAGGGCGAGGTGCGCTGGGCGACGTAACGCCATCCGCTGGGGCCCGGAGCGCAGTGGAAGTGCTCTTCGCCGAGGGGCGCGTGGTCGTGCGTGTCGTGGAGGGAGTAACGGCCGCGGGGCATGGTGAGGTCCTTGAAAACGGGCTCGGGCCCGCCCGGCCGGAATGGCGCGGACGGGCCCAAGTGGCCCCGCCGGTGCGGCGGGGCCGATGACCGGTGACCGGCGCTCGGCGCGCCGGCCGGGGCGATCAGTAGCGGTAGTGGTCGGGCTTGTAGGGGCCCTCGACCGGGACGCCGATGTAGTCGGCCTGCTCCTGGCGGAGGGTCGTCAGCTTGGCGCCGAGTGCCTCCAGGTGGAGCCGGGCGACCTTCTCGTCCAGGTGCTTGGGCAGCACGTACACATCGGTCGGGTAGGACTCGGGCTTGGTGAACAGCTCGATCTGGGCGATCGTCTGGTCCGCGAAGGAGTTGGACATCACGAACGACGGGTGACCGGTCGCGTTGCCCAGGTTCAGCAGACGGCCCTCGGAGAGCACGATGAGCTTCTTGCCCTCGGGGAACGTCCAGGTGTGGACCTGCGGCTTGACCTCGTCCTTGACGATCCCGGGGATGGCCGCGAGACCGGCCATGTCGATCTCGTTGTCGAAGTGGCCGATGTTCCCGATGATCGCCTGGTGCTTCATCTTGGCCATGTCGGTGGCCATGATGATGTCCTTGTTGCCCGTCGTGGTGATGAAGATGTCCGCGGTCTCCACCACGTCGTCCAGGGTGGCGACCTGGTAACCGTCCATCGCCGCCTGCAGCGCGCAGATCGGGTCGATCTCGGTGACGATGACCCGGGCGCCCTGGCCGCGCAGCGACTCCGCGCAGCCCTTGCCGACATCGCCGTAGCCGCAGATGACCGCGACCTTGCCGCCGATCAGGACATCGGTGGCGCGGTTGATGCCGTCGACCAGGGAGTGGCGGCAGCCGTACTTGTTGTCGAACTTCGACTTCGTCACCGCGTCGTTGACGTTGATCGCCGGGAAGAGCAGGGTGCCCTCCCGGTGCATCTCGTACAGGCGGTGAACGCCGGTCGTCGTCTCCTCGGTGACACCGCGGATCTCGGAGGCGAGCTGCGTCCACTTCTGCGGGGTCTCCGCGAGAGTGCGGTTCAGCAGCTCGAGGACGACGCGGTGCTCGTCGTTCTCGGCGGTGGCGACGTCAGGGGCGGCGCCCGCCTTCTCGTACTCGACGCCCTTGTGGACGAGGAGGGTGGCGTCGCCACCGTCGTCCAGGATCATGTTGGGGCCGCCGGTGGCGGTGCCCGGCCAGGTCAGCGCCTGCTCGGTGCACCACCAGTACTCCTCCAGGGTCTCGCCCTTCCAGGCGAAGACCGGGATGCCCTGCGGGTTCTCCGGGGTACCGGTCGGGCCGACGGCGATCGCGGCGGCCGCGTGGTCCTGGGTGGAGAAGATGTTGCAGGACGCCCAGCGGACCTGCGCGCCGAGCGCGGTCAGGGTCTCGATCAGGACCGCGGTCTGCACCGTCATGTGCAGCGAGCCGGTGACACGGGCACCGGCCAGCGGCTGGGATGCGGCGAACTCCTTACGGAGCGCCATCAGGCCGGGCATCTCGTGCTCGGCGAGGGTGATCTCCTTACGACCGAAATCGGCCAGGGAGAGGTCGGCGACCTTGAAGTCCTGACCGGTGTCGGCTGACGTCATGAGTGCTGCTCCTCATTGATCGGTTGGCGAGCGAGAGTGTTTCGGCTGGCCTGCGGGCAGCGGGCACTGTGTGTCCGGCGGTGCGTCCGGGTCCGGGGTGTGTCCGGATCTGGACCCACGTTAGGCGGACACACGTGTCCCCTTTGCTCGCAGTGCGCAGTCCGTCGGAGGCCCTCTCTCCCTCGGCCGCCCCGCGGTACGGGACGCCCGACCGCCATCAGCAGCGACGTCTGGCTCGGTCACGAATCTACACCGCTGGGCGGGGTGAGCCCCAGCCCGAGGGGGTGTTCTTCGGCCCCGGGCCTGCACAGGGCCCCGGTCGTGAGGCCGAGCGCTTTGATCCCGTCCACGGGTATTGCAGGATGCCGCTGGCACGGGGACGCTTGCACATTCCCGCGCTGCCCGGCGTGTTGACGGTGCCGATCGGTGTTGTCGGCGGTGTCGTGCGCTGCTGCGCGCTGCCGTGCGCCGCCGGGGAAGCTGATCGTGACAAGGAGAACCACGTGACCAGTCCAGCCGATCCCCCCAGCGGTGCGGGGGCCAGCGACAGTGCGGAGACCGGCGGGCCGGGGCTCAGACTGCTCGCGGTGACCGCCTGTCCTACGGGCATCGCCCATACCTACATGGCCGCCGAGAAGCTGACGCAGGCCGCGGAATCGCTCGGGCATCGCATGAAGGTGGAGACACAGGGCTCGATCGGGGCCGAGAACGTCCTGTCTGACAACGATGTCAGCGAGGCGGACGGGATCATCATCGCCGCCGACAAGGACGTCGACCGCAGCCGGTTCGTCGGGAAGAAGGTGCTCGTCGTCGGGGTGGCGGAGGGGATTCACCATCCGGAGGGACTGATCGAGCGGGTGCGGGACGCGCCGGTGTACGAGGGGGATGGGCGCGGTGGGGGTGGTGCCGGGGCCGTCGGTGGTGGTGCTGGTGGTGGTGGCTCGGCCGGTGGCGGCGGCGCCAAGGGGCGTGGGGTCACGTACAAGGCGCTCATGAACGGCGTCTCGTACATGATCCCGTTCGTGGTGGTCGGCGGTCTCCTGATCGCCGTCTCGCTCGCGCTGGGCGGCGATACGACGGCCAAGGGGATCGTCATCCCCGACGGCTCCTTCTGGAAGACCGTCAACGACATCGGCAGCATCGGCTTCCAGCTGATGATCCCGGCGTTGTCCGGCTACATCGCGTACGCCATCGCCGACCGGCCCGGGCTGGTGCCCGGCATGGTCGGCGGCTGGATAGCGGCCCATGGCGAGCTGTACGACAGCGAGGCGGGCGCCGGGTTCATCGGGGCGATCGTCACCGGGTTCCTGGCCGGGTATCTGGTGCAGGGGATCAAGAGGGTCCGGGTACCGAAGTTCGTTCAGCCGATCATGCCGATCATCGTGATCCCGATCGTGGCGACGTCGGTGCTCGGTCTGTTCTTCATCTACGTGCTCGGCAGGCCCATCGCCTGGGTCTTCGAGAACCTCACCGACTGGCTCGGCGGGCTGACCGGGACCAGTGCGGCGCTGCTCGGCATCATCCTCGGGCTGATGATCGCGTTCGACATGGGCGGGCCGGTCAACAAGACGGCGTTCCTCTTCGGGGCCGGGCTGGTCTCCAAGAACCCCGAGGTCATGGGCGCGTGCGCGGCGGCCATTCCGGTGCCGCCGCTGGGGCAGGGGCTGGCCACGCTGATCCGTCGCCGGATGTTCGACGACCAGGAGCGGGAGACCGGGCTCGCGGCCCTGTTCATGGGCTTCTTCGGCATCACCGAGGGTGCGATTCCGTTCGCCGCGGCGCGGCCCGCGATGGTGATTCCCGCGAACATGCTGGGTGGTGCGGTGGCCGGGGCCATCGCCGGGCTGGCGGCGGTCGAGGACAGCGTGCCGCACGGAGGGCCCATTGTGGCGGTGCTCGGTGCGGTGAACGGGGTGCCGATGTTCTTCGTGGCTGTGGTGGTCGGTACGGCCGTCACGGCGGTGGCTACGGTCGGGCTGATGTCGGTGCGGCGGGGTGGGGCGGGGGCCGTTTCGGCGTCTGCCTCGGCTGGGGCGGTGGCTTCTGTTGTGGCCGAGCCGGTGTTGGTGGGGAGTGGTGCGGGGTCCTCGGGGGGTGCGTCGGGGGGTGGTTCCGCTGTTCGTACCGCTGTCGCGAAGCCTGCGGAGCTTGCGGAGGCTGCGGAGCTTGCCGGGGGTGAGGTGTTGTCCGGGTATCTGACCGAGCAGACCGTCAAGGAGCAGCTGGCCGCTGATTGTAAGGACGAGGCCATCCGCGAGATGGCCGCGCTGCTGGCCGCGAGCGGCAAGGTCGCGGACGCCGCGGAGCTGGTGCGGGTCGCGTTCGCCCGCGAGGACCAGGGCACGACCGGTCTTGGGGAGGAGATCGCGATCCCGCACGCCAAGACGGACGCGGTGACCGCCCCGGTCGTCGGCTTCGCGCGGTCCGCCGAGGGCATCGAATGGGGCGCGCCGGACGGTACGAAGGCCCGGCTGGTCTTCATGATCGCGGTGCCGGAGGCTGCGGCGGGGGATGAACACCTGCGGATCTTGGCGCTGCTGTCGCGGAAGTTGATGGTTGCGGAGTTCCGGGAGCGGTTGGTGGGTGCGGAGGATGTGGGGGCGATTTTGGGGGTGTTGGGCGAGATCGCGTAGGTCGGTGGCGGGGTGGGTTGTTCCCCACCCCCCCC
>NZ_JBHWJI010000135.1:0-5323 GCF_042731515.1 Streptomyces sp. NPDC059850
TCGGCCAGGAAGCCACCGTCCCGTACGTACGAGGTGCCCGGCGCGTCCGGGTCCGGGTCGTACAGCCCCGCCAGGTCCCAGCCACGGTCCGCCGGAAAGCCCGAGATGCCGTCCACGCCCTCGGACACCAGCCGCCACAGGTCCTCCGGCGAGGCCACCCCGCCGGGCAGGCGGCAGGCCATGCCGACGATGGCGATCGGTTCGGTCTGCGCGCCCTCGGCCTCGCGCAGCCGCTCACGGGTCTTCTGCAGCTCAGCCGAGACCCGCTTGAGGTAAGCGAGGGACTTGTCGTCGTTCATCATGGTTCCTCGTCTCGTGTCCGGAGAGCGGCGGGTCACGCGAGCCCCAGCTCGTTGTCGATGAAGGCGTAGACGTCGTCCGCCGTGGCCGACGCGAGCTGGTCCACGGCGGCGCCGTCCGTCTCGCCCGCGGCCTCGCTGAGCCTCGCGCCCAGGACGCGCAGCCGGGTGCCGATCCGGGTGTCGGTGATGTCCTCGGTGAGCAGGGCGGACACCGCGGCCTCCAGCGAGTCCAGGGTGGACAGGGTGGACAGGACCGGGTCGGTGTCCTGGGCCAGCTCCTGGTGGAGATAGCCCGCCAGCAGGGTGGGCGCCGGGTAGTCGAAGACCGCGGTGGCGGGCAGGCGCAGACCGGAGGCCCGGCCGAGGCGGTTGCGCAATTCGACCGCCGTCAGCGAGTCGAATCCGGCGTCCTTGAACGCGCGATCGGGCACGATCAGCTCCGGGTCCCGGTGGCCGAGTACGGTGGCGGCCTCCTTCCGCACCACGTCCAGCACCTGGTCCGCCCACTCGTCGGCGGGGAGCGTGGCCAGCCGTTCGGCCAGCGTCCGGCCGGTGGGTGTATCCGTGCGCGCCGTGCGCCGTGGGGGCCGTACGAGGCCGCGCAGCAGCGGATGCAGTTCGCCGTGTTCCGCCTGGCCACGGAGTACGGTCAGGTCGAGCCTGGCGGGCACCACGGCCGCGTCGCCGCCTCGGAGCGCCGCGTCGAACAGGGCCGTTCCCTCGTCGGCGGCCAGTCCCACCATGCCGTCGCGCTTGGTGCGCTGGAGGTCGGCTTCGGCGAGCCCGCTGGTCATGTCGCTGGCCAGCGACCAGAAGCCCCAGGCGAGGGAGACGGCGGGCAGGCCCTGGGCGCGGCGCTGGCGTGCGAGGCCGTCGAGGAAGGCGTTGGCCGAGGCGTAGTTGGCCTGGCCGGGGTTGCCGAGGACGCCCGCCGCCGAGGAGAAGAGGACGAAGGCGGCGAGGTCCAGATCGCGGGTCAGCTCGTGCAGGTGGAGCGCGGCGTCGGCCTTCGGCCGGAACACTCCGGCGATGCGCTCGGGTGAGAGCGCGGGGACCACTCCGTCGTCGACCACGCCCGCGGTGTGCACGACGCAGGTGAGCGGGGAGTCGGCGGGGACGGACGCCAGCAGGTGTGCCAGGGCGTCGCGGTCGGCGGCGTCGCAGGCCTCGATCCGGACCGTGGCGCCGAGGCGGGTCAGTTCGGCTTCGAGTTCCGCCGCGCCGGGGGCACCCGGGCCGCGCCTGCTGGTGAGCAGCAGGTTGCGGACGCCGTACGTGGTGACCAGGTGGCGGGCGAACAGGGCGCCGAGGGTGCCGGTGCCGCCGGTGATCAGCGCGGTACCACGGGGGTCGGGTCGGCGGTCCACGGTGAGCACGGCCTTGCCGATGTGGCGGGCCTGGCTGAGGTGGCGGAAGGCGTCGGGGGCGTGCCGCACGTCCCACGCCGTGAGGGGCAGCGGGGTGAGCGAGCCGTTCTCGAAGAGTTCCACCAGCTCGGCGAGCAGCCGCCGGGTGCGCTCGGGTCCTGCTTCCACGAGGTCGAAGGCGCGGTAGGTGACGTCGGGGTGGTGCCGGGCGATGTCGGTGGCGTCGCGGATATCGGTCTTGCCCATTTCCAGGAACCGGCCGCCGCGCGGCAGCAGACGCAGCGAGGCGTCGACGAATTCACCGGCCAGGGCGTCGAGTACCACGTCCACGCCATGGCCCTGGGTGGCGTCGAGGAATTCCTGCTCGAAGGCGAGGGTGCGGGAGTTGGCGATGTGGTGGTCGTCCAGCCCGTTCGCCCGGAGGGTCGGCCACTTGCCGGGGCTGGCCGTGCCGTAGACCTCGGCGCCGAGGTGGCGGGCCACCTGGACGGCGGCCATGCCGACGCCTCCGGCGGCGGCGTGGATGAGCACCGTTTCCCCGGGCTGGACGGCGGCCAGGTCGTGGAGGCCGTAGTACGCGGTGAGGAAGGCGATGGGGGTGGCGGCGGCCTGCGGGAAGGTCCAGCCCTCGGGGACGCGGACGAGGGTGCGGTGGTCGGTGACCGCCTCGGGTCCGAAGGCGCCACCGGGGAAGAGGCCCATCACACGGTCGCCGGGGGCCAGTCCGGTCACACCGGGCCCGGTCTCCAGGACGACACCGGCGCCCTCGCCACCGATGGCGGCGTTGCCGGGATACATGTCGAGCGCGATGAGGACGTCGCGGAAGTTCATGCCCGCGGCGCGGATCGCCACCCGGACGTGGCCTTCCGGGAGCTTTTCCACCGGGTCGGAGGGCACCAGGGCCAGGTGGTCGAGGGTGCCCGCCCCGGTGGTGTCCAGGTGCCAGGTGTGGGTGTCCGTGGGGATGGTGAGGCCTTCGGCGGTGGCCCTGACCAGCCGGGGCGCGGAGGCCGCGCCCTCGCGGACGGCGAGTTGCGGTTCCCCGGTGGCGAGCGCCGCCGAGAGCGCGGAGCGTGAGGCCGGGTCGCCGTCGAGGTCGGCCAGGACGATCCGGCCCGGGTTCTCGGACTGGGCGGAGCGCACCAGGCCCCAGACGGCCGCCGCGGCCGGGTCCGCCATCTCGCCGTCGCGTACCGCGACCGCGCCTCGGGTGAGGACGACCAGCCGGGCCGTGTCGTCCTCCGGCTTGGCGAGGAACGCCTGGAGTTCGGCGAGCACGCGCGAGGTCAGCGCGTGGGCGTGGGCGGCGCCCGGCCCTTCGGCGGCGGCCTCGGTGACGGCCTCGATGACCTGGGCCGCTTCGAGTCCGCCGGTCCGTGGTTCGGTGGGCTCGGTGTACGGCGCTTCGACGGGCAGTGCCGTCCACGCGGTACGGAACAGCGCGTCGTGGAGGGGTTCCGCCGCCGGACGCAGCTGTGCGGCCGCCACGGGGCGGAGCACCAGCGACGCGACAGTGGCGACGGGGGCACCGGTCCGGTCGGCGATGCGCAGCGACATCGCGTCGTCGCCGACGGGTTCCAGGTGGACGCGGAGGGCGGACGCGCCCGAGGCGTGCAGCCGTACCCCGGTCCAGGCGAAGGGCAGGAGGCGTTCGCCGCCGTCCGGTTCGGCGATGGCGCCGAAGGCGCTGAGGTGCAGCGCGGCGTCGAAGAGGGCGGGGTGGAGGCCGAACCGGCGGGCCTCGTCGTGGTGTTCGTCGTCGAGGGCGACCTCGGCGAACACCTCCTTGCCCCGGGCCCATACGGCTCGTACGCCCTGGAACACCCGGCCGTACTCGTAGCCCGCCGCGAAGCGTTCGCGGTAGAAGTCGGTCACCGCGACGGGCTGGGCGCCCGCCGGGGGCCACCGGGTGAGGGCGGGCTCCGGGTCCGGTGCCGCCGCCATCAGCGCGCCGGTGGCGTGCCGGGTCCACGCGGCGTCCGATGGATCCGCGTCGGCGGGACGGGAGTACACGCCCACCGGGCGGTCGCCGGTCTCGTCCGGGCCGCCGACGCAGACCCGTACGTCCACAGCGCCGGTGTCGGGCAGCAGCAGGGGCGCTTCCATGACCAGTTCGCGCAAGGTCTCCGTGCCGACCTCGTCACCGGCGCGGACGGCGAGTTCCACCAGTCCGGTGCCGGGGAGCAGGACGGCTCCGGAGACGGCGTGGTCGGCGAGCCAGGGGTGGGTGGCGAGGGACAGCCGCCCGGTGCACACCACGCCGCTGGTGTCGGGGAGCTGGACGGTGGCGGTGAGCAGCGGGTGCTCGGTGGGGCTGATGCCCGCCGCGCCCATGTCGCCCGCGAAACCGCCGGTGTCCAGCCAGTAGCGCTGGTGGCGGAAGGCGTAGGTGGGCAGGTCGACGCGGTGTGCGCCGGTATCCGCGAACATCGTCCGCCAGTCCACCCGCGCGCCGCGTACGTGGGCCCGGGCCACCGCCGTGAGCAGGGCGTGGGGCTCCGGCCGGTCCTCGCGCAGGCCCGCCACGCACTCGGTCCCTTCGGGCAGACACTCCTGGGCCATGGCGGTCAGCACCCCGCCGGGGCCCAGTTCCAGCACGGTGGTCACGCCCTGCTCGCTCAGGGAGGCCATGCCAGCGGCGAAGCGTACGGTGGCGCGTACGTGGTCCACCCAGTACGCGGCGGTGCACAGCCGCTCGGGCTCGATGACCGTGCCGGTCAGGTTGGACACGACCGGGAGGGTGGGCGCGGTGTAGCGCAGGCCACGGGCTACCTCGGCGAACGCGTCCAGCATGGGGTCCATCAGCGGTGAGTGGAAGGCGTGGGACACCCGGAGCCGGCTGGTCTTGCGGCCACGATCCTTGAACGTGGCGGCGAGGCCGGTCACCGCCTGCTCATCGCCGGATATCACCACGGAGCCGGGCCCGTTGACGGCCGCGATGGCCACCTGGTCGGTCAGCTCCGGTGTGATCTCGTCCTCGGTGGCCTGGATGGCCACCATGGCCCCGCCCGGGGGCAGCTCCTGCATCAGCGTGCCGCGCGCCGCCACCAGCGCGGCGGCGTCCTCCAGGGACCACAGCCCCGCCACATGGGCGGCGGCCAGCTCGCCGATGGAGTGTCCGGCGACGAAGTCCGGTCGTACGCCCCAGGATTCGACCAGGCGGTAGAGGGCCACCTCGACGGCGAAGAGGGCCGCCTGGGTGAACTTCGTCTGGTCCAGCAGCGCGGCTTCGGGTGAGTCCGGCTCCGCGAACACCACGTCGCGCAGGGGCTGTCCGAGCCGGGTGTCCAGGGCGGCGCACGCCTGGTCGAAGGCGTCGGCGAAGACGGGGTACGCGGCGTGGAGCCGCCGTCCCATGCCCACGCGCTGGGCCCCCTGGCCGGGGAAGACGACGGCGAGTCCGCCACCGGGGGTGGCGGGGTGCTCGTCTTGGAGGTCGGCGAGCGCGGTCAGGGCTTCGTCCCGGGACGCGGCCACCACCACACCGCGATGGTCGAATTCCACGCGTGCGGCCAACGAGGCGCCGATGTCGGTGAGTTCGGTGATGGGGTGATCGTTGAGGAAGGAGGCGAGGCGCCCGGCCTGGGCGGTCAGTGCCTCCGGCGACTTCGCGGACAGCACCAGCGGCACCACACCGCCAACCGCACCATCCGG
>NZ_JBHWJI010000136.1:0-5154 GCF_042731515.1 Streptomyces sp. NPDC059850
CGTGGTTGGACTACCCGGGCCCCTTCGGCTACCGAAACACAACCACACCCAACTGACTACAGGGCGGGTCCCGTCCGAGGACGGGACCGGCCCTGTCGTGTTGCGAGCAGACGGTCAGACGCGGTCGGCCGCGATCAGGACGTACTGGAAAGAGCCGTCCTTGTAGGAGTTGATGAACGCCTCCTCGATGCCAGTGACCAGGGAGGACGTGGCCCGCAGCTCCCAGTAGGGCAGCGTCGCGGGCGTGAGGTCGACGACGGCCTGCGGTACGAGGCGGTTGTCGGCCATGGCGCGCAGGTACTCCCGACGGGAGTGGATGTTGCACTCGAAGTGCGCGTTGATCTGGGAGACCCACTTCGAGGGCTGGCCGTAACGCGGGTTCCAGCAGCCGGTGATGGTCACGTAGCGGCCGCCGACCGCGAGGATGCGCGAGTGCTCGGCGAAGAGGTCGTGCAGGTCGACGTACATGCTCGACTCGTTGTTCCACGAGGCCGCGGCCTGCCCGGTCTCGAAGGGCGTACCGAGCATGTTGCAGACGCGGGCGCTGACATGGTCCTCGATGCCGAGTTCGCGGGCCCGCCGATTGGCGAAGTCGGCCTGCTTGGCCGACAGCGTGACGCCCCGCACCGTACAGCCGAAGCGCTGGTGGGCCATGACCATCGAGCCGCCGCGGCCGCATCCCGCGTCCACGAGCGTGTCGTCGCGCCCGATGGGGCCGAGGTGGTCCAGGAGCAGTTCGGCCTGCGCCGACTCCAGGCGGTGCAGCTCGGCGATCAGCTTCTTCTCGTACGTGCTCTCGCCCGGGTCGCCGAGGGCGGCGTGGTCGACGTCGCCGATGCCGTAGTGGTGGTGATACAGGCCGTCGACATCGCCGAGGCGCAGGTTCACGGGCCTGGCCTCGCGATCCCAGTAGCGGGCGATGTCCCCCTGGTAGGGCGTCACCGGGTTGGGGATGAACACGGAGGCACCGGCGGGGGCGGCGGAGGTGGCGACGTCGGCGGTGAACTCGGTGCTGGTCATGGATAAGTCCATTCTCTCTACCAGAAGTCGGGCAGGCTGTAGCGGTAGGTATTGGTCTGGTGCCAGTAGTGGTTGCCGTCGACCCATACGGCCACGCCCCGCAGAAAGCGGGCCACGGTGGGCACGGGACAGGCGGCGGCCAGGGCCGCGGCCTCGGCCTCGAAGTCGTGCATGAGGTCGTTGTGGACCTCGATGGCCTTCAGATAGGCCTCGCGCTCGGAGAGGCCCTCACGCTCGGCGATCACCACCGGCAGGTTCAGGTGACGGCCGGGGCTGGCGAGTTCCTTGGTGTACGAGTACAGGTCGTTCACGATGGTGGTGGCGTTCCCGGCGAGCGCGATGACCCGCTGCATGGCGGGCTGGGCGTGCAGGTCGGCCGGGAGTTCGTAACCGCCGACGGAGTCGGTGATGGTGGGGCAGGGGCGGAAGTTGTTGAACTGGCGCATCGCCAGGTACTCCCACACCTCGGGGACGTGGTCCGTCTCGGCCCAGGCGGCCTCGGCGAGGTACCCCATGTGCAGCCGGGCCATGTCGTGCCGGAACCGGTCGGCCTGGGAGGCGCTGGCCTCGCGGCAGAAGTACTCCATGGCCGAGCGGTAGGCGCGCCGGGGCGCGTCCGAATGGAGCGACCGCGCCCACTGCGGCTCGTACTCCTTCGCCGTGTGCAGCGGATCGAGGGCGGTGTGCGCCAGCAGAAGTCGTCCGCCGAGGCCGATGGGTGAGCCTCCGTGGTCCTCGCAGTAGCAGTCGTCCACCGCGTTCTCGGCGACCATCAGGCGGGTGGCGAGCATGATGTGGTCGACGGTGGGCGCGTCGGGATGGCAGGCGACCATGTAGCGCCCCACGGAGAAGCCGTCGAACTGGTCCTCCCAGTCCTCGGGGTACAGGTCGACCTCGTCCAGCGCCCAGGCCTTGATCCTGCGGCTGACCTCCTCCACCCGCCCGGGGTCGGGCTCCGGCACCGGGTGGTAGTAGAGGCCCGGGATCGGGGTGCCTTCCGCTGGAGCCTCCGGCGTGGCTTCCGGCGTGGCTTCCGGCGGTGCGGACTCGCGCCGGGCCGGGTGGAGGCTTGCCGTACCCAGACCGCTGGGGCCGTGCGGGATCCGTCCCAGGCCGGGCAGGGATGTCGGAGGGGAAAACTCGGGCGCGGGCATCCAAGACTCCTCGGTGGGGTGGGTGGCTGTCCTGGACGGACCGCTAGTCGCGGCTGCGGGCGATCTGCACGTTCTCCAGCACGCCGAGGGCGTCCGGCACCAGGATGGCGGCGGAGTAGTAGGCGCTGACGAGGTACGAGATGATCGCCTTCTCGTCGATGCCCATGAAGCGCACCGACAGCCCCGGTTCGAACTCCTCCGGCAGACCGGTCTGACGCAGGCCGATGACCCCCTGGTTGTCCTCGCCGGTGCGCATCACCAGGACCGAGCTGGTGTTCTCCTTGGAGATGGGGATCTTGTTGCAGGGCAGGATCGGGACACCGCGCCAGGCCGGGACCTGCTGCCCGCCGAGGTCGACATGGGTCGGATAGAGCCCCCGGGAGTTGAACTCGCGCCCGATCGCCGCGATCGTCCGGGGGTGGGCGAGGAAGAACTTGGACCCGCGGCGGCGGCAGAGCAGCTCGTCGAGGTCGTCCGGGGTGGGCGGACCGGAGTGGGTCTGGATGCGCTGCTTGAAGTCGGCGTTGTGGAGCAGACCGAACTCCCGGTTGTTGACCAGCTCGTGTTCCTGGCGCTCGCGCAGCGCCTCGATGACGAGCCTCAGCTGCTCCTCGGTCTGGTCCATCGGCTCGTTGTAGAGGTCGGCGACCCGGGTGTGGATGCGCAGCACGGTCTGCGCCACGGAGAGTTCGTACTCGCGCGGCTTCAGCTCGTAGTCGACGAACGTGCCGGGCAGCGCGGGTTCGCCGGTGTGACCGGCCGACAGGGCGATCTCGGCCTCGCCGCGATGGTTCTGCCGCTGGCCGAGGCGCGAACGGAACTCCTGGACGTGGGCCTGGAGGCTTGGTGCCGAGGAGAGCACGGCGCTGAAGTCGGCGCGGGACAGGGTGAGCAGGGTGCCGGAGGTCTCGGCGGTGGCGGTGGCGTCCCATGTGGCGTCAGTGTCCAGCAGGGCGTCCTCACCGAACCGGTCGCCGTCGGCGAGTACGGCGACGGCGACCTCGTCACCGTATTTGCCGACGGTGGTCCGGCTGACGCGGCCGTGGGCGATCATGTGGAACTGCTCGGCGGGCGCCCCGCGTTCGACCAGCGTCTCCCCGGCACGGAAGTCGTGCTGGACGCACCGGTCGGCGATGGCCGTCAGCACCTCCACGTCCTCGAAGCCGCGCAGCAGGGCCAGTTCGCCGAGTTCGCGGGGGATCACCCGGACGGTGCCACCGTCCTGGACGAACTCCACGCGCCCGTCGCCGACGGTGTAACTCAGCCGACGGTTCACCCGGTAGGTGCCGCCCTTGACCTCGACCCAGGGGAGCGACCGCAGCAGCCAGCGGGAGGTGATCCCCTGCATCTGCGGCGCGGACTTGGTCGTGGTGGCAAGGTTGCGGGCGGCCGCCGTGCTCAGGCTGGACTGCCGAGTCGGCTCCTGAGGGGCTTCCGGGCTGGTACCAACAGTCATCGGGCGAGCTCTCCTTCGTAAGGGCGGTGGCCCCGCGCGCGTGCGCGTCACCGGAAAAGAGGAAGGGAGGGGACAAACGTCCGGGAATCCGTCCAGACCCGGGGAACAGTAGCCGCCGGTACGTCCAGTCGGCCTCAGGTAACTGTCGGTATTAACTCGATAAGATGATCGTGGCCCGTCCGGGGTTTGTCGGCGTGGCCGACGGTAAATCAGACGCGACCGCCCGGCGCCCCCTGGTGCGCGGCGACGCCCCCCGGTTCTCCTCCCTTTCCTCCCTCTCGCGCCGTACGCCCGAGGTCCGTTGACGAAACGGAACGCCGCTCCGTATATTAACCGGAACGGCGCTCCGTTTCGATCGCGGTCGAAGCGCAGGTGCTTTCTGTCCTGGAAGGGAACCCCGCATCATGAGTGAACTGCCCTACACCGACGACCCGTTCAGGTCGCCCGCCCCCGTCCTCTCGGTCGCCCCGGTCGTGCTGCCCGCCCCCGACCGGGCCGTGGACCTGGAGATACGCGTCTCGGCGCCCGTGACCGGGAGCGACCTGCCGGTCCTCCTCCTCTCGCACGGCCACGGCTACTCGAATCACCTCTCCTCGCTCAACGGCTACGCGCCCCTCGCCAACTTCTGGGCGGCGCACGGCTTCGTCGTCATCCAGCCCACCCACCTCAGCTCCAGGTCGCTGAAGCTCGACCCCGACACTCCCGGCGCGCCCCTGTTCTGGCGCTCACGGGCCGAGGACATGACGCGCGTCCTGGACCGGCTCGACGCGATCGAGGCGGCCGTCCCGCAGCTGAGCGGGCGGCTGGACCACGGCAAGGTCGCCGTGGCCGGGCACTCGATGGGCGGGCACACCGCGAGCCTGTTGCTCGGCGCCCGGCTCACCGACCCTGACGACGGCCGCGAAGTGAACCTGGCCGAGCCCCGCATCACGGCGGGGGTCCTGTTCACCGCACCCGGCCGGGGCGGCGACGCCCTCACCCCGTCCGTGGCCGAGACCATGCCGTTCTTCCTGACCACGGACTTCTCCGCGATGACGACACCCGCACTCGTGGTCGCCGGAGACAAGGACGCCTCCGCCCATCTGACGGTCATGGGCCCGGACTGGCACACCGATCCGTACACCCTCGCCCCGGGCCCCAAGTCCCTGCTCACCCTGTTCGACGCGGAGCACGGGCTCGGCGGGATCGCCGGATATGACGTCGCCGAGACCACGGACGAGAACCCGGAGCGCGTGTCCGCCGTCCAGCGGCTCACCTGGGCCTACCTCCGCAGCGAGCTGTACCCCGGGGATTCCGCGTGGAAGACGGCGGTTGACGCGCTGACGGCGGACACCAGCCCGCTCGGGCGCGTCGAATCCAAGTAGGCCGACGAGGCGCCTGATGAGCGCGCGGCGGACCGGTGACGACACATCACCGGTGCCCCGCGCGCGCACGCCCCGGCCGGGCTGCGCGGCCCCCCCCACGGGGGTGGCCCCCCGGGGCGTTTCGGGGGCGGGGGGGGGGCCCGCGTGCGGGGGCAGCAGC
>NZ_JBHWJI010000137.1:0-4595 GCF_042731515.1 Streptomyces sp. NPDC059850
CGGGTGGACGGGGAGCGGTCTATGAGCGCGACCCCGCCCATTCCCGTAACGGGGGGCGGCGCCCCCGGACCCCCCGCCAGGGGCCGCGCCCCCGCGCCCCGTCAGGGGCTCCCGCCCCCGGGCCTGCGCCAGGGGTTGCGTCCCCGGGCCCGGCCGGGGCTGGGGGCCGCCTTGGCGGCGGTGTGGTGTGCCTTGCCCGGTCCGGTGGCGGGGTTTGTTCCCCACCCCGCCCCTTCCCGTAACCGGGGGCTCCCGCCCCCCGGGGCCCGTCAGGGGCTGTGCCCCGGACCTCGGCTGCCCCGGCCCCGGGCTCGGGGCTCGTCCGGGCTCGGGGTGTTCTCCGAGTGGGTTTGCTTGAGCGCCGGACGGGGCGCTGGAAATCCAGCCCGTCCGGCGATTGAGGACCGGGGGCCGGGGCGGAGCCCCCGCGCGGCGGAGCCGCATATCGACGGGTGCCGGGAAGGGGCGGGGTGGGGGACTTGCCGCTGCGCCGGAGCTACCGCTTCAGGGCTCGTTCGATCGTTCGCATGACCTCGCCCAGCGGGGCGTCCGTGCGGGCCACCATGACCATCACGTCCTCCTCCTCGGTCGGCGTGGACACGTTCACCGCGGGGCGGCCCGCGCCGATGCCGGTGCCGAACGTTTCGCGCACGATGGCGAACGCGTGGTCCAGCTGCGCCTCGACGTCGCCCTCGCCCCCCGCCCGCAGCCAGCGGCGGAGGACGTGGTTGTGGGCCGTGACCACCGCGGAGGCGGCGACCTCGGCCAGCAGGGGATCGTCGTCGCCGTCGTGGTGGGCGCCCTCGTCGAAGTGGCCCAGGAGGTAGCGGGTGAACAGCCGCTCGTAGCGGGCCACCGAGGCGATCTCGCGCTCGCGCAGCGCGGGGACCTCGCGGGTCAGCCGGTAGCGCTCGACGGAGACCGCCGGGGAGGCCGCGTACATGCGCATGACCTCCTTGATGCCCCGGCACACCGTGTCCAGCGGGTTCTCATGCGGCGGTGCCGCGTCCAGCACCGCGGCGGCGCGCACCAGCGTGTCGTCGTGGTCCGGGAAAATGGCCTCTTCCTTGGACCGGAAATGGCGGAAAAACGTGCGTCGGGCCACGCCCGCTCTGGCCGCGATCTCGTCGACCGTCGTCGCCTCGTACCCCTGCGTCGCGAACAACTCCATGGCGGCCGCCGCGAGTTTGCGGCGCATGATCAGGCGCTGGGCGGCGGCGCGGCGGCTGCCTGCGCTCTCGCCGCCGTTGGAGGAGTTCGAGCGATTACGCTGCGTACGAGTGGCCTTTACGGGCTGGGACATGTGGGGAACGTAACACGCTTGTGAGTGCTGGTGCGGGGGCGGACCGAAGGACGGTTCCAGCAGTCCACCCCAGCCCAGCGGATTCTCAGGCCTTCGCATACTCGCGGAAGCCGCGCCCCGTCTTGCGGCCCAGGCAGCCCGCCGCGACGAGGTGTTCCAGCAGCGGCGCGGGCGCCAGGCCCGGGTCGCGGAACGCGCGGTGGAGGACCTTCTCGATGGCCAGCGAGACGTCCAGACCGACCACGTCCAGCAGCTCGAAGGGGCCCATCGGATAGCCGCCGCCGAGCTTCATCGCCGCGTCGATGTCATCGGGCGACGCGTAGTGCTCCTGGACCATCTTCACCGCGTTGTTCAGATACGGGAACAGCAGGGCGTTGACGATGAACCCGGCCCGGTCGCCGCAGTCCACCGGGTGCTTGCCGATCTCCCGGCACACGGTGTGCGCGGTGGCCCGCACATCGTCCGAGGTCAGCACGGTGCACACGACCTCGACGAGCTTCATCGCGGGGGCCGGGTTGAAGAAGTGCAGGCCGATCACGTCCTGCGGGCGCGATGTGGCGCGGGCGCAGGCGATGACCGGCAGCGAGGAGGTGGTGGTGGCGAGCACCGCGCCCGGCTTGCAGACCTTGTCCAGCACGCCGAACAGCTCCTGCTTCACGGCCAGATCCTCGGCCACCGCCTCCACCACGAGGTCCGCGTCCGCGAAGGCGTCGAGGGAGTCGGCCGGGGTGATCCGGGCGAGCGCCCGCTCCCGCACCGCCTCCGTCATCCGGCCCTTGGCCACCGACCGCGCCAGCGACTTCGCGACCCGGGCCTTCGCGGCCGCCGCCTTCTCCCCGGTACGGGCCGCCAGCACCACCTCGTGGCCCGCCTTGGCGAACACCTCGGCGATGCCGCTCGCCATCGTGCCCGAGCCCGCGACGCCGACCACCCGCACCGGACGGCCCGATTCCGGCGACGGCGCCTGCGGGGCCGCGCCGTCCGGGACGGCGGTGCCGCTGCCGGGCGCCTCGTACGTATAGAAGCCTCGGCCCGCCTTACGGCCGGTGAGCCCGGCGTCGGCGAGCTGGCCCAGGACCGGCGCGGGGGCGTGCAGCCGGTCGCCGGAGGCCGCGTACATCGCCTCCAGGACGGTACGGGCCGTATCGATCCCGATCAGGTCCAGCAGGGCCAGCGGCCCCATCGGCAGCCCGCAGCCGAGCCGCATCGCGGCGTCGATGTCCTCGCGGGCCGCGTACCGCGACTCGTACATCGCGGCGGCCTGGTTGAGGTAGCCGAACAGCAGCCCGTCGGCGATGAAGCCCGGCCGGTCGCCGAGCGCGACCGGCTCCTTGCCCAAGTCGCGGGCGAGCGTGGTGACCGCCTCGATGGCGGCGGGCGCGGTCAGCACGCTGGAGACGATCTCCACCAGCTTCATGGCGGGCGCCGGGTTGAAGAAATGCAGCCCCAACACGCGCTCCGGGCGGGCGGATTCGGCCGCCAGCCGGGTCACGGAGAGGGCGTTGGTGCCGGTCGCCAGGATGGTGTCCGGGCGGACGACGGCGTCCAGCGCGGCGAAGACGTCACGCTTGATGCCGTAGTCCTCGGGCACCACCTCGACCACCAGATCCGCGTCCGCCGAGGCGGCCACGTCGGTCGTGACGCGGAAGCGGTCGAGCGCGGCCGTCCGCTCGCGCTCGGTCATCCGGCCGCGGCCCACCGCGCGGGCCGTGGCCACCTCCAGCGCGGTGACGGCCCGGCGGCAGGCGCTCTCGCTGATGTCGATGCCGATCACCCGACGCCCCGCACGAGCCAGGATTTCGGCGATGCCGGTGCCCATCGTGCCGAGCCCGACGACCGCGACAGTAGTGAGCGGGGCCCGAGAGGGGGAGAGATCAGAGGAGGAGGACGTGGGGCTGACGCCGGTCTGTGGGAGACGGTCCATCGCGGACTCCAGAGGGTGTTCCCCGGAAACGGGGATGAAGTGACGACTGGGACTGGCTGAGAGGAGCTGTTCGGTGAGGAACGGAGGACGGACGCCGCGATACGGGCAATCCGGACGCGCGTCCGGCGCCTGCCGCTGGAACTCCTCCGGCCCGCTCGAAAACTCCGACGGAAGGGCTTGCACGCTCCCTGGCGGACAGCGCCGCACGGAGGAAACTGCCCGTGGGAGACACACGGCGGGCCCTGTCCCGGGGCCATGCCGTACTGCTGCTGAATGTGCCGAACCGACGTCACGCAAGGCGGCTGCGTCACCAGGCCGCCCGAGCAGGGGTGCTGCTCGTGTCGCCATATTAACTCGCGGGTAACCAAGACGCCAGAGCCGACTGTGAGTCCTGCGCGATGGCGCGGATCACCGGGGAGGGGAGACCTCGACACATGGACGACGAATTCCGCACGCTGACGGAGCGGGTACGGGCCTCGCTCACATCGCAGCAGGAGACCGCGGCACACGCCTCGCTCCTCGCACTCGTACGGCAGGGCACCCCCGCCGCACGCGAACAGCTCGCCCGCATCCTGGTCGCGCCGGAGCAGCCGCTGTGGGCGCGCGAAACCGCCGCGTTCGTGCTCGGCAGCGCGGGCGACCGGCGGGCCTTCGAAACGCTCGTCCTGCTCCTCAACTACCGCGAACCCGCGCGCTGCGCGACCGCCGCCCGGGTGCTGGCCCGGCTCGACGACCCGCGCACCGCCCGTGCCGCGGCCGCCCTCGCGACGAATCCGCTGCGCACCGCGTACTCGCTGCACCCCATCCGGCTCCTCGTCGAACTCCGCGCCCCCGAATCCGTACCGGCCCTGGTCGCCGCCCTGGAACGCCAGTTGGGCGCCCGGGACCGGCACTGGGTCATCGCCCGCGCGTGCGTCGAGGGGCTGGGCGCGATCGGCGACGAACGCGCCATCCCCGCGCTGAAGGCGGCGGCCGAGCACATACGGCTCAGCGCCGCGGCCGCCGCCGCCCTGGCCCGCATCAGCGGCGGCGGCGAACTGGACCCCACCCCACCCCCACCCCGTCAGGGCCGCGCAGGCGTGCGGTGACACCTGGCCGCGCGGGCTGTGTTCCCCGCCCCGCCCCTTCCCGATCCGGGGCTCCGCCCCGGTCCCCGCCGGGGCTGCGCCCCTGGGCCCCGGGTCCGGCCGCGCGGGTGCGGGCCGAGGGGGTGCGGTGGCGCAGCGCCGCGCGGGTTCTGTTCCCCGCCCCGCCCCTTCCCGATCCGGGGCTCCGCCCCGGTCCCCGCCGGGGCTGCGCCCCTGGGCCCCGGCCCGGGGTTGCGCCTCTGGTCCTCGTTGGGGCGGTGCCCTTGGGTCCCGGCGAGGG
>NZ_JBHWJI010000138.1:0-4396 GCF_042731515.1 Streptomyces sp. NPDC059850
GGGTGGTGGCGGCTCGGGGCAGGCTGATGCAGGCGTTGCCGCCGGGCGGGGCCATGGTGGCGGTGGCCGCTGCTGTGGATGAGGTCGCCGGTCTGCTGGGTGAGGGGGTGGAGATCGCGGCGGTTAACGGTCCGTCTTCCGTGGTGCTCTCCGGTGAGCGGGACGCGGTTGTCATGGCTGCTGACTGGTTGCGGGAGCGGGGAGGCAAGACGAAGCGGCTGGCCGTTTCGCACGCGTTTCATTCGCGGCGGATGGAGCCGATGCTTGCTGACTTCGCTGCGGCGTTGACCGAGGTGGTGTGGCATCCGCCGGTGATCCCGGTGGTCTCGAATGTGACCGGGCGGGTGGCCGAGCCTGGTGAGCTGGCCGACCCGCGGTACTGGGTCGAGCATGTGCGGCGTCCTGTGCGGTTTGCCGAGGGGATCGCGGCGGCGGTGGAAGACGGTGGCACGCTGTTCGTGGAGCTGGGGCCGGGTGCGGTCCTGACCGGGATGGTCGAGGAGACGGCCACCGCTGCCGCTGCCGGGGTGGTGTGCGTCGCGGCGCTGCGTGATGGCCGCCCGGAGGGGAAGACCCTGCTGGCTTCGGTGGCCGAGTTGTTCGTGCGGGGCATCGCCGTGGACTGGAGTGGTGTTGTGCCGCTTTTGCCCACTGGGCGGGTTGATCTGCCGACGTATGCCTTCGACCACCAGCACTATTGGCTCCAGTCGGCGGAGTCGGCGACCGACGCGGCGTCGTTGGGTCAATCGGTCACGGATCACCCGTTGTTAGGCGCGATGGTTCCCCTGCCCCAGTCCGATGGGCTGGTGTTCACGTCGCGGTTGTCGTTGCGGTCGCATCCGTGGCTCGCCGATCACGCGATCGGCGGTGTGGTGCTCTTTCCCGGCACCGGCTTGGTGGAGTTGGCGGTGCGGGCTGGTGACGAGGCCGGGTGCCCGGTGCTGGACGAACTCGTGACGGAGTCGCCGCTGGTGGTGCCCGAGCACGGTGGGGTCCGCATGCAGGTCGCGGTGGGCGGACCGGCCGAGAACGGTTCGCGCACGGTGGAGGTGTACTCCCAGCGCGAGGACGGTGCGGAGGCGTGGACGCGGCATGCCACCGGTGTGCTGTCGGCGGCGCGGAGCGGCAGCGGCGCCGGGTTCGATTTCACCGCTTGGCCACCGCAAGGTGCCCAGCAGGTCGAGGTCGGGGACTTCTACGCCGACTTGGTCGAGCGCGGCTACGCCTACGGGCCCGCGTTCCAGGGTTTGCGCACGGTGTGGCGGCGCGGCGAGGAGGTCTTCGCCGAGGTCGCCTTGCCCGACGAGCACCGGGAGGATGCCGCCGGGTTCGGTATCCACCCCGCCTTGCTGGACGCTGCCCTGCACGCGGGCATGCTCGGCGCCGCGGCTGACACGGAGGACTCCGAGCAACCGGTGCTGCCGTTCGCGTGGAACGGACTCGTGTTGCACGCCGCGGGCGCTTCGGCGTTGCGGGTGCGTCTGGAGCCCGGCGGGCCCGGCGAGGTTTCGCTGGAGGCGGCGGATGAGACCGGCGGCCTGGTGGCGACGTTGGGCTCGTTGGTGTCCAGGCCGGTTTCCGCCGAGCAGTTGGAGCCGGCGCCGGATGCGGCTCGGGATTCGTTGTTCCGGGTGGAGTGGACCGAGCTGCCCCAGGAGCAGGGGGAATCCTCGCCGCCCTGGATGGCGGTGACGACGGCCCATGACGTGCTTGCCCTGACCGGGAGCCCGGACTTGCCCGCGGTGGTTGTCGAGGCTGCCGGTGGTGAGGACGCGCTGGCCGTGACCTCGCGGGTGTTGGGGGTTGTACAGGCGTGGCTGGCCGGGGCTGAGGAGTCGCGGCTGGTGGTGGTGACGCGGGGTGCGGTGCCCGCTGGTGACGGTGCGGTGACCGATCCGGCCGCCGCGGCGGTGTGGGGTTTGGTACGTGCCGCTCAGGCCGAGAACCCGGACCGGATCATCCTGCTGGACCTCGACCCAGCGACCGAAGACGGGCCGGAAGCGGTCTTGGGGTCAGTGCTGGCCAGTGGCGAACCCCAGGTCGCCGTCCGCGGTTCGACGCTTTCGGTTCCCCGGCTCACCCGCGCCGCCGGTGAAGTCCCGGATGCTCCAGCGATGTTTGATCCGGAGGGGACGGTTCTGGTCACGGGTGGTACTGGGTCGTTGGGTGCTTTGGTGGCTCGGCATTTGGTGACTCGGCATGGTGTGCGGCATTTGGTGCTGGCCAGTCGGCGGGGCCGGGATGCCGAGGGTGCGGCGGAGTTGGTCGCCGAGCTCACCGAGCAGGGCGCACAGGTTTCGGTGGCCGCCTGCGATGTGTCCGACCGGGACCAGGTGGCGGACCTGCTGGAAGAGCATCGCCCTACCGGCGTGGTACACACAGCAGGCGCCTTCGACGCCGGGGTGATCGGGGCGTTGACCCCGGAGCGGTTGGCGACGGTGTTCGCGCCGAAGGTGGACGCGGTGCGGCACCTGGACGAGCTGACCCGCGGCATGGACCTCGACGCGTTCATCGTCTACTCCTCCGTGTCATCGGTGTTCATGGGCGCTGGTAGCAGTGGGTACGCGGCGGCGAACGCGTTCCTGGACGGGTTGATGGCCCATCGTCGGGCGGCGGGCCTGCCGGGACTGTCGCTGGCCTGGGGCACGTGGCACCACGCCACGAACCTGACCACGCACCTCAGCGACGTCGACCAGGCGCGGATGAGCAGGCGCGCGAGCCGTGACGGAGTCGTCGCCCTCACGCCCGCGGAGGGCACGGACCTGTTCGACGCCGCTGTCGGGTCCGGGCACTCGCTGCTCGTGCCGGTGAAGCTGGACCTGCGGGGAGTACGTGCCGGTGCGGCGATGGGTGGGGTTCCGCACTTGCTGCGTGGTTTGGTTCGGGCGGGTAGGCAGCAGGCGCGGGCGGCGTCCGCGGAGGATGGCGGGCTGGTTCGTCGGTTGGCGGGTCTCGTGGCGGGGGAGCAGGAGGCTCTGCTGCTCAACTTGGTTCGTGGTCAGGTCGCGGTGGTGCTCGGGCACTCCGAAGTGGGGGCTGTTCGGGCGGATGTGGCGTTCAAGGATGCCGGGTTTGATTCGTTGACGTCGGTGGAGTTGCGCAACCGGCTGCGTGCGGAGACCGGGTTGAAGCTGCCCGCGACACTGGCCTTCGACCACCCCACCCCGCTGGTGCTTGCCCGCTACCTGCGCGACGAGCTCGCCGTCGACGACAACGCGCTCGCCCGGTTGAACGCGAAGATCGAAGACATCGAGTCGCTGATCAGCGGTCCGGGCCTCGACGAGTCCATGAAATCCGGCATCGCGCTCCGCCTCCAAGGGCTGGTGGCAAGGTGCAACGGCGTTCTTGAGCAGGCGGACACGACCACGGTGGCGGACCAGCTGGAATCCGCGTCGGCCGACGAAGTCCTGAACTTCATCGATAGTGAACTCGGGCGCATCTGACACCAGTTCGGGGCCCTGCGGCTTCGCCAACCCTTCGTGAGGACTGAAGAAATGGCCACGGACGAGAAGATTCTCAAGTATCTCAAGCGCGTCACGACCGAGCTGCACAACCTGCGCAAGCAGGGCGCGCGGCACGCTGACGAGCCGATCGCCATCGTCTCGATGGCGTGCCGGTACCCGGGTGGTGTGTCCTCGCCCGAGGACCTGTGGGAGCTGGTCGCAGGCGGCGTCGACGCCATCTCCGAGTTCCCCGAGGATCGTGGCTGGGACTTGGAGGCCCTGTTCGACCCGGATCCCGACAACCCGGGCACCTCGTACGTCAGCCGGGGTGGTTTCCTGGACGGCGCCGGGCTTTTCGACGCGGGGTTGTTCGGCATTTCGCCGCGCGAGGCGCTGGCGATGGATCCGCAGCAGCGGTTGTTGCTGGAGACGTCGTGGGAGGCGCTGGAGCGGGCGGGCATCGATCCGATCTCGTTGAAGGGCACCGATGTCGGCGTGTTCACCGGGGCGTGCAGCCAGGGCTACGGGGCCGATGCCGACTCGGTCGCGCCGGAGCTCCAAAGCTTCACTGGCACGGGGGTGTCGCCGAGCGTGGCGTCGGGACGGGTGTCCTATGTGTTCGGTTTCGAAGGCCCGGCGGTCACGGTCGACACGGCGTGCTCGTCGTCGCTGGTGGCCATTCACCTTGCCGCGCAAGCACTTCGGCAAGGTGAGTGCTCGATCGCGTTGGCGGGCGGCGTGATGGTGATGGCGACACCCGGCGCGTTCGTGAGCTTCTCCCGGCAGCGGGGGATGGCCGCTGACGGGCAGTGCAAGGCGTTTTCCTCGGGTGCGGACGGGATGGTGTTGTCCGAGGGTGTTGGTGTGGTGCTCCTTGAGCGGTTGTCGGTGGCGCGGGAGTGTGGGCACCGGGTGTTGGCGGTGTTGCGTGGGAGTGCGGTGAATCAGGATGG
>NZ_JBHWJI010000139.1:0-4330 GCF_042731515.1 Streptomyces sp. NPDC059850
GCGGTGCGCCAGGCGTCCGCGGCGGCCTGACGGTCCTGCCCGGCGAGCCACCGCAGATGGTCGCGGAACGGCCGCACCGCGGGCAGCAGGCCCGGGTCGCCCGCCCGGTACAGCTGGAGCAGTTCCTTGAGCAGGATGGGCTGGGACCAGCCGTCCCACAGGACGTGGTGGTTGGTGATGACGAACCGGAAGGTGGCATCGTCCAGGCGCAGCAGGAGACAGCGCAGCAGCGGTCCGGTGGCGGGGTCGAAGCGGCGGATCCGGTCCTCGTCCGCGCGGCGGGCCGCCTCGGCACGGGGGTCCTGGTGGCCGCGCAGATCCACTTCGTTCCAGGGCAGTTCGGCGGTGCGGGGGATGACCTGGACGGGGGTCCGTACGCCGTCGAAGCGGAAACTCGCCCGCAGGTTCGGGTGGCGGTGCAGCAGCCCCAGCATGGCCTGCCGCAGCCGGGGCGGGTCGAGCGCGCCGCGCAGCTCCAGCGTCGCCTGTGCGTTGTAGACGTCCGGTGCGTCCTGGTCGAGGGTGTGGTGGTAGAGCAGGCCCTCCTGCAGCGGCGCGAGCGGCAGGACGGCTTCCGGCTCGGGGCCGGTGGCCACCAGGTGCTCCAGTTCCCCGGGGGCGAGCCTGACGTCCGTGGTGTCCACCGGGAGGTTCGCCGCCGGTCCGGCGGTCGGCGGCGTGGCGGGGCCGTGGTTGCCGTCGTCGCCACGGCCGGGGCCCTCGTCGCCGCCGTCCGGCTCGTCCCCGGTGCCGCCGGTCAGGCTGCGCAGGGCGTCCGTCCACGCGTCGACGAGTTCGGTGACGTCGCTCTCGGTCAGCAGCTCCCCGGCGCGGGACCAGGTCGCGGTGAGCCGGGGGCCCGGGCCGTGCTCCGTGGCTACCGCGTCGAGGACCAGGACGTGGCCGAGGGGTGCGTCCGGGTCGTCGTCGCCCACGCCGAGCGGCTCGGGCACGAAATCGTCGGTGTCGGCGGATGTGCCGACCCGGCCCAGGTAGTTGAACATGATCTGCGGGGCCACGGCGCGGGCGAGCACCGGTGCCGTGCGCGGGTTGAGGTAGCGCAGCAGTCCGTAGCCCACGCCGCCGTCGGGGACGGCCGACAGGGCGTCGGCGACCCCGCGCAGCGCGGTGCGCGCCGCGTCCGGGGCGGCCGGGTCGGCGGTCGCGACGCGCAGCGGGTGGAGGCTGGTGAACCAGCCGACGGTCCGGGAGAGGTCGGCGCCTTCGACGAGGTGTTCCGCACGCCCGTGGCCCTCGACGTCCACCAGGAGACCGGAGTCGTGGCGGTGGCCGCGCGCGGCACGGCGGCGTCCGACGGCGACGGCCAGTGCGGCGAGCATGAGGTGGTCGGGGCTTCCCGAGGCGAGCACGGCCCGGGACAGGTCGCCGGGCAGGGTGACCTCGGTGCGGCGGACGGTGGCCGCCAGGTCGAGAGCGGGGTCCAGCGGCCGGGTGCCCAGCAGCGGATCCGGTCCTTCCAGGACGCCCTTCCACAGCGGGAGTTCGGTGCGCCGGGACGCGGCCTGTTCGGTCAGCCGCAGCGCCCAGGTCCGCAGGGAGGTGGCCACGCGCGGCAGCCGGGGCCGCTCGCCCGCGGCCCGGGCCCGGTACGCGGCGGCGAGGTCGGTGAGGAGGATCCGCCAGGAGACTCCGTCGACGGCGAGGTGGTGCACGGCCAGGACGAGGACCCCCCGCTCCTCCGGTCCCGGGTCGGCGTGGACGGCGTGCAGGACGACGCCCTTCGCCGGGGAGAGCCGCGCCGTGGCGCGGGCGGCCAGGGCGTGCGGGTCCTCGGCCCCGCCGTCCCGCGCACCGGCGTCCAGGTGTTCCAGTACGGACTCGGCGCCGACCGCGCCTCGGGGGCGTACGCAGGGCACCCAGCCGGCCTCGTCGGACTCCAGGATCAGCCGCAGCGCGTCATGGTGGTCGAGGAGGTCCTGCAGCGCCCCGGTCAGGTGGCGGCGTTCGACGCCCCGGGGCAGGCGCACGGCCACCGTCTGGGCATGGCCGTCCAGGGGTACGCCGGACTCGGCGAGCCTGACCATGATCGGGGTCAGCGGGATGTCGCCCACCCCGTCGTCGTTCGGTTCGGGCTCGGTCGCGGCGGGCTCTCCGGTGGCGTCGGCGAGCGCGGCCACGGTGCGGTGCTTGAAGACGTCCCGCGTGGTCAGCGAGAGACCGGCCCGCCGTGCCCGGCCCACGAGCTGCATGGACAGGATGCTGTCGCCGCCCAGGCTGAAGAAGTCGTCCTCGACGCTCACCTCGGGGACGCCGAGTACGTCGGCGAACAGCTGGCTCAGCAGGGTCTCCTGCTCGTTCCGGGGCGCGCGGGTGCCGGTGGAGGGTCCACGTTCCGGCGCGGGCAGCGCCTTCCTGTCGAGCTTTCCGCTGCTGGTCAGCGGCAGTTCGGGCAGGACGACGACGGTGGCGGGCACCAGGTGCTCGGGCAGCAGCCCGGCCAGGTAGTGCCTCAGGTCGTGGCCGCCCGGGTCGGACAGCACGGCGTAGCCGACCAGGCGGCGGTCCCCGGGCCGGTCCTCGCGCACCACGACCGCGGCGGCCGCGACCGCCGGGTGGGTTTCGAGCGCGGCCTCCACCTCACGGGGTTCGACGCGGAAGCCGCGGAGCTTCACCTGCTGGTCGGCGCGCCCGGCGAACTCCAGCCGTCCGTCGGGTCGCCGGCGCGCCAGGTCGCCCGTCCGGTACAGCCGGTTCCCGGCCGCACCGAACGGGTCGGCGACGAAGCGCTCGGCCGTGAGGTCGGGCCGGTTCAGATAGCCGCGGGCGACCTGCGGCCCGGCGAGGTACAGCTCTCCCACCGTGCCCGGGGAGACGGGCCGCAGGGCGGTGTCGAGCAGGTGGACACGAGTGTTGAGCAGGGGTCTGCCCAGGTGGGGTGCGGTGCCGGGGGCGATCGGGGCGCCGGTGGCGTCCACGGTGCACTCGGTGGGGCCGTACAGATTCCACGCGGTGGAGCGCGACGCGGCGAGCGCTTCCCACGCGGCGGGGCCGATCTCCTCGCCGCCGAGGGCGACCACGGCCGGCTGGTGGTCGCCGCCCAGGAATCCGGCGTCCACGAGGCGGTCGAAGTAGGTCGGAGTGACCTGCACGTAGTCCAGCCGGTGGGTGTCGACGTAACCGGCCACGGCGTGCGGATCGGTACGGGTCGCCTCGTCCAGCACGTGCAGTTCGTGTCCGGCGACCATCCACAGCAGCGGGTTCCAGGCCGCGTCGAACGTGGCGGGGCTGAGGTGGCCGACCCTCATGGTCCGCTCCCGGCCGGGGGCGAACAGGGCTTCGCCGTGCGCCGCGTACAGGTTGGCGAGGGCGGAGTGGGGGACGACGACGCCCTTGGGCGCACCGGTCGAGCCGGAGGTGTAGACGACGTAGGCGGGGTGCGCGGGCCGGACGCCGCGCTCCCCCGGGTCGTCGGCGGGACGGTCCGCGAGGAAGGCCGCCGTCCGCGGGTCGTCCAGCACGATCACCTCGGCCCCGGGGGCCGCACCGGCGGCCGGGCCGGTGGCGGTGGTGGTGACGACGGCCGACGGAGCGACCTCGCGGAGCACCCGCGCGGTGCGCTCGGCGGGCTGTGCGGGATCGACCGGCACATAGGCGGCACCGGACTTGAGCACCGCGAGGATCGTGATGATCCACTCTTCGGTGCGGGGCAGCAGCACGGCGACGTGCCGCTCGGGTCCGGCGCCCGACGCGATCAGGGCGTGGGCGAGGCGGTTGGCCCGCTCGTCCAGCTCGGCGAAGGTCAGCGATCGCCGACCGGCGACCAGGGCCACGGAGCGGGGCGTGCGGGCGGCCGTTGCCCTGAAGAGGGCGGTCACGGTGGTGCCCGGAGCCTCGCCCGCCGTGCCGTTCGACTCCACGATCTGCTGCCTCTCGTTCGCTGTGGGGCTGGTCGCCGTTGCTATGGGGGTCCGCGGTGCGGCCGCGGTCAGCCGGATGAGCCCGGCCAGCCGGGCGGCGAGCGCCCGGGCCTCGTCGGTGCCGAAGGCGCCGGAGGGGTGGCGGAGCTGGAGGCGCAGGCGGGAGCCGGGCGCCACGGTCAGGGTCACGGGGTAGTGACCGGCGTTGCTGATCTCGGCCGGGCCCAGGCTCAGGCCGCTCGCGGCGGCCGTCTTGGCGAGCGCGTCGGCGTCCACCGGGTAGTTCTCGAAGACCGTGGTGGTGTCGAAGAGTTCGCCGTGTCCGGCGATCCGCTGGATCTCCGCCAGCCCGACATGCTCGTGCGCCAGCAGCGCGGAACGCTCCGCCTGCACCCGCACCACCAGATCCCCCAGCCCCTCCGCCGGATCCACCCGCACCCGCAACGGCACCG
>NZ_JBHWJI010000140.1:0-4204 GCF_042731515.1 Streptomyces sp. NPDC059850
CGCGGACGCCGTGGTGGCAGCCTGAGCGGCCCCGCCGTCCGCTCGCGCGCGGGTGTGGGTGTGGGTGTGGGTGTGGGTGTGGGTGTGGGTGTGGGCGTCACCCGCGGGAATCTTCTGTCCAGGACCGTGGACAGGGACCGGACTTCATGGGTTTCATGGCCCGGGTTTTGTGACGTGGGCTGGCTGGCTGGGTGGGTGGGTGTGTGTGGTTGGCCAGGCGGGGGTGGGTTGGGGAGTGATACTTGGGTTCCAGCTGGTCACATGTATCCGGGCAGCCCCCTTTTTTTTGGTGAAAGGGGGGAGTTCACGGTCCTGGTCTGGGGGCCTCGGGGGAGGTTGGTTGTGTGGCGGGTGCTGGTACACGCTGCGTGCGCATCGGGGGTGTTATGCCCATTCGATGCCGAGTTCGGTGAGTGCGGCACGTTGGGGTTGGGTGAGTTTGTGGCGTCGTTGTTTCTGGTTGGCGTGCCAGATGCCTAGTTTGTGGTGGTGTTCCTGGCCGTTGGTGACCACGGTCTCGATGTGTCCTCGCGGTACCGCTGCCTGGGCCCCTTCCCGGTCCACCCACTGCGCGAGGGCCTGCACACCGCGCTGGAAGGCAGCTGACAGCTTCCCAGCCCCTTCCCCGCCGTTCCCAGCCCCTTCCCCGCCGTTCCCGGCTGTTTTCCCGCCGTTCTCGGCTGTTTTCCCGCCGTTCCTGGATGCCGGGGCTGGAGCGGGGCGCTCAGCAGGTTTCATACCTAGTCTGGTAAGCCGTTCTTGTTGCTGGGTGCTGAGTGTTGTCCAGTCACGGGTCTGCCGTGCGGCCCATTTGTCCAGGTCGTCGCCGTTGAACTGGGTGCCGGGTTCGATGGTGGGCAGTATGCCGCCGGGTTCGCTGGTGGCGAGGTTGGTGAGGGTGCGGTAGTGGCGTTGCCAGTCCAGTGGCCAGGGGCAGTTCCAGTCCGGGTCGATCGCTGTCAGCTGCTGCGCGCGTGTCCTGGCCCGTTCCGGGTCTTTGCCGAGGCCGTGTGTCCTGCGCAGGTTGGCCATGAGCTGTCCGACTGCCACCACCCCCTCCCTGTCCGCCGCGTCCGTACTCCGGCCCGGGTTCCATAGCGTGTTCTGGGGTGGGGCGAGGTGTCCGGTGGCGCGTCGGTATGAGCGCAGCGCGGCGAGTTTGTGTTCCCATGCTTCCTCGCCTGGTTCCCACACCATGCCTGCTTCCGGGGTGTCCAGCAGTTCCTTGCGCCGTGTTTCCAGTTCCCCGGCCCGCAGCGTTTTCCTCTGTTGATGCACCCACCGTCCCAGTGGGAAGTCCTTGGTCGTGCCCACGTTCGTCTGCGTGTCATACGGGACGGCGCACAGGCCGGTGATCTTGTTCTCGGTCCGCCACCGCAGCAGGGCCTGGTAGCCCTCCAGCCATGCCAGCGATTCCGGCCGGTAGACCCTGGTGCGCAGGAACGCCGCGATGGTCGCCGCGTCTTTGGGGGAGGAGAAGTGCAGCAGCGCCGATCCGGCGGCACCGCCGGTGGCGCCCTGTTCCCGGCCCTCACCACCACCACCGCTGCCGCTCTCGCCACTGCCGCCGCCGTCGCTCTCGCTGCCGTCCGTGGTGCTGTCCTTGGTGACGGCTTCGATGATCCGGCCGTTCTCGTCCCGCCGCAGGTGCGCGCTGCGCTGGTGTCTGCTCCGTGAGAGGGCGTGGGAGGCGAGTTGCTCGACGAGGCGTTCATCGTGGGAGCGCAGGCCCTGGAGGACGGCGACCAGGGGCTTGAAGCTGGCGGAGGCGATCATGTCGGCCGGGTCCTCGCCGGGCTGGAGGAAGACCGGGACGATGATCCTGGCGACTTTGGTGGACCCGTCGCGGTTCAGCCGGAGCGCGCGGCCGATGTTCTGCACGATCTCTACCTGGGAGCCACGGGTGTCGGCGAAACACACGGCTTCCACGCCCCGTTCACCGGTGATGTCCACGCCTTCCCCGAGGACCCGCACCGAGGCCAGGAAGGCGCGGTGTACTCGGCGGCCCGCCGCGTCGGTGCCATGAGCGAACTGCCGCAGTACCTCGCGCCGCTCGGACACAAGATGGTCGCCACACAGCCACGCGGACCATACCCGGTCCGGCGGGACGTGGCGGCCAGCCTCCAGCTCGTAGAACTGCGCATCGATCGACGACTCGGGCAGCCTCGCCTCCGCCTCCGCCAAGGCCTCCTCGGACACCTCGGTGACGTACAGCTCCGCTGCCGTCTCCGGTAGCCTCCCAGCGAACGCGGCTGCCTCCTCCACCCTCTGGTGGAACGTCATGACGGTGCGCAGGCCGTGCCGCGCCGCGTGTTCCAGCAGCGCGGTCTGCAGCAGGGCCAGACGCCGTCCCCGCAGCGCCTCCTGCGGCAGCCCGGGGGCCGCGGAGGGGTCGCGGATCTCCAGGACGTCGATTTCGAACCCGGCGAGGATTCCGCGCTCGATCGCCTCGCTGAGCCCGAGTTCGGCCAGCCACTGGCCGTAGGTTCCCTCCGGGTCGCTGGTCATGCTCGCGATCTCCAGCTCCTGGCCGTCCTTGCCCTTCTGCTGCCCGGGCGCGGCCAGGATGCGGGGCGTGGCGGTGAGGTAGAGCCGGAAGCCGGCCGGAATACGGGCGTTGTCATGGATCGCCGCCCACGGACGGCCAAGATCACCAGCCGTTCCGTGCGCCTCGTCCACGATGGCCAGATCGAAACCGTCCATCCGCTGCCCGTACAGCCGCTCCCCGCCCGCCAGAGCCGCCTCCAGCGGCCCGCGAACCATCCGCTGACCCGCCGGATCCTCCGGATCCTCCCGGTCCACGAGAGCCGCATACGTGGCATACACCACCACAGGCCCTGCACCGGCCCACATGGCCAACCGGATCGGATGCGTGGTGGTGCGCACCCCGAGCCCGTTCAACACCGGGTCGTTCTCCAGCGAGCAGACAGCGACCATGGGGGAGCGGTGGCCCACCAGGCGCCACGCCTCGGCCGTCTGGGCGAGCAGGTCGAGGGTCGGGACGGTGACAAGGACCCTGCCGCCCGGGAAGCACTCCAGCGCGGACGCGGCAGCCGTGATCGTCTTCCCTGACCCGGTCGCAGACACGATCGTGCCCCGCACCCCCTGAACAGGCCCAGACGACCTTGCAGGAAATCCCACCCACTTACGGAAACACGCCTTCTGGCTGACCTGATGTTCCCTCAGCTGAATCCCAGACATTTCCTCGCCTCCCCCGACACCCTATTCCAGCGATCTCCCCGAGCAGCCGCGTACGGGAGGCGAATACACAGCCGAACCACCCCAGACCACACTGACGCGACGCCAGCCGCCCAACCACCCCCCATCACGACCACTCCTCCAAGACACAGCACCCGGCCCCGCACATACAGCCGACGACACCACCAACGGACAACTCCCCACCACCCACGCCGCACACAAACCGCAGACCCACCCCAAGCTCCACCACCCCGCCCGCCCCTCCACAATCCACAGGCGACCACACACCAACACCACCACCCCACAAACACCAAAACACACCCCACCAAACCCCAATGACCACCCGCCACACCGCTCCCAACCAGACCCGCAATCCCACCAACACCCCGCACACAACCATCACGCCCCGCCCGGAACGCCGACACCACCCCCCGACCACCAACGCACCACCAGACATCAGCCTCCGCCACGACACCCCCACCGGCTGCCAGAAGCACGAACAGCTTTAACCAACCGCTCACACAACCTATTTGACACTTCATACGGCCCACAGTTCGGACCCTTACAACAGAATTACTCTGACCACCCATCAGCAACCACCCCCCAACACAAGAGAGCCTTCCCTACACCACCAGAGCGTGTCCTACACTTTCGCCAACGCTACATACTGCATCACATTCACCCAGCCACCACCTCCCTGACGCCCCGGACACCACAGCCAGCCCGGCCCGCGAAGCGGGCCCAAGGAACCGGAGGCGAAGCCGAAGGAACCACCTGGCGGGGGAGCGCAGCGGACCCGCCCAAGAGCGCACAGCGCTCCCCAACCCCCAACCAGCAAGACAACAACCAACACCAACCCCAGCAGATGCCGAAGCGAAGCGGAGGCATCACCCGTTCGGGGCGAAGCCCCGAACACGCTGAGCAACGCGAAGCGCCGAGCGAGCGAAGCGAGCGAGCCGGCCGCGAAGCGGCCCACTGTCTCGTATACAAATCTCCGAGCCCACAA
>NZ_JBHWJI010000141.1:0-4203 GCF_042731515.1 Streptomyces sp. NPDC059850
GCAGTCGTCAGACGCGCACGCCGCGTCAAGCCACCCACCGCAAGGTAGGGCGGAATCTCCTTCCTGAGCTTGCGAAGGGAGGAGAGCGCTTCAAGCTGTCGGCAATCCGCCAGGGACGGTACGGCGGGGAATCACCAGGCATAGCGAACAACGGGGGACACATGCGGACACGCATGAGGATGGCCGGTGCCATCGCCGGGGCACTGCTCATCACAGGATGTGGCGGCTCGGGCAAGGGCGGTACGACGGACGTGGCCAAGAAGCCGGACACCAAGCCGACGGCCGCGCCATCGGTGCCGATGGAGACCACCGTGAAGAAGGCCACCTGGACGGACCGGGACCAGGCGCGGCAGCTGAAGGTGGCGCCCATCCGGCTCATCCGGGGCAAGGACGCGGATCTCAAGCGGGTCCGGCTCGACGACAACGTCGACGGGATGGTGCCGTTCTACCTCACCGTCTCGTACACCAACACCGGCAAGGCGACGCTGGAACGGCCCGACCCCGAGGACAACTTCACGATCACCCTCGCCGACGGGACTCCCGGCCGCCCGATCGAGCTGATGAACATGAACCCGCTGGCCACCGAGTCGGCTGTGCCCAAGGAGTGCGACAAGGGCGGCCCCGCGACCCTGCCGCCGGGGAGTACGGGCGAGGCATGCCAGATCGTCATGCTGCCCAAGCACCGCACGCCCGCGATCGTCTCGTACACCGACGAGGCGAGCGGCGCCCTGACGTGGAAGATCGGCGACGGCAAGGGCTACGCGGGCACCAACGGCCTGATGGCGGCCGGCCAGTCCGCCGACGCCATGTGGCAGGACGACAACCGCGACGTCCCGATGACCGTCACCCTCACCGGCATGCGCAAGGGCGACATCGGGGACCTGAGCCGCTTCCAGCTGAGCGCGGAACAGAAGAAGATGACGCCGTACTACGTCACCCTCCGCTACCGGAACCGTGGCACGCACACGCTGCTGCCCACCATGCAGGACGGCGTCGCGGTGAGCAGCGCGGGCGGACAGCGGATCCAGCCCATGACGTTCATGGACTTCTCCACCCCGGGCAACGGCGTCGGCGACTGCCGCAGCGCCGTGGCGCACACCCGGCTGAAGCCCAAGTCCTCGCTCACCATGTGCTCCGTCCACATGATGCCCGCGGGCGACCAGCCGGTCGCGGTCACCTTCAAGGGCGAGGGCGCGGGCGCCCACCAGTTCGGCTGGCGCGTGCCGTGAGCTGATGGCCCCCTAAGAAGCGGTGTCCTCGAAGTACGCGTCGAGGACCTCGTCCAGCTTCGCCGTCCAGTCCTTGAGGGCGCCACGGGCCGAGGCCTCGACGTCGGCGGCGTACCAGCGGTGGGCGGTCGTGTAGACGGTGACGCTGAAGCGGCGGCCGAAGCGGGGGGTGTCGATCTCCACCGCGCCGATCTCGTCCCAGGAGAACTCGGCGTTCTCGCCGTCCAGGTGGAAGGCGACGCCGGAGCGCCCGGCGGTGATCGAGCTGCGGCGGTCGGAGACCTCGAAGACCGGCCCGTCCTCGGCCTGCTCCTTCGCGTCGTCCGGCTCGTCCGCCGCCTCGTCCGGCTCCTCGGCTTCGGTCTCGGTTTCGGCTTCCGCCGTCTCCTCTTCCGCTTCCTCCGGCTCGGGGGCCTCTTCCGGGGCCTCCGGGGCCGTCTTCGCCTCCGCGGTCACCTCCTCGGGCGCGTCCGGGCGCGGGGGCGTGAGGCCGGGGATGTGCCCCGGATCGGTCCCGGCGGCGGGTACGGGCGGGGTGATCGGACCTATACGCTGCTCCACGCCCGGCAGTATGTCGGATGAAGCTGTGCCAGCGACACCCAGTCCCCGACTGTCTCTCCGACTGTTCCGCCGCACGCCATGATCACGCTTCACGATCAAGCGACGTCGATGCCGTACTCCCGCACCAGCGCCTCCAGCCCGCCCGGGTAGCCCTTGCCGCCGATCACGAAGTCCCAGTCGCCATTGGCCCGGCGCCGGAACGAGCCGAGGACCAGGGCGGTTTCGCCCCGGCGGCCATCGGAGACCTCCAGCTGGCCGAGTTCGGCGCCCGCCGCGTCCAGCAGCCGTATCCGGGCGTCGGCGAAACCGGACAGGTCCGCCCCGGGGTCGACCTCGGGGTCGACGGCCGCGACGAGGACGAGACGGTCGGCCTCGGGCGGCAGCGCGTCGAAGGCGACGCGGACCGCCGCCCGGTCGGGGGCGGTGGCGGGCAGGGCACTGACGGTGCCGTCGGGGGTGCGGGGGTTGTTGAAGAAGACGAAGTGGTCCTCGCTCAGCACCCGGTCGCCGTCGCAGACGAGGGCGCAGACGTCGAGGGCGACCTCGCCCGACCAGGACATGCCCAGCACGTTGTGATCGGGCGCATCAGGATAGTCAGGCGCATCAGAAGAGTCGGGCGCATCAGGCGAGGGCGAGGCGGGACCGGCGGCGGCGCCGTCGCCCAGCCGCCCCCGCAGCCCGTGCCGGTGGAGCAGGTCGACCAGCTCCACCCCGGACACCAGCTCCAGCGGCTTCCCATGGGCGAACGTATGGGAGCCGGGCCCGAACCGGGAGGTGGTGACCAGGACGCCCTTGTTCGCGCCGCTGCCCTGCACCGTGCCGTACAGATCGCGCACCGCGGTCGGCGGCACCGTGGCACGGTAGCGCTTCACCTGCACCACGATCCGGCCACCCCGGATCGGCGCGGGGTCCATCGCCTCCACGTCCACCCCGCCGTCGTTCGAACGCTGGGTCGTCACCGCCCGCATCCCCATGGCCCGGAACAACTCCGCGACCAGTGACTCGAAGGCGATCGGATCCATCGCGAGCAGATCCGGTTCGTCGCCCCCGCCCTGGGTGAGGACGCCGGAGCCGACCTCGTCCGGCGTCCGCCCGGGCGGCACGGCGGCGCGCTGGTCGGGGCGCGTGGACAGCCGCCCGCGCACGCCGTCGACCAGGCACTCCACCGCGCTCACCTGCTCAAGACGCAGTTCGGCGAAGGCGGTACGGGTCACCGTGACGGTCGCCAGGACGATCCGGGCCCGCTGCCCGGTCGCCGGATCGTGGTCGTCCACGAAACCGTTCAGCGTGACCGACTCCAGCGCCCCGGACCCGTCAACTCCGGCCTCATCCGCCGCGAACAGGTCCCGCAGCGCCAGCAGTACGCACTGCGCGAGCACATCCCGGTACAGCGCCCGGCGCTGCGTGGCGGAGCGCGGCGTCTCCCGGTCCTCGTCGGCGTTGTACATGTACCGCACCGACTTGACCTCGGGGACGATGTCGTAGCGCGGCAGCTCCCAGTCCAGCACGAGCTGGCGCGCGGCCGGATCGTACGCGGCGGACACTTCGCGGGGCGGGCCCTCGGGCCACACCGGGGAGGCGTACGAGGCGTGGTAGAGCGCCGCCGTGAAGTACTCCACCACCGCCTCGGGGTCACCGGCCCGCACCTCCGCGACCAGGTCCGCCACGCCCGCGTTGTACCGGCGTATCTCCGCGATCCGCTCCGCGGCCCACTCCTCGTACCGCCGCCGGTACGCCTCCAGCCGCCGCACCCGCTCGGCCTCCGCCGCCTGCGCGGCCCGCCAGTCCCGCTCGTACCGCTCCCGCGCCTCGTCCCGCTCCCGCCGCCCGGCGCCGAAGCCCCAGCCGCCCTGCGGCTGGTAGTGCCGCTGGTCCGGCATCGGTACGGGGTGGGCCAGCGCGCCCGGGTCGAACGGCTCGACCCGCTCGGGCTGTTGGAGCCCGGCCGGGCGGAACGCCGGTGCCCGGCACCCGGTCGCCAGCAGCGACCGCAACGCCTCGACCCGCGCCTCCAGCTCCTCCGTACGCCGTCGCGCGTCCGCCTCGCGCTGCCGCCGGTACGCCGCCTGCCGCTCCCGCTGATCGCGCGCCCGCTCCCGCTCGGCGGCCCGCAGCCGCCGCTCCTCCTCGCGCTCCTGCCGCGCCCGCGCCCGCTCCTGGGCCTCGCGCTGCCGCTGCGCCTCGGCCCACAGGGAGATCAGAACGCCGGATCGACCGGAGCGACGGCTCATGTACGACTCCCCCCGGGCCCACCGGACCCCACCCTCACACCCGGCCCCCAACCAGCGGTAACGCCCCGATTCTAGTGGCCGCCGGAAGCCCCGGGGCTTCCGGCGGCCCGCGCACACCCGGCGCTGGTCAGAAGGTGGGCGGCCTTCTCACCAGCAGTCTCTTATAAACATAATACGCTGCC
>NZ_JBHWJI010000142.1:0-4181 GCF_042731515.1 Streptomyces sp. NPDC059850
TGGGCCGAACACATCCGCCAGCCCGTCCACTTCCACCCCGCCATCACCCGCATCGCCCCCGAGACAGGCGCCTTCCTGGAACTGGGACCGGACCCGGTCCTCGCCACCGCCACACAACACACCCTCGCCCACGCGACTACGGACACCAACCCACTGGTCGCCGCCACGCTCACCCGCAAACAACCCGAAGCCCAAGCCTTCGCCAACGCCCTCGCACGGCTCCACACCGCCGGGGTCGACGTCGACTGGGCGCCCTGGTTCCCCGTCGCACCAGCCCCACGGCTCGTCGAATTGCCGACGTACGCCTTCCAGCGCCAGCGCTTCTGGCTCGCCCCACCCCCTCACCGTCCCGATGGTCGCGGCGAGCATCACGACCCGGTCGAGGCACAGCTGTGGGGCGCCATCGAGGCGCAGGACGTGGACGCCCTCACCAACACGCTCCAGCTGGCGGAGAACGACCCCGGTATCGACTCGCTCCTGCCCGCTCTCCCCCTTCTCTCGGCCTGGCGTCGACGGCACCGGGAGCACTCCACCGTCGACTCGTGGCGCTACCGGATCGCCTGGGAGCAGCTGCGCGACACCATCGCCACTCCCGTCCTCACGGGGACCTGGCTGCTGCTGGTGCCGTCCGGGCTGGAGGACCATCCGGTCGTCCTGACCGCCGCCCAGGCACTCGATGACCACGGCGCGGTGCGCGAGACGCTTGCCATCGACACCGTTGGCGCTCATCGCGAGGCGCTCGTCCAGCAGCTCGCGGGTGCCGCAGACGTACGTACCGCACCCGTCGGTGTGTTGAGCCTCCTCGCCCTCGATGAGGCCGCGCACCCGGACCACCCGGCCGTTCCGACCGGGCTGGCCGCCACCGCGGCCCTCGTCCAGGCCCTCGATGAACTCGGGTGGTCCGCAGCCCTGTGGTGCCTCACCCAGGGCGCCGTGGCGGCCGCGCTCTCCGATGCGCTTCCCCATCCGCTCCAGGCACAGACCTGGGGTTTTGGCCGGGTCGCCGCCCTGGAGTACCCCCAGCTCTGGGGTGGTTTGATCGATCTGCCCGACACCGTCGATGCCCGCACTCCCGGCCGCATCGCCGGGCTGCTCACGCCCGGGCAGCCCGAGGACCAGGTGGCGATCCGTACGGCCGTCCTGGGGCGCCGTCTTGAGCACGCGCCCGCCACCGACGTCCTTGCGGTCCCCTGGCAACCGTCCGGCACCACGCTCATCACCGGCGGCACCGGCGGGCTCGGCGCCCACCTCGCACGCTGGCTCGCCCGCAACGGCGCACCCCATCTCCACCTCACCAGCCGCACCGGCCCCGACGCAGCCGGCGCCACCCAACTCAGCGAAGAACTCACCGCTCTGGGGACCTCGGTCACCATCACCGCCTGCGACGTCTCCGACCGCACCGCCCTCCGCCACCTCCTCCACACCATCCCCGCCGAACACCCCCTCACCACCGTCATCCACGCCGCGGGCATCGCGGAGAACACATCGCTCGCGGAGAGCGACCTCCCCCACATCAACGCGGTCCTCCAGCCCAAAGCGCTGGCCGCCGCCCACCTCCATGAGCTGACCAAGGACCACGACCTCAGCGCCTTTGTCCTCTTCTCCTCCGGTGCGGCCTCCTGGGGCGGCAGTCGGCAGGCCGCCTACGCCGCCGCCAACACCTACCTCGACGCCCTCGCCGAACACCGCCGCTCCCAAGGACTCCCCGCCACCAGCATCGCCTGGGCACCCTGGAGCGACGCGGGCATGGCCTCCGACGAGGCCGTTGTCGACTACTACAACCGGCGCGGGATGAATCCGCTCGCTCCGGAACTCGCCGTCGCGTCGCTTCAGCACGCCCTCGACCACGACGACACCACCGTCACCGTCGCGGATATCGACTGGCAGAAGTTCCCGACCAGCTTTACGGCGCGACGGCCGAGTCCCCTCCTCGGCCGCCTCACGCCCGCTCCCTCGTCCGGCGCCGACGCCGCCCCGGATTCGACGTCCGGCCCCGGCTCGCTCCAGCAACAACTGAACGACAGCACGCCCGCCCAGCAGCAGCAGCTCCTCCTCCATCACCTACTGACCCACGCGGCCGCGATCCTCGGCCACTCCAGTACGGACGCCATTCCCCCCACCCAGCCATTCCAGGAGCTTGGGTTCGATTCCCTCACCGCTGTCGAATTCGGGAACCGGCTCACCGCCGTCACCGGTATCGATCTGCCCCCCACACTCATCTTCGACCACCCCACGCCCCATCAGCTGGCGGACTTCCTGCGCGAGTGCCTGGTCGATGCGGATGTGACCTCCGAGGGGCGGCTGCTGTCGGACCTCGACAGGTGGGATTCGGTGTCGGAGCCGTCGGCGGTGGACGAGGCGGCGCGTCGCCGGATCACCGGCCGACTGCAGCTGCTGCTGGCCAAGTGGAGCGATACGGAACGCGAAGCCGACCGTTCCACGGCCCATAGCGAGCTTGAGACAGCAACAGCGGAAGACATTTTCGACCTCATTTCCGATGAGTTCGGAAAGGCATGAGCCCGATGAACTCCACCCTCCGCGCCGCGCCAAGGAGCTTGCGCTAGATGTCCAACGAAGAGAAGCTTCTCGACCACCTCAAGTGGGTCACGGCCGAATTGCGCCAGACCCGCCAGCGTCTGCGCGAGGTCGATTCCGCCGAGCCGGAGCCGATCGCCATCGTGGGAATGGCGTGCCGATTCCCGGGCGGGGTGCGGTCGCCGGAGGACCTTTGGCAACTGGTGGAGCAGGGCGATGACGCCATTTCCGGGTTTCCTACGGACCGGGGCTGGGGGCTCGGCGAACTCTTCGATCCGGATCCCGAGCACTACGGCACGTCCTATGTGGACCAGGGCGGATTCTGTTACGACGCGACCGAGTTCGACGCGGCGTTCTTCGACATCAGCCCGCGTGAGGCCGTCGCGATGGATCCCCAGCAGCGGCTGCTCCTCGAAACGGCGTGGGAGGCGTTCGAACGGGCCGGGTTCCGTCGCGACACCTTGAGCGGCAGCAACACCGGTGTGTTCGCCGGGATCGGTTCCCACGACTATCTGTCGGTCATCGGGAACATCACCAGCGAGGTCGAGGGCTACGTCGGGGCGGGCAATCTCGGCAGTGTGGTGTCGGGCCGGGTGGCCTACTCCCTGGGGCTGGAAGGGCCCGCGGTCACGGTGGACACGGCGTGTTCGTCGTCGCTGGTGGCCATCCATCTGGCCTGTCAGTCGCTGCGCCAGGGCGAATGCGATGTGGCGCTGGCGGGTGGCGTGGCGGTGATGGCCACTCCGGGGGCGTTCATCGAGTTCTCCCGCCAGCGCGGCATGGCTCCGGACGGCCGCTGCAAGCCCTTCGCCGCCGCGGCCGATGGCACCGGCTGGGGCGAGGGTGCCGGGCTCGTCGTACTGGAGCGCCTGGGTGAGGCGCGGCGTCGCAACCACCGGGTGCTGGCGGTGGTCCGTGGTTCGGCGGTCAACCAGGACGGCGCGAGCAATGGGCTGACCGCGCCGAACGGGCCCTCGCAGCAGCGGGTGATCCGGCAGGCGCTCGCCAACGCCCATCTGTCCACCGCCGAGGTGGACGCGGTGGAGGGCCATGGCACCGGTACGACGCTCGGCGACCCGATCGAGGCCCAGGCGCTGCTGGCCACGTACGGGCGAGGGAGGGCGGAGGACCGGCCGCTGTGGCTGGGTTCCATCAAGTCGAACCTGGGCCACACCCAGGCCGCTGCGGGCACAGCCAGTGTCATCAAGATGGTGATGGCGATGCGGCATGAGCTGCTGCCCGCCTCGCTGCACATCGACGAGCCGACTCCCCACGCGGACTGGGCCTCGGGAGGCGTACGGCTGCTGACCGAACCGGTCCGGTGGCCACGGGGGGAACGGCCGCGCAGGGCCGGAGTATCCGCGTTCGGCATCTCGGGGACGAACGCCCATCTGATCCTTGAGCAGGCCCCCGAGGAGGCGGAACACCCCGCCGCGCGACCGCATCCCGACGATATCGGCGTGGTGCCGTGGGTGGTGTCGGGGCACAGCGACGCGGCGTTACGGGGTCAGGCGCGGGCGCTGGCCGAGCGCGTGGCCGCCGACCAGGACGTAACGGCTGCCGAGGTGGGCTGGTCGCTGGTCCGCACCCGGTCGGTGTTCGACCACCGCGCGGTGGTCGTGGGCGAGAACCGCGACCAGCTGATG
>NZ_JBHWJI010000143.1:0-3354 GCF_042731515.1 Streptomyces sp. NPDC059850
GTGTACTCCCAGCGCGAGGACGGTGCGGAGGCGTGGACGCGGCATGCCACCGGTGTGCTGTCGGCGGCGCGGAGCGGCAGCGGCGCCGGGTTCGACTTCACCGCTTGGCCGCCGCCCGGGGCCGAGCAGGTCGAGGTCGGGGACTTCTACGCCGACTTGATCGAGCGCGGTTACGCGTACGGGCCCGCGTTCCAGGGGGTGCGCACGGTGTGGCGGCGAGGCGAGGAGGTCTTCGCCGAGGTCGCCTTGCCCGACGAGCACCGGGAGGAAGCCGCTGGGTACGGCATCCACCCCGCGTTGCTGGACGCGGCCCTGCAGACCGGGACCATCGCCGCCGCGGCGGCCGCGGAAGAAGGACAACCCGGGCAGTCGGTGATGCCGTTCGCGTGGAACGGGTTGGTGCTGCACGCCGTGGGAGCTTCGGCGTTGCGGGTTCGGGTCGCGCCGGGTGGGCCGGATGAGCTGTCCATCGAGGCCGCCGATCAGGCCGGCGGCCTGGTCCTGGCGATGGACTCGCTGGTGTTGCGGGCGGTGTCCACCGAGCAGTTGGACACGGCGCGCGCCAACTCGCTGTTCCGGGTGGACTGGACCGAGCTGCCTCCGGTTCAGGCGGAGCCCTCGCCGTCGTGGGTGGCCGTGGCCACCGCCGACGATGTGGCGGCCCTGGCCGACGGCGTGCCCGCGGCGGCGGTTCTGGAGGCTGTCGGCGGTGCCGGGGATGACGCGGCACTGGCGTTGACGTGCCGGGTGTTGGCGGTCGTGCAGGCCTGGCTTGCTGAGGCCGGGTTGGCGGAGTCGCAGCTGGTGGTGGCCACCCGTGGCGCGGTGCCTGCCGGTGATGGGGCGGTGACCGACCCGGCCGCGGCGGCGGTGTGGGGTTTGGTGCGTGCCGCTCAGGCCGAGAATCCGGACCGGATCATCCTGCTCGACCTCGATCCCGCGGCCGAAGACGGACCGGAAGCGGTCTTGGGAGCGGTGCTGACGAGCGGTGAGCCGCAGGTCGCCGTGCGCGGGACGACCTTTTCGGTAGCGCGCCTCGCCCGCGTCGGCGATCAGGCCGCAGACGTTCCCGCCGTGTTCGGTCCGGAAGGGACGGTGCTGGTCTCGGGTGCTGGTTCGTTGGGTGGTCTCGCAGCCCGGCACCTGGTGGCTCGGCACGGTGTGCGGCGCCTGGTGCTGGCCAGTCGGCGGGGCCGGGATGCCGAGGGCGTGGCGGATTTGGTCGCGGAGCTCGCCGAGTTGGGCGCGGAGGTGTCCGCGGTGGCCTGCGATGTGTCCGACCGGGACCAGGTGGCGGCCCTGCTGGAAGAGCATCGCCCGACCGGAGTCGTGCACACAGCGGGTGTGTTCGATGCCGGGGTGGTCGGGACGTTGACCCCGGAGCGGTTGGCGACGGTTTTCGCGCCGAAGGTGGACGCGGTGCGGCACCTGGACGAGCTGACCCGCGGCATGAACCTCGACGCGTTCGTCGTCTACTCGTCGGCTTCGTCGGTCTTCATGGGCGCGGGCAGTGGCGGTTACGCGGCGGCGAACGCGTACCTGGACGGGTTGATGGCCCACCGCCGGGCGGCGGGCGTGCCGGGGCTGTCGCTGGCTTGGGGCCCGTGGCAGCAGATCACCGGCATGGCGGACAACATCGACGACCTCACCAGGACCCGGATGGGTCGGCGCGAGGGACGTGGGGGAGTCCTGGCGCTCGGGTCCGTGGCAGGCATGGAACTGTTCGACATCGCCGTCGGGTCCGGGCACGCACTGCTGGTGCCGGTCGAGCTGGACCTGCGAGAGGTACGCGCCGACGCGGCGACCGGTGGCGGGGTGCCGCACCTGCTGCGCGGCCTGGTCCGGGTCGGCAGGCAGTCGACGCGGGCGGCATCCGGCGGGGACGGTGGGCTGGTTCGCCGGTTGGCCGGGCTCGTCCCGGCCGAGCAGGAGGCATTGCTCCTGGACGTGGTTCGCGCTCAAGTCGCGGTCGTGCTCGGGCACCCCGACCCCGGTGGTGTACGGGCGGACACTGCGTTCAAGGACGCCGGGTTCGACTCGCTCACGTCGGTGGAGCTGCGCAACCGGCTGCGTACGGCGACCGGCCTGAAATTGCCCGCCACGCTGGTCTTCGACCATCCGACCCCGCAGGTCCTCGCCCGATACCTGCGCGATGAGCTCGCCGTCGGTGAGACGGCCCCCGCCGATTCGGTATTGGCCGGTCTCGCCGGTCTGGAGGCGGCCATCGAGTCTGCGGCGTCCGACGAGCAGGCCCGCGACCGGATCGCCGCGCGCCTGCGGGAACTGCTGAAGGCGGCCGAGTCGGCAGGCGGTCCGGACGCGCCTGACGAGGATCTCGACACCGCCAGCGACGAGGAGCTGTTCGCGCTCGTCGACCGGTCCGGCTGAAAACCGCACGCACACCACAGCAATCGAAACGGACATCTCCTGGGAGCTGAGCTCAGTGGCTGACGAGGTACAACTCCGCGACTATCTCAAGAGGGCCATCGCCGACGCCCGCGACGCCCGCAAGCGGCTGCGCGAGGTCGAGGACCAGGTGCGGGAGCCGATCGCCATCGTCTCGATGGCGTGCCGGTACCCGGGTGGTGTGTCCTCGCCCGAGGACCTGTGGGAGCTGGTCGCAGGCGGCGTCGACGCCATCTCCGAGTTCCCCGAGGATCGTGGCTGGGACTTGGAGGCCCTGTTCGACCCGGATCCCGACAACCCGGGCACCTCGTACGTCAGCCGAGGTGGTTTCCTGGACGGCGCCGGGCTTTTCGACGCGGGGTTGTTCGGCATTTCGCCGCGCGAGGCGCTGGCGATGGATCCGCAGCAGCGGTTGTTGCTGGAGACGTCGTGGGAGGCGCTGGAGCGGGCGGGCATCGACCCGATCTCGTTGAAGGGCACCGATGTCGGGGTCTTCACCGGGCTGTCCAGCCAGGGCTACGGGGCCGGCGTCGGTGCGGTTGCGCCGGAGTTGGAGGGCTTCGTGGGGACGGGGGCGTCGCCGTGCATCGCGTCCGGACGGGTGTCGTACGTGTTCGGTTTCGAGGGGCCGTCGGTGACGCTGGACACGGGGTGTTCGTCGTCCTTGGTGGCGATTCACCTTGCCGCGCAGGCGTTGCGGCAAGGTGAGTGTTCGGTGGCGTTGGCGGGCGGCGTGATGGTGATGGCACAACCCGGCTCCTTCCTGTCGTTCTCCCGGCAGCGAGGGCTGTCCGGGGATGGGCAGTGCAAGGCGTTTTCCTCGGGTGCGGACGGGATGGTGTTGTCCGAGGGGGTTGGTGTGGTGCTCCTTGAGCGGTTGTCGGTGGCGCGGGAGTGTGGGCACCGGGTGTTGGCGGTGTTGCGTGGGAGTGCGGTGAATCAGGATGG
>NZ_JBHWJI010000144.1:0-3329 GCF_042731515.1 Streptomyces sp. NPDC059850
AACTCATCGCCGCCCAGTCGCGCCACCAGGGCGCCCGGCAGCATCGCACCGCACAGGGAGAGCACCGTGCCGAAACGTTCCAGCAGGCGGTCTCCTTAGGACAGTGTGTCGGCGACCACCGACGCCGTCTCCGCGATCAGCTTGTCGTCGTGCTCGTCGTCCTCCCCGGAGCGGTTCGTCAGGACCGCCATGACGATGGGCGCGGCGCCGGGGCGCCACACCACGGCGATGTCGTTGCGGGCCGCGTAGTAGAAGCCGCTTCCGGTCTTGTCGCCGACGACCCAGCCCTTCGGCACTCCGGCCCTGATGAGGGCGTCGCCGGTGGTGTTGGTCTTCAGCCACGTCGTCAGCTGGGCGCGTTCGGGCCCCCGGAGGACGTCCCCGAGGACGTACGCGCGCAGGTCCTTGGCCAGGGCGCGCGGCGTGGTGGTGTCCCGCGTTTCGCCCGGAACCCACTTGCTCAGCTCGGGCTCGATGCGCTCCATCCGCGTGACGTCGTCGCCCACCTTCCTGATCTCGCGTTCGAGCCCCTTGGGCCCGCCGAGCGCGTCGAACATCAGGTTGGCGGCGGTGTTGTCGCTGTAGCGGACGGCGGCGTCGCACAGCTCGCGCAGGGTCATGCCGGTGTCGACGTGCTTCTCGGTGATGGGCGAGTTGTCGATCAGGTCATCACGGGAGTACGTGATCACCTTGTTCATCCCGCTCAGCGAATGGGTGCGCAGTACGGCCGCGGCGGCGATCGCCTTGAACGTGGAGTGGAACCCGAAGCGCTCACCGTCCCGGTAGGCCATCTCGCGTCCGGTGCCGGTGTCGATGGCATAGAGGCCGAGCCGGGCGTCGAACTTCCGCTCCAGGTCCTTCAGTTCGGCGGTGTACGGCGTGGTGTCCGGCGTGGTGTGCGCGATCGGTGTCGAGGCGGCGGCGGGCGTGGGGGTGTTCTGGCCGCAGGCCGCGACGGGAACGAGGAGCAGCGCGGCGAGCGCGCCGAGCGCGGCGCGGCGGGCAGGGCTGAAGGGCATGGGCAACCTCCAAGACGTACGGGTCGTGAGTGCGGGAACACCTTCACCGCCGGGCGCTCATGCGGTCCAATACGCTCACGCGCCCCTTCATGCCGATCTGGCATAGAGTTGCGAGTCGTGGATCTTGTAGGGGCATGCCGTGCGTTCGTCAGCGTGAGCGAGCACGGGAGTTTCACGGTCGGGGCGGCCGCGGCCCGGATGTCCCAGTCGGTGGCCAGCCGTCGCGTCGCCGCCCTGGAGGAACGCTTCGGTGAGGCGCTGTTCGAGCGCACGTCGCGGCGGCCCGTCCTCACCCCGTTCGGCCGGGACATGCTGCCGACGGCCCGGCAGCTCGTGCAGGCGGCGGACGTACTGCTGCACGAGGCCGAGGCCGTCAAGCGCAAGCCGTGGCGGCTCGCGGTGCCCGGCATCTGCTCCACGGCCGGTCTCGCCCGCCTGGTCGCCGAGGCGCGGGGGCTCGGCGTCACCCTGGACCTCCGGGTCGCGGCACCGGCTCGGCGCGGTGAACTCCTCCGTGCCGAACAGGTGCGCGCGGCCCTGCTCGCGGTGGTGCCGGACGACGCGGCGTGGCGCGTACCGCTCGGGCTCGCCGGTGCCGACGATCCCGGTGTGCGGCGCGTCTACCTGGAGACCCTGCGGGTCGGACGGGCCTCCTCCGGCCCGGCCCGGCGCGTCTGGATCCAGCCGGAGGACGACGTTCCGCACATCCGCGATCCACTGACCCGGCTGCGCGACGCGGTCGGCCTGCGGCCCGCCCAGCTCGTCACCGCGACCGACCTGACCACGGCCGTGGCGGAGGCCCTGCACACCCGGGACGTACTGCTCTGCTCCCGTGCACAGGCCGACGAACTCGGCCTGCACTGGCGGCCCGTGGGCGAGCTGGCCCTCAGCCGGGGGTACGCGCTCGCCGCCGCGGAGGGCAGCCCACAGCACATCGAAGCGCGCCTGGGCGAGGCGATAGCCCGCTGCCTGGGCGCCGAAAGCGCTAGAACGGAATCTGGCTGGTGAACACCGAAGCCCTCCTCCACGACATGCGGCGGCAGCTGCACGACGGCGGCCTGCGCGGCTGCCTGCTCGTACGGGACCTGCACACGGGCGAGGAGCTGGGCATCGACCCGGACACCCAGCTCCCGTCCGCCTCCCTGGTCAAGATCCCGCTCGCGCTGGCCACGGCGGAACGCATCCGGCGGGGCGAGCTGGACGGGGCGACGCTGCTCGACGTCCAACCGGGGCGGATCACCACGCCCGGCCCCACCGGCCTGAGCCGCTTCCGCCACCCCGCGCGGGTCGCGATCGACGACCTCCTTTACCTGAGCACGTGCCTGAGCGACGGAACAGCCGCAGACGCTCTCTTCGCCCAAACTCCACCCACTCACGTAGCCGCCATCCTCCACGAGTTAGGCCTGCGGGACATCACCGTCCGCCACACCATGAGCGAACTGTCGGACACCCCCGTGGAACGCTTCGACGCCACCCAGGTCGACCTGGCCCACGCCCTCGCCATCGGCGCCGGTACGGGCGGCCGCGGCCACCGGGTGCCGCAGCTCGACACGACCCGAGCCAACACGGGCAGCGCCCGCTCGTACGTCGACCTGCTCCAGGCCCTGTGGACCCCGTCGACGATCCACCCCGAGGTGGCGGAACGAGTGCGGGCGCTCATGGCCCACAACGTCCTGCGCCACCGCCTCACCCCGGACTTCAGCTCGGACGCCACGAGGTGGTCCTCGAAGACCGGCACCCTGCTGAACCTCCGCCACGAGGTGGGCGTGGTCGAACACGCCGACGGCCAGACCTTCGCCATCGCCGTCCTGACGGAGTCCGAGGTCCCGGCCTCGATCCAACCCGGAGCGGAAGCCCTGATGTCCCAGGCAGCCCGAACCCTGCGCGACCATTTACGTCAGCTCTGACGGGTGCGGTGCGCCTAACCGGGGTGCCCCTGGCGGTTTCGCGGGGCGAGTGCGGGCCGGTGGCCGGGTTGTGCCCACCCGTTCCTCCCCCAGCTACCGCTCGGAGGTGCCCCCTCCGCGGAACGATTGCCCACAACCACGCCTCCCACCCCCGGAACCGGAGCCCCCCGGCCCAGCCCTTCCGTACCTTCAGCCCCTCCGGCACAGGAGCGGGGCCAGGCGCGGAGCCACACCTCCAGCCCTCCCGCAGGCTCCCTCAACCCCACCCGCGCTTGCGAAGCCGGGGCCAGGGGGGAAGATGCCCCACCACCCAGCCCCTCCGGCGCTTGAGGAGCGGGGGGTGCGGGGGCGGAGCCCCCGGAAGGGGTCTGGGGCGCAGCCCCAGCGGGGGCCGGGGCGGAGC
>NZ_JBHWJI010000145.1:0-2912 GCF_042731515.1 Streptomyces sp. NPDC059850
GTGGGTGTGGCGGCGGTCAATGGGCCGTCTTCTACGGTGGTTTCGGGTCCGCCGGAGCAGGTGGCCGCCGTGGTGGCCGCCTGCCGGGACAACGGCGACCGGGCGCGGCTGATCGACGTGGACTACGCCTCGCACGGCCCCCAGATCGACGAGATCCGCGACGAGCTGATGAGCGAACTGGACGGGGTCCGCCCGAATGACACGTCTGGAAGCGGCATCACGTTCTACTCCACGGTGACCGGAGGCCGGATCGCCACCAGCGGTTTGGACACTTCGTACTGGGTGACGAATCTGCGGGAGCGCGTACGGTTCGCCGACGCACTCGAAGCGGCGCTGGCCGACGGGCATCGGGTGTTTATCGAGGCCAGCACCCACCCCGTCCTCGCGGTCGGCATGCAGGAGACTTTCGAGCGGGCGAGTGTCGACGCGGTGACCGTGCCCACGCTGCGCCGCGACCACGGGGGCAGGGCGCAGCTGGTGCGCTCCCTCGCCGAGGCGTTCGTCGCGGGCGTCCCGGTGGACTGGACGACCCTGTTCCCGGCCGACCCGACGCCACGGACGGTGGATCTGCCGACGTATGCCTTCCAGCGTCAGCGCTTCTGGGCGGCTGCCACGAGTGGTCGAGCGGGGGATGTGTCGGCAGCAGGGTTGCAGCGTGTGGAGCACGCCTTGCTGCCCGCTGCGGTCGGACTGCCCGATGGCGGGTTGCTGCTGACCGGCCGGGTCTCCGCCGGAGGTGGCGGTTGGCAGGCCGAGCATGCCGTCGCGGGTGCGGCGTTGATGCCCGGTGCGGCGCTGGTGGAGTGGGCGTTGCGGGCGGCGGATGAAGCCGGGTGCGGCGGCGTGGAGGAGCTGGCGCTGCAGGTTCCCTTGGTCCTGCCCGAGTCGGGTGGCTTGCGCGTACAGGTGGTGGTGGGCGAGGCGGCGGAGGACGGAAGGCGCGACGTACGGGTGTACTCCCGCCCCGACCGCACCACCGAGCCGGGCGCCGACCCGGGGTGGGTGTGCCACGCCGATGGCGTGCTGAGCCCGCCGTCCCCGAGTGGCCCGGCGGAGGAGCTGCCCGGCGCATGGCCTCCGGCGCATGCGAAGCCGCTGGAGGTGGCGGGATTCTACGAGCGCGCGGCGGCGATCGGGTACGCGTACGGCCCGTCCTTCCAGGGGCTTCGAGCGGTGTGGCGCGATGGCCACGATCTGCTGGCCGAGGTGGCGCTGCCCGAGGCCGCCGGGGACCATGACCGCTTCGGCATCCACCCGGCGATCCTCGACGCCGCCCTGCACCCCCTCCTGCTGGCCGACCGGTTCGCCGCCGCCGACGCGGACGACCAGGCGGAGGCCGAGCAGCTGTGGTTGCCGTTCGTCTGGAACGGCGTATCCCTGTGGGCCACGGACGCGACCACGGTCCGCGTGCGGCTCACGCCGCGCCAGGGGAGCGGGGACGGCGAGCGAGGGCTACGGCTCCTCGTGGCCGATGCCGGGGGCGCTCCCGTCCTCACGGTGGACTCCCTCACGATGCGTCCGGCCGACGCCGAGCAGCTGCGGTCCGTGGGCGGGCGCGACGCCGGTGGGTTGTTCACACTCGACTGGACGCCCTTGCCTGAGACCGAGTCGGTCACGGCGGATGACGACGACTGGGTGGTCCTGGGCCGGGACGACGGCGACAGTGGTGCAGTCTGCCACCCGGACCTGACGGCATTGGCCGCCGCGATGGACGGCGGTACGCCCGCTCCGCCCGTGGCCTTGGCGTATCTCCCCGCCGTGGGTGAGCCCGCCGACGACGACCTCATGGCGGATGCGGGGCTGGCCGCTGTCGAACATGCGCTGGAACTGGTGCAGGGCTGGCTGGCCGAACCACGCCTGGCTGACGCCCGGTTGGTGGTGGCTACGCGGGGTGCGGTCGCGGGTGCCGAGGAGGTGGACTTGGCCGGTGCCGCCGTATGGGGCCTGCTGCGGAGCGCCCAGGCGGAGAATCCGGACCGATTCGTCCTCCTGGACACGGATCCGGATGCCCACGCCGAGACCACCCATCGAAGCGTGGCCCACGCCGTGGCGCGGGCCGTACGGGCTGATGAGCCGCAGGTGGCCATGCGGGCCGGGCAGTTGCTGGTGCCCCGGCTGGCCGTTGCCCGCGCGGGCGGTGACCAGTCCACCACCGAGCGGCCAGGGGCGTCCGGTGCTCTCGACCCGGACGGGACCGTGCTCATCGTCGGCGGCACGGGCCTGCTGGGCGGCTTGGTCGCCGAACACCTCGTACGCACCTGGCAGGTCAAGCATCTGGTGTTGGCGAGCCGCCGGGGCCCCGGGGCCCCTGGTGCGCGCGAACTGACCGACCGGCTGCGTGATATGGGCGCACAGGTGCGAGTCGTCCCGGTGGATGTCACGGACGCGGGCGCGGTGGCGGAGCTGGTGGCGGGGGCCGATGCGGAACATCCGCTGACCGGGGTCATCCATGCCGCAGGCGTGCTGGACGACGCGGTGGTGACCTCACTTAACCCGCGACAAGTGGCGCGGGTGTGGGCGGCCAAGGCCACGGCTGCGGCGCATCTCCACGCCGCGACGGCGGGTCTGCCCCTGGGCCTGTTCGTGATGTTCTCCTCGGCCGCCGGGGTGGTGGGCAACGCGGGGCAGGCCGGATACGCGGCGGCGAACGCCTACGTCGATGCGCTGGTCGCCCGCCGCCGGGGTCACGGGCTGCCCGGGCTGTCGGTGGCATGGGGGCTGTGGGAGCAGGCCAGCGCCATGACCGGGCACATGGGCCACATGGATCTGACCAGGCTGCGCGGAATGCGGCCCTTGTCGTCCGAGCGCGGACTCGCCCTGCTGGATGCCGCGTGCCGAGTCCCGGATCCGCTGGTGGTTGCGGTGGATCTTGATGTGGTGGGGGCGGTGGGTGGTGGTGTGCCTGCGGTGTT
>NZ_JBHWJI010000146.1:0-2902 GCF_042731515.1 Streptomyces sp. NPDC059850
TCGGGGTGGGGGGGGGGGGGTTGCGGCTCCCGCGCGGCCTGGGGGTCAGCGCGCGGTGTTGGTGTGGACGTACTCCACGAGCCGGGTCAGGGAGTCCGGGTCGGTGGTGGGCAGCACCCCGTGGCCGAGGTTGAAGATGTGCCCCTCAAGCCCCTGGGCCGCGTCCAGCACCTCGGCCGCCTTGGCCTCCACGGCCTCGCGCGGCGCGAACAGCACGGCGGGGTCGATGTTGCCCTGCAGCGCCTTGCCGGGGCCCACCCGCCGGGCGGCCTCGTCCAGCGGCACCCGCCAGTCGACGCCGACGACGTCCGCGCCCGCCTCGCCGAGCAGGCCGAGCAGTTCACCGGTGCCGACGCCGAAGTGGATGCGCGGCACGCCGTATCCGGCGACGGCCTCGAAGACCTTCGTGGAGGCGGGCATCACGCTGCGGCGGTAGTCGGCCGGGGCCAGGGCGCCGACCCAGGAGTCGAAGAGCTGCACGGCCGAGGCGCCCGCCTCGATCTGCACCTTGAGGAAGGTGGCGGTGATGTCCGCGAGCCGGTCCAGCAGATCGGCCCACAGCTCCGGGTCGCCGTACATGAGCGCCTTGGTGTGCTCGTGGTTGCGCGACGGGCCGCCCTCGACCAGATAGCTGGCGAGCGTGAACGGCGCGCCCGCGAAGCCGATGAGGGGCGTGGCGCCCAGTTCGCCGACGAGCGATCCGACGGCCTCGGTGACGTACTTCACATCATCGGGATCGAGCGGACGCAGCCGCTCCAGATCCGCGCGGCTGCGGATGGGCTGCTCCACGACGGGGCCGACGCCGGGCTTGATGTCGAGGTCGAGACCGATCGCCTTGAGCGGCACCACGATGTCGCTGAAGTAGATCGCCGCGTCCACCCGGTGACGGCGCACCGGCTGCAGCGTGATCTCCGTGACCAGGTCGGGCCGCATGCAGGACTCCAGCATGGCGGTGCCCTCGCGGACCTTGCGGTACTCCGGCAGCGAGCGCCCCGCCTGCCGCATGAACCACACCGGGGTATGCGGCACCGGTTCGCGCCGACAGGCCCGGAGGAAGGCCGAATCGGCGCAGGGGTTCGCCGCCGGGCGGCCGGTCTGCTGCTGGCCCGAGGGCCGCTCTGTGGCGCTCATGCACCAAATCTTCGCACGGGCCGAACGAGTGACCCGCCAACCCGGGTGTTCCTCCCCGATTGAAGCCCTCAGTGCGCCTAGTCTTCCGGGCATGGCAGCGGTTCAAGGACACCTCTCGAACGGTGCTGACGGTGCGGGGGGCCCGGACGCGGGCGGGGAAGGCGCTCCGCTCGCCTTCCGGCGCGCGGTCGCCGGTCTGCGCGCGGTCCGCGTGCGGCCCGAGGTGGAGCTAGACCCGACCCCACCACCGCGCCGTCTGGCGCCGTTCTCCTACGCACTCGAAGCGGTGGTCACCGACGCCACCGCCGACGACGACGAGGAGGAGCTGGCCGAGGGCCGGCTCATCCTGCTGCACGACCCGGCGGGCCACGACGCCTGGCGCGGCACCTTCCGGCTGGTCACGCTGATCCACGCCGACCTGGAGCCGGAGATCGCGGCGGATCCCCTGCTGCCCGAGGTGTGCTGGTCGTGGCTCACCGGCGCGCTGGACGCGCGCGGGCTCTGCTGCGTGGAGCCCAGTGGCACGGTGACGCGCGCCAGCTCGCACTACTTCGGCGGGATCGGGGAGCGGGAGCCCTCGACCCGGATCGAGATCCGCGCCTCCTGGACGCCGTCGGACCACCCGCCCCCCGAGGCGGAGCGGGCGGACGAGGCGGGCGCGGAGCCACTGGGCGTACCGGACACCGGGGCGCACCTGGCGGCCTGGTGCGATCTGCTGTGCCAGATCGCCGGTCTCCCCCCGGCCGGGACGACGGAGGCGGGCGTGGTCTCCCTCCCCCAGCGCCGAGGCCCCGGCGGGACGCGCTGAGCGGACGCACCGAGCGGACGCACTGATCAGGACGCGCTGAGAAGTACGTCCTGATCGGCACTGATCGATCACGAGTCTGAATTGCCCGAATTGTTACTCACCAAATCGTGATCATTCCCTAAAGCTGGACCGAATCGGTGCCGAAGGAGTGGTGACCCGTCCCACCACTTTCCAGGAGGCCTGGTGTCTGTTCTCCTCGAGCAACCGTCCAGCCTGGTCGCCTATCGCCCGAACAAGCCGACGGCCATGGTCGTCGTCGCCGACCCCCGCGTTCGTTCCACCGTCACCCGTCACCTGTGGGCCCTCGGAGTGCGCGACGTCATCGAGGCGTCGTCCGTCGCGGAGGCCCGCCCTCGTATCGGCAACCCGCGCGACATCTGCGTCGCCGACGTCCACCTCCCCGACGGCTCCGGCCTCACCCTGCTGTCCGAGACCCGCGCCGCGGGCTGGCCGAACGGCCTGGCCCTCTCCGCCGCCGACGACATCGGCGCCGTGCGCAACGCGCTGGCCGGTGGCGTCAAGGGCTACGTCGTCACCGGCACCCGCACCAACCTGGGCATTCCGGGCCGCCCGGGCGCCGCCCCCATCGGCGCCGCCGCCGCCCGCATGCACCGCCGCCCGCCGGGCGCCCCCGGTCACCCGGGCGGTTACCGGGAGTTGTCGGGACGCGAGGTCGAGGTGCTGAGGCTGGTTGCGGAGGGCCAGTCCAACAAGGCCATCGGCGTCTCGATGGGCCTGTCCGCACTCACCGTCAAGAGCCACCTCGCCCGCATCGCCCGCAAGCTCGGCACCGGCGACCGGGCCGGCATGGTCGCGGTCGCGCTGCGTACCGGCATCATCCACTGAGACCAGGGCGGGGAACCCCCGCCCGCACCGCCCTGGCGCCCGTCGACGGAACGTTCCGGCGCCGGGGGCCCGTGTTCGCCCCGGACACAGCAAAACATGTCACGGGTCCCACGCCCC
>NZ_JBHWJI010000147.1:0-2748 GCF_042731515.1 Streptomyces sp. NPDC059850
TCGGCAGGCCGCCTACGCCGCCGCCAACACCTACCTCGACGCCCTCGCCGAACACCGCCGCTCCCAAGGACTCCCCGCCACCAGCATCGCCTGGGGACCGTGGAGCGACGCGGGCATGGCCGCCGACGAAACGGCGCTCTCGTTCTACGGGCGGCGGGGGTTGGCACCGCTCAGCCCCGACCTCGCGGTCGCAGCGCTCCACCACGCGCTCAGCCACCACGACACGACCGTCACCATCGCGGACATCGACTGGGAGAAGTTCCCCGCCACGTTCACGGCGCAACGGCCGAGTCCGCTGCTCTCCGACCTGATCGAGCCCACCGCGCACCCGGCGGACCGTCACCGCACCCCGTCGCGTGCCACACCGCTGCGCCAGCAGCTCGACTCCAGCACCCCCGAGCAGCGGCATCAGCTCCTGCTCCACCAGATCCAGTCCCTCGCCGCCACGATCCTGGGCCACACCGGGCCCGAGGCCATTCCGCCCAGCCAGCCGTTCCAGGAGCTGGGGTTCGACTCCCTCACCGCCGTCGAGCTCCGCAACCAGCTCGCCACCCTCACCGGCCTCGACCTGCCGCCCTCTCTCATCTTCGACCACCCCACACCGGACACCCTCGCGACCCAGCTGTGTGCCGACATCACCGGGCAGCGGACGGCCGTCGCGGCCCACGCACCCACCGCGGCCGCGCTCGACGAGCCCATCGCGATCGTCGGAATGGCCTGTCGCTATCCCGGTGGCGCGCGCAACCCGAAGGATCTGTGGGAGCTGGTCGTCGCACACCGCGACGCCATCACGGAGATGCCCACCGACCGGCACTGGGATCTGCACACGCTCTTCCACCCCGACCCCGACCACACGGGTACGAGTTACGTCCGCGAGGGTGGTTTTCTCCATGACGCGCCCGCGTTCGACGCGGCGTTCTTCGGCATCAGCCCGCGCGAGGCGGTCGCGATGGACCCCCAGCAGCGGCTGCTCCTCGAAACCGCGTGGGAGACCTTCGAAAACGCGGGGCTCGACCGCGACGCGCTGAGTGGCAGCGATACCGGTGTCTTCGCCGGAGTGACCTCCCAGGACTATTTGTCGCTCACCGGCGATACGGCAAGCGATGTCGAGGGCTACGTCGCCACGGGCAACATCGCCAGTGTGGTGTCCGGCCGGGTGGCGTACTCGTTCGGCCTGGAAGGGCCCGCGGTCACCGTCGACACGGCCTGTTCGTCGTCGCTCGTGGCCATGCATCTGGCCGCCCAGGCGCTGCGACAGGGCGAATGCACCCTCGCCCTGGCGGGCGGGGTGACGGTGATGGCCACCCCGGGCGCGTTCATCGAGTTCTCGCGGCAGCGCGGTCTGGCGCCCGATGCCCGGTGCAAGCCGTTCGCCGCGGCCGCCGATGGCATGGTGTGGGGCGAGGGAGTGGGCCTCGTCCTGCTGGAGCGGCTGTCGGACGCGCGTCGCAACGGCCACCGGGTGATGGCACTGGTACGGGGCTCGGCGGTCAACCAGGACGGCACCAGCAACGGTCTGACGGCACCGAACGGGCCGTCCCAGCAGCGGGTCATCCGGCAGGCGCTCGCCAACGCCCGCCTCACGCCGTCCGAAGTGGACGCGGTCGAGGCGCATGGGACGGGGACCACCCTCGGCGATCCGATCGAGGCCCAGGCGCTGCTGGCCACCTACGGACAGGACCGGCCGGACGACCGGCCGCTGTGGCTCGGCTCCATCAAATCCAACATCGGCCACACCCAGGCCGCCGCTGGCGTGGCGGGCGTCATCAAGATGGTGATGGCCATGCACCACGGGCTGCTGCCCGCCTCGCTGCACATCGACGAGCCGACGCCCAATGTGCGCTGGTCCGAGGGTGACGTACAGCTGCTCACCGAACCAGTTCCGTGGCCGGAGGGCGGACAGCCGCGCCGGGCAGGTGTGTCGTCCTTCGGTATCAGCGGCACCAACGCCCATCTGATCCTGGAGCAGGCTGACCATCCGGTGACGCCGGTGTCCACGGTTGGCGGTGCCGTGCCGTGGGTTGTGTCCGCGCACAGTGCGGAGGCCCTTCGAGGGCAGGCGGGCGCCCTGACCGAGCACGTCTGTGCTGAGGATGACGTATCGCCGGTGGAGGTGGGCTGGTCACTGCTGAAGACCCGCTCGCTCTTCGACCACCGGGCCGTCATCGTCGGGGACAGCCACGAGGAACTGGCGGCGGGCTTGCAGGCCCTGGCGAACGGTGCGCCACATCCGGCCGTCGTACATCCCGGGGGCGTCGCGGGCGTTTCGGGGCAGACGGTGTTCCTGTTCAGCGGGCAGGGCAGCCAACGGACCGGCATGGGTGCGGGGTTGTACGACCGGTTCCCGGTCTTCGCCGAAGCCTTCGACGAGGTCTGCGCCCTCCTGGACCCGCACCTGGAACACCCGCTTCGCGATGTCGTGTTCAACCAGCAGCACGCACAACTGCTGGACCACACGACCTACGCCCAGGCGGGGCTGTTCGCGCTGCACATCGCCCTGGCCCGGCTGCTGGACTCGCAGGGGCTGCGCCCCGACGTGGTGATCGGCCACTCGATCGGCGAGGTCGCCGCCGCCCATGTGGCCGGTGTCTTCGACCTGCCGGACGCCTGCCGCCTGGTGGCCGCCCGCGCCACCCTCATGGGCGGACTCCCCGAAGGCGGCGGCATGGCCACCATCGCCGCCACCCCCGACGAACTAGCCGACGATCTCACCGCCACCGACGGCCAGGTCAGCATCGCCGCCCTCAA
>NZ_JBHWJI010000148.1:0-2743 GCF_042731515.1 Streptomyces sp. NPDC059850
CGCGGCCCCGGGGGCGGTGGGGCGGGGGGCCCCCGCTCCCCCAGGCCCCCCGGGGGGCCCCCGGGCCGGGCGTGCCGCGCCACCCCGCCCCCCACGGCCCGGGGCCGTAGCGACCCGGAGCCCCGAGCTCCCAGGGTCATCCCCCGCGGACTTCCTTCCCCGAGTAGTCCGCCTCCCGCTAGCTGTCTCCCCTCGGCGGAGGCGACCAATCCTTGAGCGTGGTCACTCGAATGAGGGGTGTTGCCCGGCACTTGCGGTGCGTTCGAATACAAGTTCGATACTGTGGGGTGGTTGGGGTTGCTCGGGAGAGGGATGGAGGTGCCAGACGACATGGTGCGACGCATCGACGTGACCGGAGCCGCCGGGGTGCGGCTCGCGGCCTGGGAGTTCACGGACCCGCCCAAGGCCGGAGGCCGCGCGGGAGCGCGCGGCGGCCCCGGAGTGCTGCTGCTCCACGGGCTGATGGGCCGCGCCGCGCACTGGGCGGAGACCGCCCGCTGGCTCGCCACCCGGCACCGGGCCGTCGCCCTCGACCAGCGCGGCCACGGCCGCAGCGAGAAGCCCGCCGAGGGACCGTTCGACCGCTGTGCGTACGTGGCGGACGCCGAGGCGGCCGTCGAGCAGCTCGGTCTTGGCCCGGTGACCCTGATCGGCCACTCCATGGGCGCCCTGACGGCCTGGCAGCTCGCCGCGCGCCGCCCCGATCTGGTCCGGGCCCTGGTCATCTCCGATATGCGGGCCTCGGCGCTCGGCGGCGCCTCGCAGCGCGAGTGGTCCGACTGGTTCCGGTCCTGGCCGGTGCCCTTCGCGACCCTCGCGGACGTCCGCAGGTGGTTCGGCGAGGACGATCCGTCGCTGGAGCGTCCGAACGCCGCCCGGGGCGACTTCTTCGCCGAGATCATGGCCGAGCGTTCGGACGGCTGGCGCCCCGTCTTCTCCCGCCGTCAGATGCTGAAGGCCCGCGCGGCCTGGGCCCATGACGCCCACTGGGAGCAGCTGGCCCTGGTGGAGTGCCCCACCCTGGTCGTTCGCGGCCTGGACGGCGAGCTGGGCCGCGCCGAGGCCCAGGAGATGGTCCGCGTCCTCCCCCGAGGTGAGTACGCGGAGGTGGCCGACGCGGGCCACCTCGTCCACTACGACCAGCCGGACGGCTGGCGCCGCGCGGTCGAGCCTTTCCTCGCCGCGACCCTCCCCGCACAGCCCGGACCCGTGTAGCGCGGACCCGTGTAGTCCGGACCCGTGTAGCGCGGACCCGTGTAGCGCGGAGGCTCGGCGGCGTCAGGATCCGCGGCGTCAGGATCAGTGCCGCGAGGGGAACTTCCAGACGAACGGCTTGCCGCCGATCTCGGTCCAGGCGATCTCCAGCCGCTTCGTATCGACCGGGATGAGGAAGGTGTTGCAGAGTGTGTGGCTCTGACCGTCCTTCCAGTTCTTGACGGCGTCCGGGTCGACGCACCCCTTCGGCGCGTCACCGCCGATGACCTTCGTGCCGCGCTGCCCGTCCGCGTACACATCCGCGTAGTCGCCGACCCGCGGCCATTCCTTCACGGCGGCACCGGACAGATGCCGGTACGTCACATAACCGGTCGCGGGGACCTTGCCCTTGGCGTCCGCCGGGTCGGAGACCAGGGCCTTGGCCTCGGCCGCCGTTCCGATGTCGATCCGCCGCGCGGTGATCGAGTAAAACGGCTTGACGCCGGTGTCCTCCTTGAATGCCCGCGAAGCGGACTGACCGGGTTTCAGTACGGCCTTCGCCGCCGCACTCGCACCGCGCTTGCCGTTCTTGTGCGTTCCGCTGAAGCGGGAATGCGGCTTGTGCTTGGGGGATGTGGGCGTATGGCTCTTTTTCCCGGAGGATCCACATGCGGTGAGAGTCAGGGCCAGTACGCCAACGGGCGCGGCAACGCACAGCCACGTTGTCTTCTTCAGCAAGTCCATCTCCCCTGCGCGATCTTTCTCCGATCGATGATCCTAGGGGCTGGAATTCCGTATCCGGGTCGCCAACTGTGTGCGTACTGTGACGGCCTGGGTGTGGCGGTGTGGAAAGTAGCCGGAACCGGGCCATGTCACGGTGCGGACGTGGCCATTCCCCCGTGGAATTCAACCTTCGCGGCCTCAATGGCGTCTACCGGTACGGTGCTTGCCGCATGGCTGCTGCTAACCTCGGCCGGGCGCAATCACGCATTAACACACCAGGCGTAAGGAAATCACTGAACTCGGGGGAGATCGCGTGAAGCTTAAACAAAAAGCCTCGATGGTCGTGCTCTCGGCGGTGCTCATGCTGGGTGGTTCGGTCGCGATGGCGCCCACGGCGTCCGCGGTGGGCTCGTCGGCATGCCGGTTCAATTCGCCGGACGTCAATTTCAAGGTCGTGACGAGTGGCGCCAGATTCCGCACCGGACCGGGAAGCAAGTACCGCGCGAAAGGGACGCTGTACCGGGGAGACTCCTTCCGGTACTTCTGCCGCACCGGCGGTCTGGGCGGATTCATGAAGAGCTGGTCCTACGGAAAGATCCTCAAGCGGACTACCTCGGGCATCAAGCCCGGGACCAAGGGCTGGGTCTACAGCAAGTACCTCGACTAGAGGGAAAGCGGCAGGGGGAAAAGCGGCGGGGGGGGGGGGGGGGGGGCCACCAAACCCCGGCGCGCTCGCGGGGGGGGGCCGCCGCGGGAGCCCCCCGCCCGCCGACGCTCTGGGCGAGCTGCGGCTCGACCCGGCGGCTCAGCAGCTGCGGGCCGAACC
>NZ_JBHWJI010000149.1:0-2665 GCF_042731515.1 Streptomyces sp. NPDC059850
GGCCGTGGGTGGCCGGGGCGACGGCGGCCGTCTCCGGGGTGGCCGCCGCGGCCGGGACCGCCGCGGCCGCCGGGAGCAGGAGCAGCGTGACGCAGGCGGCTGCCACGGTCGGCGCGAGGCGCGTTCTTCGCATGAGGACCCCCATTTCTGACGTCTGCTGACGTCACGACAAGGAGCCTTCAGCTTCAGTGACGGCGGTCCGGGGGCGCATTGGCGCGCGCCCCCGGACCGTGGTGGGGTCAGCCCCCGTCAGCCTCCGTCAGCCCCGCCCCGCGTCACGGCTTGGGCAGCGCGCATCCGGACAGGGTGAGGTCGATCCGGTTTCCGGTGGTCACGCACTTGGTGATGCCGTAGGTCTGCTGGGCGTAGTTGATGCCCTTGCGGACCGTCACCTTTCCACTCTCGTCCACTTCGCACGGGTTGTTGAGGGTGCACTGCGCGCCGCTCTCGTTGCCCGTGTTGTTCACGGCCAGGACCGTGCCGGTGGTGGCGTCGACCACGGGTGAACCTGACGTTCCGCCAATCGTGTTACAGGCGGAGGTGTAGCGGACCGAATCCTTCCAAGTCCACTCGCCCTCCTTAAGACGGTATGCGAATCCGTCGATATTGCAGGAGTAGATCCTCTTCCAGTAGCCGGAGACCACCTTGATGCTGGTGCCCTGCGTCGGGCGGACGTCCGACAGTTGCAGTGCCTTGATGCCGTACCGCTGCTGTATTTGCGCGTACGTCGAGGTCAGCTGGTACAGGGAGACGTCGGTGTCGGTCATGGTCGCGTACGCGACCTTGCTCGCCCGTACCGTGCCCGCGCTCCCGCCGGAGCTGTTCAGCAGGGTGAAGCTGCGGCTCGACGCCTTGTCGACGATCACCTCGCCCGCGCCCGGGAAGCCGGTCTCCAGGCAGTGCCCGTTGGAGAGGACGAGCGCGGGGTCGGTGTCGGCCGACGTCGCGGTCCGTACGACCGAGCCGGAGCAGTTGCTGAGCGCGACCGTTCCGGCGAAGTCGACCGCCTGCGCGGCCCGGGGGTGGGGCGTGGCGGCCGCGGCCGGGGCGGCACCGGCGCCCGCGAGGGTCGCGCCGCCCAGTAAGAGGGCCGAGAGCGCGCCGACGAGAGGTCTGTTCACAGGGGGGTTCCTTCCCTCGATGAGAAGTTCCTTCGGCTTCGACCATTTCCCACCCTTGACCGTGTCATGCGCATGGCCGAACACTGGCGCAGCAGTCGCTCGCCCTTCACCCCCCAGGAGCAGTTATGCGACTTCGCACCCGCGGCAGACGGGTTACCGCCCTCGCCGCCCTGTTGTCCCTCGCCCTCGCCGCGCCGATCGCGGCCCAGGCCGACGATCCGGCCCCCGGGCGTGCCACCTCGGCCGATGCCGCATCGGGCACCACGGCCGCCGATGAGAACGTGCGCCAGTACGAGGTCGCGGGCCCGGCCACCGCGGCCGAGCGCGCCACCGTCGCCGCCACCGGCGTCTCCATCGACGAGACGGACGCCCGTTCCGTCGTCGTCACCGCCGACTCCGCGCAGGCCAAGCGGTTGCGCGGGCTCGGCTACCGGCTCACCGCGCTGCCCGGTCCGGCCGACCGCAGCAAGGGCCGGGCGGCCGCGCCGTTCGACTTCCCGTCGGCGGACTCGAAGTACCACAACTACGCCGAGATGAACTCCGAGATCGACGCGGCCGTAGCCAAGTACCCCACCTTGCTGAGCAAGCGCGTCATTGGAAAGTCGTACGAGGGCCGGAACATCGTCGCGCTGAAGATCAGCGACAACGTGGCCACGGACGAGGCCGAGCCCGAGGTGCTGTTCACCCACCACCAGCACGCCCGCGAGCACCTCACCGTCGAGATGGCGCTGTATCTGCTGCACCAGCTGACCGGCGGCTACGGCACGGACTCCCGCATCACCGACATCGTCAACAGCCGCGAGATCTGGATCGTCCCGGACCTCAACCCGGACGGCGGCGAGTACGACATCGCGACCGGCAACTACCGCAGCTGGCGCAAGAACCGGCAGCCCAACTCCGGCTCCTCCTCCGTCGGCACCGACCTCAACCGCAACTGGGACTACAAGTGGGGCTGCTGCGGCGGCTCCTCCGGCTCGGCGGGCTCCGAGACCTACCGAGGCGCCAAGGCCGAGTCGGCCCCCGAGGTGAAGGTCGTCGCGGACTTCGCGCGCAGCCGGATCGTCGGCGGCAAGCAGCAGCTCAAGGCCTCGATCGACTTCCACACCTACAGCGAGCTGGTGCTGTGGCCGTTCGGCTGGACGTACAGCGACACCGCGACCGGGATGACCAAGGACGACCACGACGCGTTCGCCGCGATCGGCAGGAAGATGGCGGCGAGCAACGGCTACACGCCCGAGCAGTCGAGCGACCTCTACATCACGGACGGGACGATCGACGACTGGCTGTGGGGCAGCCAGAAGGTGTTCGCGTACACGTTCGAGATGTACCCGTCGTCCGCCGGAGCGGGCGGCTTCTACCCGCCGGACGAGGTGATCGACCGCGAGACGAGCCGTAACAAGGACGCGGTGCTGCAGCTGCTGGAGAACGCGGACTGCATGTACCGGTCGATCGGCAAGGAAGCCCAGTACTGCGCGACGAGCTGACGCCGCGTCCGGGCCCCCGCCCCTGACGGCTCCGCCCCTCCCGCGCGCCGGGTCCCCGCC
>NZ_JBHWJI010000150.1:0-2389 GCF_042731515.1 Streptomyces sp. NPDC059850
TTTAGTAGCGCGCTCAAGACCCGAAGCGGAGTGATCTAGCCATGGGCAGGTTGAAGCGGAGGTAAGACTTCGTGGAGGACCGAACCCACCAGGGTTGAAAACCTGGGGGATGACCTGTGGTTAGGGGTGAAAGGCCAATCAAACTCCGTGATAGCTGGTTCTCCCCGAAATGCATTTAGGTGCAGCGTCGTGTGTTTCTTACTGGAGGTAGAGCACTGGATAGGCGATGGGCCCTACCGGGTTACTGACCTTAGCCAAACTCCGAATGCCGGTAAGTGAGAGCGCGGCAGTGAGACTGTGGGGGATAAGCTCCATGGTCGAGAGGGAAACAGCCCAGAACATCGACTAAGGCCCCTAAGCGTATGCTAAGTGGGAAAGGATGTGGAGTCGCAGAGACAACCAGGAGGTTGGCTTAGAAGCAGCCATCCTTGAAAGAGTGCGTAATAGCTCACTGGTCAAGTGATTCCGCGCCGACAATGTAGCGGGGCTCAAGCGTACCGCCGAAGTCGTGTCACTGCAGCATGTACCTCTAACGAGGGCTGTGGTGGGTAGGGGAGCGTCGTGTGCCGGGTGAAGCAGCACCGGAAGGTAGTTGTGGACGGTTCACGAGTGAGAATGCAGGCATGAGTAGCGATACACACGTGGGAAACGTGTGCGCCGATTGACTAAGGGTTCCTGGGTCAAGCTGATCTGCCCAGGGTAAGTCGGGACCTAAGGCGAGGCCGACAGGCGTAGTCGATGGACAACCGGTTGATATTCCGGTACCCGCTTTGAAGCGCCCAATATCGAATCCTCTGATGCTAAGGCCGTGAAGCCGCCCTGATCTCTTCGGAGTTGAGGGGAGTGGTGGAGCCGCTGATCCAAGGTGGTAGTAGGTAAGTGATGGGGTGACGCAGGAAGGTAGTCCAGCCCGGGCGGTGGTTGTCCCGGGGTAAGGGTGTAGCCCGAGGAGTAGGTAAATCCGTTCCTCATGTGGGTGAGACCTGATGCCGAGCCGATTGTGGTGAAGTGGATGATCCTATGCTGTCGAGAAAAGCCTCTAGCGAGTTTCATGGCGGCCCGTACCCTAAACCGACTCAGGTGGTCAGGTAGAGAATACCGAGGCGTTCGGGTGAACTATGGTTAAGGAACTCGGCAAAATGCCCCCGTAACTTCGGGAGAAGGGGGGCCATTGCTGGTGATGGGATTTTCTCCTTGAGCTGGTGGTGGCCGCAGAGACCAGCGAGAAGCGACTGTTTACTAAAAACACAGGTCCGTGCGAAGCCGTAAGGCGATGTATACGGACTGACGCCTGCCCGGTGCTGGAACGTTAAGGGGACCGGTTAGCTCTGATTCGTCAGGGCGAAGCTGAGAACTTAAGCGCCAGTAAACGGCGGTGGTAACTATAACCATCCTAAGGTAGCGAAATTCCTTGTCGGGTAAGTTCCGACCTGCACGAATGGCGTAACGACTTCTCGACTGTCTCAACCATAGGCCCGGTGAAATTGCATTACGAGTAAAGATGCTCGTTTCGCGCAGCAGGACGGAAAGACCCCGGGACCTTTACTATAGCTTGATATTGGTGTTCGGTTCGGCTTGTGTAGGATAGGTGGGAGACTGTGAACCTTGGACGCCAGTTCAGGGGGAGTCATTGTTGAAATACCACTCTGGTCGTGCTGGATGTCTAACCTGGGTCCGTGATCCGGATCAGGGACAGTGTCTGGTGGGTAGTTTAACTGGGGCGGTTGCCTCCTAAAGAGTAACGGAGGCGCCCAAAGGTTCCCTCAGCCTGGTTGGCAATCAGGTGTTGAGTGTAAGTGCACAAGGGAGCTTGACTGTGAGACCGACGGGTCGAGCAGGGACGAAAGTCGGGACTAGTGATCCGGCGGTGGCTTGTGGAAGCGCCGTCGCTCAACGGATAAAAGGTACCCCGGGGATAACAGGCTGATCTTCCCCAAGAGTCCATATCGACGGGATGGTTTGGCACCTCGATGTCGGCTCGTCGCATCCTGGGGCTGGAGTCGGTCCCAAGGGTTGGGCTGTTCGCCCATTAAAGCGGTACGCGAGCTGGGTTTAGAACGTCGTGAGACAGTTCGGTCCCTATCCGCTGTGCGCGTAGGAGTCTTGAGAAGGGCTGTCCCTAGTACGAGAGGACCGGGACGGACGAACCTCTGGTGTGCCAGTTGTCCTGCCAAGGGCATGGCTGGTTGGCTACGTTCGGGAGGGATAACCGCTGAAAGCATCTAAGCGGGAAGCCTGCTTCGAGATGAGGGCTCCCACCCACTTGATGGGTTAAGGCTCCCAGTAGACGACTGGGTTGATAGGCCAGATATGGAAGCCGGGTAACCGGTGGAGTTGACTGGTACTAATAGGCCGAGGGCTTGTCCTCAGTTGCTCGCGTCCACTGTGT
>NZ_JBHWJI010000151.1:0-2335 GCF_042731515.1 Streptomyces sp. NPDC059850
CACCTCGGGCGCAGCCCGGAGGCGGGGGGCCGGGGGCGCAGCCCCCGGATACGGGAAGGGGCTGCCTCCACGCGCCCCGGGCGCTACCCGGAGACCGGGGGACCGGGGGCGCAGCCCCCGGGTTCGGGAAGGGGCGGGGTGGGGGAAAACTCCCCCGGCCCACCTCACGCCAGCGCCCCGGAGCGCAGCCCGGAGGCGGGGGGCCGGGGGCGGAGCACCCGTGGGGAACGCCCCCGGCGTCGTCAGTTGTGGGTGTGCAGGGCCTCGTTCAGGCCACCCCAGGAGCCGGTGCGCGGCAGGACCTCGACCGCACCGGTCGTGGAGTTCCGGCGGAAGAGGATGTTCGTGGCACCGGACAGCTCAAGGGCCTTGACGATCTTGCCGTCGGGAAGGGTCACGCGGGTGCCCGCCGTCACGTAAAGGCCCGCCTCGACGACGCAGTCGTCACCGAGGGAGATGCCGAGGCCCGCCTCGGCACCCAGCAGGCAGCGCTCACCGATCGTGATCGTCTGCTTGCCGCCACCCGACAGCGTGCCCATGATCGACGCGCCACCACCGATGTCGGACCCGTCGCCGACGACGACGCCCGCGCTGATGCGGCCCTCGACCATGGACGTGCCCAGCGTGCCCGCGTTGAAGTTGACGAAGCCCTCGTGCATGACGGTCGTCCCGGCGGCCAGGTGCGCACCCAGCCGCACGCGGTCGGCGTCACCGATACGGACACCGGCCGGAACAACGTAGTCCGTCATCCGCGGGAACTTGTCGACGCTCGTCACCGACAGGTGCAGACCCTCGGCGCGGGCGGCGAGCCGGGCGCGCTCGACCTGGTCGGCGGCGACGGGGCCGAGCGAGGTCCAGGCGATGTTGGCGAGCAGGCCGAACTGGCCGTCCAGGCTCAGCCCGTGCGGCTTGACCAGCCGATGGCTGAGCAGGTGCAGCCGCAGGTACACGTCATGCGCGTCGAGCGGCTTGTCGTCGATCGAGGCGATGACCGTGCGGACGGCGACGACCTCGACGCCACGGCGCGGGTCCGGGCCGAGCGCCTTGAGGGCGGGCTCGCCCAGGAGCTGGGCGGTGCGCTCGGCGTCGAGCCGTTCGGTTCCGGCCGGGCCGGGCGCGTCGGCCAGCTCGGGGGCCGGGAACCAGGTGTCCAGAACGGTGCCGTCCTCGGTGAGGGTGGCGAGCCCGGCGGCGACGGCGCCGGTGGTGCGGGTGGTGGTGGCTGCATCGGTCATGGTCAGCACGCTAACCGGAGGCGGGCCCCGGAGGCTAACCGGTCCCAGGGAACAGACACGGGCATGGCGCCCTCAGCCGGTGACCCGGGCGAACGCCGCCCGCGCCTCCTCCCGGTCGAACTCCCGCCCGGTCAGCAGGATCTGCAACAGCATCCCGTCGAACAGGGCGTTCACGGTCCGCGCGACATCCGCGTCGCCGGTACGCCGCTCCAGCAGCGCGGCCATCCGGTCCAGGAACGCGGCGGCGATCGGCCGCACCGAGGGGCGGCGCAGGGCGGCGAGATACAGCTCGTACTCCAGTTCCAGCCGCTTGCGGTCGCCCGTCAGCACCTGCCCCATCAACCACGCCACCTGATCCGCGAGCGGCGCCTCGGGGGGCGCGTCGCGCTCCCAGCGCTCGACGTCGGCCAGCCACTCGGCGTTGACCTGGTCGAGCGCGGCGACCAGCAGATCATCGAGGCTCGCGAAGTGATACGTGGTGGAGCCGAGCGGTACGTCCGCCTCGGCGGCCACGGCCCGGTGGCTGAGACCCGCGATGCCCCGCTCCCCCACCACCGCGATCGCGGCGTCGATGAGCCGCTGCCGCCGCTCGGGGTCGTACCGGCGCCCCATCAGTGGGCCCCGCCGAGGTTGAGCACGACGACTCCGGCGATCACCAGCAGCACCCCGATGACCCGCGCGGCGGTGACGGCCTCGCCGAGGAACACCATCCCGATCGCGGCGATGACGGCTGTCCCGGCCCCGGCCCAGACGGCGTACGCGGTGCCGACGGAGATCGTCTTGAGCGTCTGGGCGAGCAGCACGAAGGCGATCCCGTAGCCGACGGCCGTCGCGACCGAGGGCCAGAGCTTGCTGAAGCCCTCGCTGTACTTCATCGAGGTGGTCGCCAGAACCTCGGCGAGGATCGCACCGGAAAGCGTCAGGTATCCCATGCGTACGATCGTACACAACGATGCGTACGGGTGTACACAAAAAAGCCAGGACACATACGAAGCGGCCCCCCCGCCAGATGCGCGGGGGCCGCGTCGAAAACCCGAAAAGAGCCGAGAATAACACACAAGGTGAAGACCAGTGCCCACAGCTGCGAACGGCCGGCGTGC
>NZ_JBHWJI010000153.1:0-1702 GCF_042731515.1 Streptomyces sp. NPDC059850
CGCCCCCGGTCCCCCCCCGGGGCACCCCCCCTCCCCACATCGCGGGGCTCCGCCCCTGCACCCCGCTCCTCAAACGCCGGAGAGGCTGGATTTGCCTGACTGCGGCTGGATTTACCCGGCGGGGGTGGGCTTACCCACCCGGGGCTGGGCCTGCCCGGCCGGGGGTGGACCTGCCCGGCCCGGGCTGGGCTTACCCACCCGGGGGTGGACCTGCCCGGCCCGGGCTGGGCTTACCCACCCGGGGGTGGGCCTGCCCGGCGGGGGTCGGGTTTGCTCGTCGGGCTGGGGACGGCCGGAGCCTTGGAAATGTTGTGGGCAATCGTTCCGCTGGGGGGCACCTCCCAGCGGTAGCTGGGGGAGGAACGGGTGGGCACAACCCGGCCACCGGCCCGCACCCGGTGACGAAGCCCCGGGGCCCGCATGGCGGAGCCGCACCCGGGGTCCGGGGCGGAGTCCCGGTTTCGGGAAGGGGCGGGGTGGGGGCTAACCCCCCGGCGGGCGCTACGCGTTGCTCGCGCGGACCCAGCGTTCCAGCGCCTCGCGGGCCGCGCCCGAGTCGATCGACTCGGCGGCTCGGGTGACGGCCGTCGCGATACGGGACGTAAGGGGGGTACCGGCGGGCTCGGCGGCCCAGTCGAGGGTTGCCAGGGCGGCGGCCGAGTTGAGGAGGACCGCGTCGCGGACCGGGCCCGTCTCCCCCGCGAGCAGGCGGCGGGCGACGTCCGCATTGTGGGAGGCATCGGCGCCCCGAAGGGACTCCACCGGAGACAGCTCGAAGCCGATGTCGCGCGGGTCGAAGGTCTCCCGGCTAACCGTGCCGTCCCGGACCACCCACACCTGGGACGTCGCGGTCACGGTCAGCTCGTCCAGACCGTCGTCGCCCCGGAAGACCAGCGCCGAGGAGCCCCGCTCGGCCAGCACCCCGGCCATGATCGGCGCCATCCGCGCGTCGGCGACGCCCGTCACCTGGCAGGCCACCCGGGCCGGATTCGTCAGCGGGCCGAGGAAGTTGAACGGGGTCGCGATGCCCAGCTCGCGGCGGGCCGCCGCGACGTGCCGCAGCGACGGGTGGAACTTGACCGCGAAGCACATCGTGATGCCCGCTTCCTCGGCGATCTCGGCCACCCGCGCCGGGCTCAGGTCGAGGTTGACGCCGAGCTTCTCCAGGACGTCGGAGGCGCCGCTCGCGGAGGACGAGGCACGGTTGCCGTGCTTGACCACGCGCGCGCCCGCACCGGCGGCCACCAGGGCGGACATGGTCGAGATATTGACGGTCTTGGCGCGGTCGCCGCCCGTGCCGACGATGTCGACGGTCCGCCCGGGCACCTCGATCGTCTTGGCGTGCCCGTACATCGCGCGGACCAGGCCGGACAGCTCGGCGACCGTCTCGCCCTTGGCCCGCAGCGCGACCGCGAACCCGGCGATCTGGGCGTCGGTGGCCTCGCCGCGCATGATGCGGTCCATGGCCCACGCGGTGTCGTCGGCGCTGAGGTCCTGGCCGCCGAGGAGGGAGGTGAGCACGTCCGGCCAGGTACGGGCCGTCGCGGTGCTGTCGCCTCCGGCTGGGGTCACAACGTCCATGGTCCGCTCCTGAGTGGCTGGATCCGCGCTCGATCAGACCCAGCCTATCCGCGCGGACACTGGTCATAAGCACAGACCAGGGCACAGACCAGGGCCCCGGTCCGGACGCGAGGTCCGGGCC
>NZ_JBHWJI010000154.1:0-1543 GCF_042731515.1 Streptomyces sp. NPDC059850
GCGGCGATGGTGGCCATGCCGCCGCCTTCCGGGAGCTTGCCCATGAGGGTGGCGCGGGCGGCCACCAGGCGGCAGGCGTCCGGCAGGTCGAAGACACCGGCCACATGGGCGGCGGCGACCTCACCGATCGAGTGGCCGATCACCACATCGGGGCGCAGCCCCAGCGAGTCAAGCAACCGGGCCAGGGCGATGTGCAGCGCGAACAGCCCCGCCTGGGCGTAGGTCGTGTGGTCCAGCAGCCCCGGCCGCTCGGGCACGCCGGTGAACGCCACCTGCCGCAGCGGGTGTTCAAGATGCGGGTCGAGCAGGCCGCAGACCTCGTCGAACGCTGAGGCGAACACCGGAAAGCGGTCGTACAGCCCGGCCCCCATCCCCACGCGTTGGCTGCCCTGTCCGCTGAACAGCCACACCGTCTTCCCGGACGGGACAGCGCCCGAGGGCGGGCCCACCACACCCGGATGCGGCGCACCGGCCGCCAGGGCCTCGACCGCCGCCAGCATGTCCGCCCGTTCGCTGCCCAGCACCACGGCTCGCTGCTCGAACAGCGACCGGGACCTCAGCAACGACCAGCCCACATCCACCGACTTCAAGGCGGGGTCCTCGGCCACACGCGCCACCAGCGACGCAGCCTGCCCGCACAGCGCCTCCATACTGCGCCCGGACAGCACCCAGGGCACGGCATCGCCCTGTTCGGGTGCCGGTTCCGGCTCGGGCGGCGCGTCCGGGGCCTGCTCCAGGATGAGGTGGGCGTTCGTACCGGAGGCGCCGAAGGAGGAAACTCCGGCGCGGCGCGGACGCTCAGCCTGCGGCCACTCCACGGGCTCGGTCAGCAGCTGTACGGCACCGCTGGCCCAGTCGACATGGGGTGTCGGCTCGTCGATGTGCAGCGAGGCGGGCAGCACGCCATGCCGCATGGCCTGCACCATCTTGATGACACCGGCCACCCCAGCGGCCGCCTGCGTATGCCCGATGTTCGACTTGATGGAGCCGAGCAGCAGCGGTTGCTGGACGGAATGCTCCTGGCCGTACGTCGCCAGCAGTGCCTGCGCCTCGATCGGGTCGCCCAGCGTCGTCCCCGTACCGTGCGCCTCCACCGCGTCCACCTCGGCGGCCGACACACCCGCACCGGCCAGCGCCTGCCGGATCACTCGCTGCTGCGACGGACCGTTCGGGGCCGTCAGACCATTCGACGCACCATCCTGATTCACCGCCGAACCCCGGATCACCGCCAACACCCGGTGGCCGTTGCGCCGCGCATCCGACAACCGCTCCAGGAGCAGCAGCCCGACGCCCTCACTCCAGCCGGTGCCGTCAGCGGCTGCGGCGAAGGGCTTGCAGCGCCCATCGGGGGCCAGGCCGCGCTGGCGCGAGAAGCCGGTGAACACATCCGGCGTGGCCATCACCGTCACACCACCCGCCAAAGCGAGCGTGCATTCCCCCTGCCGCAACGCCTGCGCCGCCAGATGCATCGCCACCAGCGACGACGAACACGCCGTGTCCACCGTCACCGCCGGACCTTCCAACCCGAGCGTGTACGCCACCC
>NZ_JBHWJI010000155.1:0-1452 GCF_042731515.1 Streptomyces sp. NPDC059850
CGCTGCCACAGCGCGTAGTCGGCGTACTGCACCGGCAGCGGCGACCACCGCGGCACCTCACCCGCCACCCGCGCCTCATACGCGGCGGCCAGATCGCGCATCAGCGGGCGGGTTGAGGATCCGTCGCTGGCGATGTGGTGGACGAGGAGCAGGAGGGTGTGCTGGTCAGGTGCGGTTTCCAGGAGCGTGGCCCGTACGGGGATCTCGGTGGCAAGGTCGAAAGCATGGCGCGCGGCGGCGGCCAAGCGAGCAGGTACCTCGTCCTCGGCGACCGTGGCCACCTCCCACGGCACCTCCACGTCGTCCAGCACCACCTGATACGCGCCCTCGGCATCCTCCGCGAACACCGTCCGCAGACTCTCGTGCCGGGCCACCACATCGGCCAGGGCCGCGCGCAACGCTGGCTGGTCCAACTGCCCCGAAAGACGCAGCGCCAGCGGAATGTTGTACGTCGCGGACGGGCCCTCCAACCGGTGCAAGAACCACAACCGCTGCTGCCCGAACGACAACCCGACCCGCTCCGGCCGCCTCCCGGCCCGCAGCGCCGGACGCGTCCCACCTGCCTGATCGAGCACCCGGCTCAGCCCGGCAACGGTCGGATTCTCGAACAACTGCCGAATGGACACCTCAACACCCAGCACCGACCGCAGCCGCGACACCAACCGTGTGGCCAGCAGCGAATGACCACCCAGATCGAAGAACCCCTCATCAATCCCCACCCGGGACCGCCCCAGCACCTCACCGAACAGACCACACACGATCTCCTCACGCGGCGACCGCGCCACCCGCGAGCCCATCTCGTAATGTGCGGAGTCCGGAGCTGGCAGAGCCCGCCGGTCCACCTTCCCGTTCGGCGTCAACGGCACCGCATCCAGCACCATCACCACCGTAGGAACCATGTACTCCGGCAACCGCGAACGCGCCCCCTCACGCACCTCAGCCGCATCCACGACCGCACCCGGCTCCGGCACCACATACCCCACCAGCACACCCTCATCAACCACCGCCACCGCACGGCCCACACCCTCGACCGCCAACAACCCCGACTCCACCTCGCCCAGCTCGATGCGGAATCCCCGCACCTTCACCTGGGCATCCGAACGCCCCACATACTCCAGCGCGCCCCCGGCCTTCCACCGCACCACATCCCCCGTGCGATACATCCGACCCCCACCCCACGGACACGCCACAAAACGCTCCGCCGTCAGATCCGGCCGACCGTGGTAACCACGCACCACACCCGCACCCGCGATATACAGCTCACCGCGCACCCCGACCGGCACCGGGCGCAAGGCATCATCCAGCACGAACACCCGCGTGTTCGCCAGCGGACGGCCGATCGACACCTCCGGCCCCGACACCCGCGCACTGGTCGACCACACCGTGGTCTCGGTCGGCCCGTAGACGTTCACCACCGACGCCAACCCGTCCGCCATCGACGACGCCACATCA
>NZ_JBHWJI010000156.1:0-1208 GCF_042731515.1 Streptomyces sp. NPDC059850
CCTCGTTCGCCGCGTGAGGAGATCCTGTGTGGTCTGTTCGCGGATGTGTTGGGTGTGGAGCGGGTGGGGATCGATGATGGGTTCTTCGATCTGGGTGGTCATTCGCTGTTGGCGACGCGGTTGGTGGGTCGGGTGCGGTCGGTGTTGGGGGTTGAGCTGTCGATTCGGCAGTTGTTCGAGACGCCTTCGGTGGCGGGTTTGAGTCGGGTGTTGGATGGTGCGGTGGTGGGTCGTTCGGGGGTGGTGGCGCGGGTGCGTCCGGAGCGGCTTCCGTTGTCGTTCGGGCAGGAGCGGTTGTGGTTCCTGCATGGTCTGGAGGGTCCGTCGGGGACGTATAACGTGCCGATGGCGGTGCGGTTGGGCGGGGCGGTGGACCGTGTGGCGTTGCGCGCGGCTGTGGGTGATGTGGTGTCCCGGCATGAGGTGTTGCGGACGGTGTTCGCCGAGGACGCCGAGGGTGCCTTCCAGGTGGTGCTGGATCCGGGGGTTGAGGTGCCGTGGCAGGAGGAGGCGGTGTCGGAAGGGGAACTCGGGCAGCGGCTGTCGGAAGTGGCTGCACGGCCGGTTGATTTGGGTTCGGAGTTGCCGTTGCGGGTGGTGTTGTTTGAGTTGGGGTCTGAGGATTTCGTGTTGTCGTTGGTGTGTCATCACATTGCGACGGATGGGTGGTCGTTGCGTCCGTTGGTGCGGGATTTGACGGTGGCGTATGAGGCGCGGTTGCGGGGTGTGGTGCCGGTGTGGGTGGGGTTGCCGGTGCAGTATGCGGATTATGCGTTGTGGCAGCGGGAGTTTTTGGGGTCTGAGGCTGATGCGGGGAGTGTGGTGTCGGGGCAGTTGGCGTATTGGGCGGATCGGTTGGCGGGGGCTCCGGTGGAGTTGGAGTTGCCGTGGGATCGGGTGCGTCCGGCGGTGGCTTCGTATCGTGGTGCGCGGGTGGATTTTGAGGTTCCGGTGGAGTTGTCGGTGCGGTTGGCGGGGTTTGCTCGGGAGTCGCGGTCGAGTGTGTTCATGGTGTTGCAGGCGGCGTTGGCGGTGTTGTTGACGCGTTCGGGTGCGGGTGAGGACGTTCCGATCGGGACGCCGATCGCGGGTCGTGGTGATGATGCGGTGGATGACTTGGTGGGGTTGTTCATCAATACGTTGGTGTTGCGGACGGATGTGTCGGGTGATCCGACGTTCCGTGCGTTGGTGGATCGGGTTCGGGAGAC
>NZ_JBHWJI010000157.1:0-1119 GCF_042731515.1 Streptomyces sp. NPDC059850
CAAGCAGCCAACTCACCAGGCCTCCGCGCCAAAGAGAAATAAGCGGAGGCGCGGGCCGCCGAGGCCGTCCGGGAGGAGGCCGCGCTGATGCGGGCGTGGGGGGTTGGGGGCGGTGAGCTGGAACGTATGCCGTTCGAGCAGCGCGCCCGGCTCGCCGAGCGGCTGCGGACCGGCCGACTCGCGCGGTGGGCCGAACTGATCGGCCGCTTCCGGCAGATGGCCGATGGCGAGCGCGCCCGCAAGGTGGAGAACGCCGCCGGGGAGCTGGTCGGCGTCACGCTCGGCGACGACCTCTCCCGCGTCATCCCCTCCGAGCTGGCCAACCTCGGCCTGCCGGAGCTGCGCGCGGTGTTCGCCGCGCGTTACGCCGCCGGGGAGTTGATGCTGTACGACAGCCAGGGCGAGCAGACCACCGGGCAGGGGGCCATCATCGCGTGCGTCGACACCTCGCACTCCATGTACGAGGCCGGGCCGGGTGGGGTGACGCGGGAGGCGTGGGCCAAGGCGTGCGCCCTGGCGCTGCTGGATCAGGCCCGTGCGGCGGGGCGCGACTTCGTGGGGATCTTGTTCTCCGCCGCCGACAAGATCCAGGTCTTCCGCTTCCTGGCTGGGGGCCCGCCCGCCGGTGTCGACCGGGTCCTCGACTTCGCCGAGACCTTTCTGGGGGGCGGTACGAGTTACGAGGCGCCGCTGTCGGTGGCCCGTGACCTGCTGGGGGAGGAGTTCAACGATGCCGCGCGGCGGCGGGGGGACATCGTGATGATCACCGATGACGAGTGTGGGGTTTCGGAGGAGTGGATGCGGGGGTGGAACGAGGCCAAGCGGGTGCTGGGGTTCCGGGTCTTCGGCGTGGCGGTGGGCGCGCCAGGGGCCGCCGAGGCGGGCTCGGTCTTGGAGGCGTTGTGCGACAACCTGCGCTCTGTCGAGGACCTTGGGGATGTGCGGGCGGCGGCGGACCTGTTTCGCGTGATCTAGGCGGGGGCCTTTCCCCCACCCCGCCCCTTCCCGCACCTATCGATGTGCGGCTCCGCCGCGCGGGGGGCTCCGCCCCGGCCCCCGGGGGGGGGGGGGGGGCCCCCGCCCCCCCGGGGGGGGGGGGGGGGGGGGGGGCGCCGCCCG
>NZ_JBHWJI010000158.1:0-1046 GCF_042731515.1 Streptomyces sp. NPDC059850
CAGGCGCGGGTGGCGGGTGAGGTGCCGCGGTGGTCGCCGCTGCCGGTGCAGTACGCCGACTACGCGCTGTGGCAGCGTGAACTCCTCGGCTCCGAGGACGATCCCGACAGCCTGATCTCCCGGCAGATCGACTACTGGACGACCCAGCTCTCCGGTATCCCCGCCGAGATCACCCTCCCCGCCGACCGCCCCCGCCCCACCGCCCCTTCCCGCGTCGGTGGCCGGTTCGAGTTCGGGCTCTCCGCGGAGACGCACGCCATGGCCCTGGAGGTCGCGCGGCAGAGCGGTGCCACGGTGTTCATGGTGCTGCAGTCGGCGCTGGCGCTGCTGCTGTCCCGCTTCGGTGCGGGCGAGGACGTGCCGGTCGGCACCCCGATCGCTGGGCGCAGCGACGACGCGGTGGACGACCTGGTCGGTCTGTTCATCAACACCCTGGTCCTGCGCACCGACCTGTCCGGCGATCCCACTTTTGGGGAGCTGCTCGGCCGGGTCCGGGAAACCGCTCTGGGCGCGTACGCCCACCAGGACCTGCCCTTCGAACGTCTCGTCGACCTCATCAACCCCGAACGCTCCCTCTCCCGCCACCCCCTCTTCCAAGTCATGCTCACCCTCAACAGCGTCGGCCGTGCCGACGTGGCCGGGCCGACCGAGGCGCTGGAGGTGACGGAACAGCGCATCGACGCCGGCGCCGCACGTCACGATCTGTCCTTCGTGCTCGGAGAGCAGCGCAACGCCTCCGGTGCGCCCGTGGGCATTCACGCCGTACTCGACTACAACACCGACCTCTTCGACCCGGCCTCCGCCGAGCGGCTGGCCGGGAGCTTCGTGGGCCTGTTGGACACGGTGCTGGGCTCGCCTGATGTGCCGGTGCGTCGGGTGGATGTGCTGGTGGGCGATGAGCGTCGGCGTGTGCTGGAGGAGTGGAACGATACGGCGGTGGAGGTGCCGGGTGTTTCGCTGCCGGTGTTGTTCGAGGAGCAGGTGGCGGCTGTTCCCGGTGCGTGGGCGGTGGCGTGTGGTGAGGTGTCGCTGTCCTATGGGGAGTT
>NZ_JBHWJI010000159.1:0-1041 GCF_042731515.1 Streptomyces sp. NPDC059850
CGCCTGCGCCGCCAGATGCATCGCCACCAGCGACGACGAACACGCCGTGTCCACCGTCACCGCCGGACCTTCCAACCCGAGCGTGTACGCCACCCGGCCCGAGACCACGCTGCCCGAGCCCGCGAGCATCGCGTAGCCCTCCAACCGGGGGTCGCCACCGCTGAGCCCGGTGGCGTAGTCGTGGTACATGACCCCGGCGTAGACGCCGGTCGGGGTGCCCTTCAACGACACCGGGTCGATACCGGCCCGCTCCACCACCTCCCACGCCGCCTCCAGCAACAACCGCTGCTGCGGATCCGTCGCCAGCGCCTCGCGCGGGTTGATACCGAAGAACCCCGCGTCGAACGCATCGGCGTCGTAGAGGAACCCGCCTTTGCGGGCATAGGACGTGCCGGGGTGGTCGGGGTCCGGGTGGAAGAGGCCGTCCAGGTCCCAGCCCCGGCCGGTCGGAAACTCCCCGATCGCCTCATCGCCCGAGGACACCAGGTCCCACAGGCTCTCCGGGGAGGTGACCCCGCCCGGGAACCGGCAGGTCATCGCGACGATGGCGATTGGCTCGTCGGTGGCCGTCGAGGTCACAGCAGGCATGGTGGGTCGGGCCGTCTCGCCGCCCAACCGGGTGCACAGGTAGCTGGCCAGGGCGTGTGGTGTCGGATAGTCGAACACCATCGTCGCGGGCAACCGCAACCCCGTCACCGCCGACAAACGGTTACGCAACTCCACCGCCGTCAACGAATCAAAACCCAACTCCTTGAACGCCACCCCCGACCGCACCTCACCCGACGAACCAAACCCCAACACCACCGCCACACAACCCCGCACCACCTCACCCACCACATCCAACCGACCACCCTCATCCAACCCCACCAACCGCCCAGCCAACCCACCAGCCGACACACCACCAACAGCCACCCGACGCCGCACACGACCCACCACCAACCCACGCAACACCGCAGGCACACCACCACCCACCGCCCCCACCACATCAAGATCCACCGCAACCACCAGCGGATCCGGGACTCGGCACGCGGCATCCAGCAG